>NZ_VIFM01000004.1 GCF_006636215.1 Myxococcus llanfairpwllgwyngyllgogerychwyrndrobwllllantysiliogogogochensis | reverse complement strand
CCCGAGCCCCCGCCGCCCGCGCCTCAGCGCGTCGCGAGGGCGGACCCGCCACCGCCGCGCGTGAAGACGCCCAGCCCCGCGCCTCGCGAGTCGTCACGTCCCACGCCCGCGGAGCCCGCGCAGGCCGGCGCCGTCATCGCCGCGAAGGAGCCGGCGGCCCCGCTCGACTTCACGGACTTCGAGATGACCAGCGGCAATGCGCCTCGCTACGCGGGAGGCGTGACGGCGTCCACGGGTCGCTCGGCGACGGCGGTCAACACCGTGCCGAGCGGAGAGACGCAGGGCCAGGGCACCGGAGGCAGCCGGGCCCGCTCCATCCAGCTCGCGGCGCGAAGCTGGAGCTGCCCCTGGCCGAAGGAAGCGGATGCGCTGCGCATCGATGACCAGCTCGTCGTGCTGCGCGTCGCCGTGGACGCCGACGGCGAGGTGACGTCGACGGAGCTGCTGTCAGACCCGGGACATGGCTTCGGCCAGGCGGCCCTGGCCTGTGCACGCAAGGCGCGCTTCGACACCGCGCTGGACCGCGAGGGCCAGCCCTACGCGGCGACCTCGCCACCGATTCGGGTGCGATTCGTCCGCCCCTAGCCTCGCGGCCCCCGCCGCGCGTGACACCTGGAGTCCCCTCGTGAACCCCGCATCTCCGCCTCGACAGGAGAGAGTGCTGACCCTGCTGCTCGCCGGGGTCCAGTTCAGCCACCTCCTGGACTTCATGATCATCATGCCGCTGGGGCCGGAGTTCATCCGGCGCTTCGGCATCACGACGGCGCAGTTCGGGGCGATGGTCTCCTCCTACACCCTGGCCTCCGCGGCCATGGGCGTGCTGGGCCTGTTCTGGTTGGATCGGTTCGACCGCAAGCGCACGCTGCTGGCCATCTTCGCGGGCTTCATCCTCTCCACGATGGCCTGCGGCGCGGCCACCGGCTACGTGTCCATGTTGGTGGCGCGCTCGCTGGCGGGAGCGTGCGCGGGGCTGATGGGCGCGGTCATCATGGCCATCATCGCGGACGTCGTTCCCCCCGAGCGACGGGGTCGCGCCATCGGCACGGTGATGTCCACCATCGGCCTCTCCGCCGTCGCGGGCGTTCCGCTCGGTCTCGCCCTGGCGAACCTCTTGGGCTGGCGCGCCCCGTTCTGGGCCATCTGCGGGCTGGCGGGCGTGTTGTGGTTGGGGCTCTTGAAGGCCCTGCCCCGCTTGGACCAGCACCTGTCCCGGAGCGACGAGGAGACCCGCCGCAATCCCCTGTCGACGCTGGCGGCGCCGGGGCTCGCGCTGGGCTGGCTTTTGACCTTCAGCGTGGCGTTCGCCAGCTTCCTGCTCATCCCCTACCTGGGCACGTACATGGTCGGCAACCTGGGCCTGTCGCAGACGGACCTGCCCTGGGTCTACCTGGGCGGCGGCGCGGGAACACTCGTGGCGGCGAAGCTGGTGGGACGCTTCACGGACCGGCTCGGAGCGGGCCGCATGCTCGCCTTGCTCCTGGTGGGCACCGTGGGCCCGCACCTGCTGTTCACGCACCTGTCGCCCTCTCCGCTGCCCGTCGTCATGGGGGCCTTCGTGTTGTTCATGGCCCTCACGTCCACGCGAGCCATCCCCACCATCGCGCTGGTGACGGCGCGGGTGCCTCCGTCGCTTCGCGGGCGGTTCCTCGCGGTGAACATGGCCGCGAGCGACGGCGCCTCCGGCCTGTCCGCCTGGGTGAGCGGGATGCTCATCGCGACGTCACCGGAGGGAGCGCTCATCGGCTTCGGCCAGGTGGGGTGGATGGCCGTGGCGGTGACGGCGCTCTCGCTGTGCCTGCTCTGGACGTTACTCGAATCAAGCCAAAGGAAGCCTCATGGACATGCCCGTCAGGAAGCACCCTTCCCTCCCCCGTCCCATCCTGGGTGAGCTGAAGCTGGAGCGCTCGAACCAGCTGCTCGCCGAGGCGCGCAAGACGGTCCCCGGCGTCACCCAGTCGATGATGAAGAAGCCGGAGTTCTTCGCTCCCGGCTCCTTCCCCGTGTTCCTCTCCAAGGGCCAGGGCGCGCTGGTGGAGGACGTGGACGGCCAGGAGTACATCGACTTCATCAGCGGCCTCGGCGCCAACATGCTGGGCCACAACCACCCCGCGGTGGTGGACACCATCCGCAAGCACCTGGAGGAAGGCGTCCTCCACTCGCTGCCCACGCCCGTCGAGGTCACCTCCATCCAGGCGCTGCTGGAGCTGGTCCCCGGCGCGGAGCAGGCGCGGTTCTTCAAGACGGGCGCGGATGCGACGTCCGCGGCGGTGCGGCTGTCGCGCTACGTCACCGGCAAGGAGCGCATCATCACGGTCGGCTACAACGGGTGGCACGACCACTTCATGTTCGACACACCGGGCGTGCCGGCCGCGCACGCGGGCCTGACGACGCGCCTGCCCCTCTTCACGCCTCCGGACGAGGCGGTGCTGCTGTCCACCATCGAGAAGCAGGCCAGCCAGCTGGCGGCGGTGATTCTCTCCATCCCCTACAACCGCGTGCTCACGTCCGCGTTCATGCAGCAGGTGCGCGCGACCTGTACGGCGCACGGCGTGCTGCTGGTGATGGACGAGGTCGTCACCGGCTTCCGTCTGGCGATGGGCGGCGCGCAGGAGTTCTTCGGCGTGCAGGCGGACATCGTGTGCATGTCCAAGGGCATCGCCGCGGGCATGCCGCTGTCGGCCATCTCCGGCCCGGCGAAGTACCTGAGCAAGCTGGCCGACCTCCAGGTGTCCACCACCTTCGGCGGTGAGCTGCTGACGCTGGCCGTGACGGAAGCCGTCCTGAAGTTCTACAAGAACGGCAACCACATCCAGCACGTGGCGAAGCTGGGCCGCAAGCTGCGCGAGGGCATCAATGCCCACGCGGAGGCCGTGGGCTCCCCGCTGCGCGTGCTCGGCTACGACGCGATTCCCTTCTTCCGCTACTCCACCGACATGGTCGAGCACGCGAAGTTGATGACGCCCTTCCAGGGCGGCATGGCGCGCCGGGGCATCCTGCTGCGTCGTGACGTGAACTTCCCCGGGGCCGCGCACACCGAGGAGCAGATCGACTACACGGTGGAGATGGCGGGCGAAGTGCTCCGCTCGCTCGCGAAGCCCGCGTAGCCTTCGTCGAAAGTCCCGGGGAGGTCGAGGTGTTTTCGGCCTCCCCGGGCGACGACTCAGTTCTGCGAGTCGTGGTGGTGGTCCGACAGGCCGCGCTTCCAGTAGCCGGTGACGCGCACCCAGCTCTTCTTCGTGCCCCGCTCGTTGAGCAGGTGGTCGCGGATGGGGCGCATGGAGAGCGACTCTCCCGACACCCAGGCGAAGTAGTCGCCGGGCGGGAAGTCGAGCCCGCGAATCGCCTGGTTCAAGAGGTCTGTTGTCCCGGCCTCCGCGCCATTGCGGTGAAGCCACGTCAGCGTCACGTTCGCCTTCGTGTCGAACTTCTGCTCCTCGCTGGCGTCCGACACCTCGATGAAGACGATGGCGCGAGCCCCCGCGGGCAGCTCTTCCAGCCTGCGGCCGATGGCGGGGATGGCCGTCTCGTCACCCGCGAGCAGGTACCAGTCGAAGTCGTTGGACACGAACAGCGAGCCCTTGGGCCCGCCCACGCCGAGGAGGTCGCCCGGCTTCGCCTTCGACGCCCAGGACGACGCGGGACCCGAGCCGTGGAGGACGAAGTCGATGTCCAGCTCGCCCGCCACCGCGTCATGCCGCCGGGGCGTGTAGTCGCGCGAGTCCGGCTTCTTCTCACCCGGCTGCAGCACCGGGCCGTTCGGCCCCATGGTGGGGATGACCGGCTTGAGCTTCCCCTCCTCGGGGAACAGCAGCTTCACGTGGTCGTCCGCACCCTCGCTGTTGAAGCCCTGGATGTCCTCGCCCCCGAAGGTGATGCGCACCACATGCGGGGTGATGGGAGTCACCCGCAGCACCTCCAGCAGTCGGAACTTCACGGGGAAGGGCCCCCGACGGAACACTTTCTCGCTCACGCTCGTCGTCACGCCGCGCTCCTCTTCTCTTCACGCTGCCTCGAGGCCCGCCCCGAAGGACGGTCCGACAGCCAGGACTACGATATTGACTCGCAATTTCGTTATCACAAGAGGCCGGGTTCGTCTCCAGGCTTGAGGGCCTGACGGGTGGGAAGTCGGAGCCCTGGCCGGGCGCCGCCTGGGCGCACGTCGGGCGAGCAGGCCTGTGCGTCTTCCCCAGGACAGCTCCCGGGCCCTTTGTCCCGGGCGGGGGTGACGAGCGCCCGCTGTGGGCCGCGTTCGCAGGTCCTACCCTCTGCATGGAACGAGGGATGCGGTGCCGCGCCGCGAGAACGTCTCCCCGGGGGTTCGCATGGAGCGCCTTCTTGATCGCGCCGCGCCGAAGCCACCCGCGCGTGGTGTCTGGCATGGGAGTCGGACTTCCTCCCGGTGGCTCCACTACACGCTCCCCGGCGCGTGGGTCGCGCTCGTGTTCGCGTGTCTGTCCTTCACGCCGTCGTTGCTGCCGCGCAGCGGTCCCTTTCAAGGACTGGTCAGTGGCATGAGCGCGGTCATCGGCTACGGGCTGGGCGTCCTGGGCGCCTGGCTCTGGCGTGAGTTCGCCAACCGACCTCCGAGAGTTCCGAGTCCACGCGCCTGGCTCGGCTTCTTCGTGGTGGGGGGCGTGGCCCTGGTCGCCGCGCTGGCGTTGGGCTGGCATTGGCAGGCGAGCATTCGCGAGCGGATGGGTATGCCCCACCCTGGCCGCGCCGGCTACCTGTTCGCGCCCGTGGTCGCGGCGGTCATCTTCTTCCTGCTCGTCGCGGCGGGGCGCGGGCTGCGCGCCGTGTATCGGCGCCTGGACTCGCGGCTCGCGCGGCACATCGGCCCGCGTGCGGCCCGGGCGACGAGCGGCGTCGTGGTGGCGGCGCTCACCTTCCTGCTCGCCAGCGGCGTGCTGTGGGACGGGCTCATCTCCCTGGCGGACCGCACCCTCGCCGTGAAGGACACGACGACCGCGGAGGGCGTGTATCCGCCGAGCAGCGTGCTGCGCTCCGGGGGCCCTGGTTCGAGAGTGGGTTGGGACACGCTGGGCCGCGAGGGACGCAACTTCGTGGGCCGGGGTCCCTCGGTCGAGGAGATCTCCACGTTCAACGGCGCCGCCGCGAAGGAGCCCATCCGCGTCTATGCCGGTTATGCCTCCGCGCCGGACGCGGAGGGCCGCGCGAAGCTGGCCGTCCAGGACCTGGAGCGAGCCGGTGGCTTCGAGCGCGAGTACCTGCTCGTCGTCACCACCACGGGCAGCGGCTGGGTGGTGCCGGAATCCGTGGACGCCTTCGAGTACGTGACGGGCGGCGACTCGGCGATCATCTCCATGCAGTACTCGCATCTGTGGTCCTGGCTCTCCGTCCTGGTGGACCAGCAGCGCGCGCGGGAAGCGGGACGCGCCCTCTTCGATGAGGTCTACGAGCGTTGGTCGCGGCTCCCCGAAGGCCGTCGTCCGAAGCTGCTCGTGTTCGGAGAGAGCCTGGGCTCCTACGGCGGAGAGACGGCGTTCAGTGGAGAGCGGGACCTGGCCAACCGCACGAGCGGCGCGCTCTTCGTCGGGCCGCCACACTTCAACACGCTGTATCGCGAGTTCACCGACCAGCGCGATGCTGGCAGCCCCGAGGTGGAGCCCACGTATCGCAATGGCCGCATCGTGCGTTTCAGCAGGCGGCCGGGCGTGGAGGTTCCTCCGGCGTCCGCACCCTGGGGGAACTCCCGGGTGCTCTACCTGCTCCACCCGTCGGACCCCATCACCTGGTGGAGTCCGCAGTTGCTCTTGAGCCGTCCCGACTGGCTGAGGGAGCCCCGGGGCGATGACGTCGTGGACGCGATGGTGTGGCTCCCTTTCGTGACGTTCTGGCAGGTGACAGCCGACCTGCCGCTGGGGATGGCGGTCCCTCCCGGCTATGGCCATGTCTACACGGGCGAGCACGTGGACGGCTGGCTCGCGCTGCTGCGGCCGGAAGGCTGGACCCAGGAGAAGACCGCGCGACTGAGGGAGCGCCTGCGGCCCGAGCCGTGACGAGTGTCGCGCGTCGGATGAAGGCAGTGAATCGGAGTCGGGTCCTGACGCGCACGCGAGCGTCCCGCGCTGCCCCCTTGGGCGATTGCGCGCCCTGTCACGCATGACGAGTGTTTGACGGAACCCGAGAGGGCGGCACGCGCCTGCTCGCTGTCCTGGCCGTGAACTCCGCGCCTCCCGTCTCCTGGCATCGCTCCAGGAGCGCCTCCCTGCTTCACCTGAGTGTGTATGAGCCCTCTTCTCTTCCTCCTCACGGTCCTTGCCCAGACTCCCACGCCGCCGCCCGACACGGTGTCGGAGGACGGCCCGGTGCGCCCATGCACCGAGGATGAGGAAGAGGACGTCGGGCCCTGGACAGGGTCCTTCGGCGTCGGATTCTCGTTCTTCACCGGCAACAGTCGCTCGTACACGCTGACGGGCAATTCCCTGGCGGAATACGAGTCACCCAAGTGGGCACTCACCCTGGAGGCGGATGGCGCCTACGGGAGAGCGGCGGCGTCCGAGGACGAAGAGGAGCTCATCGCGGAGGCGCTCGGAGCGTGGGTGCGTGGGGAGTACCGGGCCACGCCCCTGCTCAGCGCGTACACGTACCTTGGGGCGGAGACCGACCACCTGTCGAGCCTCGAGCTGCGCGCGGAGGTGGAGCTGGGGGTCGGCTTCACGTTGATTGAGCAGAAGAAGCGCAAGACGGACGAGCTGTTCCTGCGGGCCTACCTGGGCGCTCACTACGCCCATGACCGCAGGTTCCAGTACGTCCCCACGCGGAAGGATCTCCCCAGCGTCGACCTGTGGTCTCCCTCGGTCGGGGTGATGTTCCGCTACGACATCAACGAGCGGGTGGAGTTCCGGGAGTACGCGATGCTGCTTCCGGATGTCTTTGGCGACACGCGCGTGCTGCTGACCTCCACCACGAAGCTCTCCGTGAACCTGACGGGGCGCCTGGCGCTCACCACGTTCTTCGACGTACGGCATGACAGCTCACCGGCGGAGGGAAAGGCCTCCACGGACACCGCGCTCACGGTGGGAGCAGAGCTGACGCTCTGAGGCAGGGGGCTCGCGCGTCGTCGCGGGATTGAGCGGCAAGCGTGTCCCCGGATGGAAAGGATCGGGACGACCATGAAGGCAGCTCACTTCAACGATTCGATGCCGGAACGGCAGACCGAGACACCGCCCAAGAAGAAGGGACTGGAGCGGATTCTCGACACCGTCGAGCGGGTGGGAAACAAGGTCCCCCATCCGGCGGTGATCTTCGTCGCGCTGATTGGCATCGTCATCCTGCTCTCCCATGTCTTCTACATGATGGGAGCCAGCGTCACGTACCAGACCATCAATCCGGAGACCCACGTCCCGGAGGAGACGACCGCCGCGGCGAAGAGCCTGCTGACGGGCGACGGGCTTCGCTTCATGTTCGAGGGCGTCGTCCAGAACTTCATGAACTTCAACGCGGTGGGCGTCATCATCGTCGCCATGCTCGGCGTCGGTGTCGCGGACGCCGCGGGCCTGGTGGGGGCGCTGATTCGCAAGCTGGTGGCCGTCGCGCCCCGCAAGGCGCTGACGTACATCCTCGTCTTCGTCGGCATCCTGTCGAGCATCGCGGCCGACGCTGGGTATCTGGTCCTGATTCCCCTGGCGGCGGCGGCCTTCCTCACCGTGGGACGTCATCCCCTGGCGGGTCTGGCGGCGTCCTTCGCGGGCGTCGCGGCGGTGTTCACCGTCAACATCCTGATCAAGCCGCTGGACGGCATCCTGACGGAGATCACCAACGACGCCATCCACATCCTGAATCCCGAGCGCTCCATCGACCTGACGGCGAACTTCTGGTTCTCCGTCGCGTCGGTCATCATGCTGACCTTCATCGTCTCGCTCATCACCGACAAGGTCATCTCGCCCCGGCTGGGTGAGTACAAGGGCGAGAAGCCGGACGCGGCGGGTGCGACGATGAGCGCGGACGAGTCGCGTGGACTCAAGTTCGCGGGGTTGGGGGTGCTGGCGGTCCTCGTGTTCTTCGGGCTGCTGACCCTGCCGCCGGGCGCGCCGCTGCGCAATCCGGAGACGGGAGCCATCGTGGGCGACTCGCCGTTCATGAACGGCCTGATTGTCGCAATCACCCTGCTGTTCCTCGTAGCGGGTGCGGCCTACGGCATCGGCGCGAAGACCATCCGGAGCAGCGTCGACGTCATCAAGGCGATGGAGAAGGCGGTGTCGGGGCTGGGCGCGCTGATCTTCCTGCTCTTCATCATCAGCCAGTTCATCGCCCTGTTCACGTACACCAACATGGCGACGCTCGCGGCCGTGAAGATGGGCGACATCCTGGAGGACGCGGGGCTCGGGGCGCTGCCGTTGCTCGTCGGGTTCGTCGGCGTCGTCGCCGTGCTGGACCTCATCATGACGGGCGCCATTCCGAAGTGGGCCATCTTCGCGCCCGTCTTCGTGCCGCTGCTGATGCGGCTGAATGTCGACCCGGAGGCCGTGCTGGCCGCGTACCGCGTGGGTGACGGTCCGTTCAACGCCATCTCGCCCTTGAACGCCTACTTCGCGTTGATCGTCACATTCGCCCAGAAGTACCAGAAGGAAGCAGGCGTGGGCACCATCGTGGCGCTGATGTTGCCGTACGTCGTGGTCGTCTTCATCGCGTGGATCCTCCTCCTGGTGGCGTGGCAGGTGCTGGGGCTCCCGTGGGGACTCGGGTAGGCCCAAGAGGACACCTGAACCAAGGCCGTGCCGGGGCCGAGTGCCCTGGCACAGCTCGAGGGTGGGCTTCGGCTCAGTGCGGCCCCCACTCGCCCGCGTTGGCTCCGGGGTCGCTTGGCGAGCGGTTCTCGAATGCAGCGCGAATGCGCCTGGATTCCGTGAGCCGTCGATGGAGGCGTTCACGCTCGGGGGTCTCCTGGGCGGTGGCCTTCGCGAGCACGCGAGCCACGAGCGCATGCGCCGCGGCCCGGTCTTCCGCATCCCAGGCGGTCAGCCCCACGGCGAGCGCGATCTGGAGGACCTCTTCGAGGACCTCGGGACTGCCCATTCCATGGTGCAGCGGACCATCCACCGCCATGAAGAGATAGTCGCGCAGGCGCATCCCCGCGACGGACGCACGCACCTGTCCATCGGGGTCGACCACGTTCCAGTCCCCCAGCGGCAGATGTCCCAGCCGGCGCATCACCGAGCGGACCTGCTGCAGCGCCTGTCGCGCCGTATAGGCGTCGTTCGCGGAGGTCGAGAGCGCCCGGTTGGCGACGTCGACGAGGATGCGAATCCCGAGCGCGGGGTCGCAATCAGGCTCGCGCGCCGCGGTGAGGAGCAGGGCCGAGGCGAGGCTGTGCATCGCGCGAGGGTCCATGGACCCAGGAACTTCCCCCACCACCCAGCCGACGACTTCCCCCGTGTCGACATAGTCGCCGACGAATACGTCGATGCGCACCCGCACACGCCAATGCCGGGCGAGTCGAGTGAGCTGACGGAGGTCGACCTCGGTGAGGTAGCCAGAGGAAGGCGCCGTGAGCGCCGAGGCCTCGGGCGGCAGCAGCAGGGTCGCCGCCGGGTCCAATGGGAGTCGGATCAGTCGAGCCCGGATGCGACGCTCAGCCGCCGAGACGACCAGCTCCTGGACGAGTCCGAGCACGCGCTCCACTCGCATGTAACGGAACGTGCGAATCATGCAGACGACCAGGGACACGAGTGCGCAGAGGACCAGGATGAAGGCCCCCGAGAGCACGGGACGTGGACGGACTCCCGCGTCCGTGATCAAGCCCAGCTCTCGTCCAGCCACGAGGATGTACCCACTGGAGACGCAGAACAGCGGGATGGCGCGGCGCAGCGGCGCGCTCTTCAAGTAGAGCGGGACGAGCCGGGGTGAGTATTGATTCGCCGCGGACTGGATGACCGGTGCATTCAGGGACAGGACCACCGTGAGGACGGTGATCTGCAGTCCGAACAGCGCCGTGAGCGCGGAGCGTGTCTTGGAGGGGTCCCCCCGCCAGGCCAGGCCGAAGAAGGCCGATGCGTAGTCGGTCTGAACCCGCGCCAGCTCCAGGCCAAGCAGGCCGCCGATGCAGAGACAGGCGAGCAGCACCAGCCAGTAGGGGTCACGGATGAGCCTGCGGAGACGGCGGGCGACCATGCGAACTCCCTCTCGGCCAGAAGGAAAATGTGGCCCCGGCGGGCATGGCACGCAGCAGACACACGGACAGGCAGCAGCCCGTGGACTCGGTGCACGGTCGCGCCCTACCCGGCGTCGTTCACTTCGACGAGCGCCGCCAGGAACAACGAGTAGGTCAGCTCCGCCACGGGACGCTTCTCGCGGCGCGCCTGCGTACGCAGTGCCTTGGGCAACGAGCATGGCTTGCCGCGCTCTCCATCGCGGAGCTGCACATAGCCCCGCTCCGAGTACCCAAGCACCTGCCATCCCCGCTGACAGAGGGCCTGCGCCAGGTCGTCCGTGAGCTGGTGGTGGATGGCCTTCGCCAGCGGATGCTGGCCGAAGATCTCATGCGACCACCGACCCTCGTCTTCACGCCAACCGCGCGCCCGCAGGTAGTTGGCCTTCCGCGCGAGGGAGAGCCCTCCGACATGGCGTTCAAGCTTCATGGTGTCACGAAGGCTTTACATGCACACTGCGACAGAGTGCAATTGCGTGAATTTCTTGGCGTGGAGCCTTCGTGATGTCAGGCGCAGATGGGCGGCAGGGCAAGATGTTCTCCGAGGAAACCCACGTGCTGCACGGCGAGCTGTCCGCCGCGGCGGTGGCCTTCCTGAAGTTCGCGGAGCGGACTCCCGAGGCATTCGCGAAGCACCGCTTCGGCAAGTTCGAGGAGTCGCCGCTCATGTATTACGAGCTGCACCGCTGGCCCATCCTCATCGACGCGCGCCGGAACCAGTTGCTGGAGGACGTCTCGGTGAAGCTCAGCCGGCTCGTCAAGCGCGGGCCCCGGCTGCTGCTCGGCGGTGACCCGGCACGTGTCGCCGAGTACTTCGGTCTCCCGCCCGAGCGCGCACGCGTGGCGGTGGAGGCCCTGGCCCTCACGGACGACGCGCGCGGCGTGCTCAGCCGGGGCGACTTCATCGACTCCGCGGACGGGCTCAAGTGCCTTGAGATCAACATGATGGCGGGCCTGGGTGGTTGGGAGACGGCGCTCAAGGCCCAGGTGGTGATGGACCAGCCCGTGCTCCAGCGCTTCACCCAGGAGCAGGGCCTGCGCGTCCAGCTCCAGGACACCCTCAAGGCCTTCCTCTCCCACGTCATCGACGACGTGCGCCGGACTGTCGCCTGGGAGGGCGAGTGCAACCTGGCCGTGCTCTTCCCGGACAACGAGCTGCCGGACCCGGTGGGTGTCGAGATGGCGACCCTGCTGCTCAACACCACCTTCACGGAGCTGCTCGAAGCGGAGGGCGCGAAGGGCGAGGTGCTCATCGGCGCCTACGGCGAGGTCCACGACGCGGAGGGACACCGCTTCACGATGCGCGGCCGACGCGTGCATGCCGTGCAGGAGCATGACGCGAGGGACAGGCTGGAGGTGGTGGGAGCGGCGTTCGATGCCCGCGTCGGCGCCGCGCTCGCCGCCCGCACCCTCTGCCTCTACAACGGCCCGGCGCAGGAGATCCTCGACGACAAGCTCAACATCTCGCTGCTGTCGGAGAACGAGGACTCCCCTGCCCTCTCCGCCGAGGAGCGCGACCTCATCCGCCAGCACATCCCCTGGACGCGGCGGCTCCAGCGCACCCACACCCAGCGGGCCGGTGAGCGCGTGTGGTTGCCCGACCAGGTCGTCGCCTCGAAGCGCGATGGGCTGGTGCTGAAGGCGGGCCGCGCCTACGGCGGGAAGTCGGTGCTCATCGGCCGGTCGATGACCGCCGAGGCGTGGGACGCGGCCATCCAGGAGGCGCTGGAGAGCGGCGGGTGGATCATCCAGGAGCGCGTCGAACCGCGCCCCTACCACTTCATGCGGGACGACGGCTCCGTGGGCCCGCACATCCTCATCTGGGGCTCGTTCGTCTTCGGCGAGCGCTACGGCGGGACGATGGTCCGGATGAATCCCATGGGTCGGGGCAAGGACGTGGTCAACGCGACGCAGGGCGCGTTGATGTGCGCGCTCGTCGTCGTCGAGTAGCCCGCCCGTCCGGGGCCCTCCGTCACGCCGAGGTCGGCGCCGGCTGGGGCCCCACGCTCGAAGGCGGCTCGCGCAGAACGTCCGGCAGCTCCAGCTCCACGTTCCTCACCCGGGGGGAGAGCCAGGCCACCAGCACGTTCACCGCGCACAACACGCCCAGCACCAGGTAGAGCAGCGCGATGCCTCGGCCCGGGCCCACGCCGAGCATGGGCCCGAAGCGCCCCGCCAGCGCGCCGCCCGGGGCCATCCAGGGCTCGAAGAATCGGTCCGCCAGCGGCCCCGAGAGCAAGGCCGCCACCGGCGGCGTGGACAGGGCGATCATCCGCCTCACGGCGAAGACCCGGCCCTGCAACTCCGACGGCACCTTGCTCTGCCAGATGGACTGAGAGCACCCCATGACCCCTGGGGTGGTGAACATGAAGACGAAGGCGGCGCCCGCCACCAGTCGCGCATCCGCCGGCAGCGCCGCCGCGAACAGGGCCAGGCCCGCGAGCAGCTCGAAGCCAAGCACACCGAGGATGCGCCGCCGGGGCCCACCCCACACGCTCATCAACAAGGCCCCCGTGAGCACCCCCATGCCCGAGCAGGAGGCAATCCACCCGAGGGTCGACGCGTCCGCGAAGCTCAGGACCATGGGAGTGATGAGCACCGTCACCAGGCTCACGAACAGGTTGGCCACGGCGATACACGTCAACAGCCCCAGCAGGCCGGGCCGCGCCTGGATGAAACCCCACCCGACCGCCATCTGCTCCAGCAGGGAGCCTCTCGCCGCGCGCGCGGTGGCGCTTTGCTCGGGCTGGGGGAATCCCACACACAGCAGCACCAGCGCGGAGAGGAAGAAGGACCCCAGGTTGATGAGCAGCACCCCCTGGAGGCCGATTCGCACCACCAGGAGTCCCGCCAGCGCGGGCCCGCCCAACTGGCCGATTCCCAGCGCCAGCTCAATCAGGCCATTGGCCCGCCCCAGGTGCTGCTTGGGCACCATCAGCGCCGTGGAGGCCGAGTAGGCCAGCGCACGGAACGTGCCCGCGGCCGCGCACACCGCGATGGGCAGGTACAGGTGCCAGCTGCGCAGGCTCCAGAGCCCTGCCCCGTCCGCCACCAGCATGAGCCACATCAGCAGCATGGTGAGCCCCGCCCCCACGTCCGCCAGCACCATGATGCGGCGGCGGTCCCACCGGTCCACGAGCGCCCCGGCGACGGGGGCAATCAGCACCATCGGCAGGAACGAGAAGAACGAGGCGAGCGAGTACTCGGTGATGGAGTCACTGCTCCGATACACGTGGACCATCACCGAGAAGCCCGCCAGCGCCGAGCCCAGCGAGGAGACCAGCTGCGCGAACCAGGTGAGCCCGAAGACGGCGGGCGGGTGCGTGATGACGCGTCGGAACATGTGGGAGGTGCTGATAACAGGTCGCGGCCGGGAAGAAGGAGGAGTCCGCGCAACCACAGCACTCCTGCCTGTCACATTTTCTCGGAGTTCAAACAAAATCAGCCAAGCCTCATTTCTCACGGCTGGCGGTGCTATTATAGTAACGACCCCCAACGAAACGCGGTCAACTCGACGCCCCGGCCCGTGTCGTCCACGGCCGAGGGTGTCACTTGCCCCGGGAGAAGCGCTCGCCGTGAAGCTCAGTGTCCTTGACCATTCCATCGTCGCCCGAGGCAGCACGACACGTGAGGCATTCCAGAACACGGTGGAGCTGGCCCGTGCGGCGGAGCAGCTCGGCTATCACCGGTTCTGGGTCGCGGAGCACCACGGCTCCGGACACTTCGCCGGTGTCGCTCCCGAAATCATGGTGGCGCATGTCGCGGCGGCGACGTCGCGCATCCGTGTAGGCACGGGCGGTGTGCTGCTGACGAACTACAGCCCCTTCAAGGTCGCCGAGGTCTTCCGGCTGTTGGAAGCGCTCCACCCGGGACGCATCGACCTGGGCATCGGGCGGACGTCTGGCAGCGCGGACCTGGTGGCCAAGGCGCTGGCGTACGGCGTCCCCGCGAGCAACGAGAGCTTCCCGACGAAGCTCGAGGACCTCATCGCCTTCATCTCGGGGAGCACGCCCGCGACGGCGGAGTTCCAGGGGCTGGGGTTGCGGACGATGGCGCCGGGGATGCCGCAGTTGTGGGCGCTGGGCTCGGGTGAGCAGAGCTCCGTGCTCGCCGCGCGGCTGGGAATCTCCTTCTGCTTCGCCCACTTCTTCAATCCGATTCACGGCGGTCCGGTGACGCGCGGCTACCGCGCGCGGTTCCAGCCCTCTCACGTGCAATCGGCGCCTCGCTCCTCCGTCAGTGTGTATGTCATCTGTGCACCGACGGAGCAGGAAGCTCGGCGGATAGCCCGCAGCAGCGACCTGCTGACCATCAACACCCGCCGGGGCCGCAACGAAGAGCCCATTCCCTCCATCGAGGAGGCGGAGGCCTACGCCTATACGCCCGAGGACCAGGCCACGCTCGAGTTCGACCGCAAGCGCGTCGTCTGCGGAGCTCCGGCCCAGGTGAAGGAGCAGTTGCTGGGCATGGCCGAGGAGTTCCAGGCGGACGAGCTGCTCATCACGACCATCGTCCACGACCACCGCGCCCGGCTGCGGTCCTACGAATTGCTCGCCGACGCGTTCTCGCTCACGAACACGCGCGACGAAGCCCTACCCACCGCCCGCACCGCGAGCTGATTCGCGGCCTCGGGTGACTCGCGGCGGCCGGGGGACCGCCGCGGGCGACGGCTCCAGCACATTCGTCACGGACGTTCCTCCGCCTTGAAACCGTATGTGCGGACCGTTCGTACGTTCCAGACACGCCCCCCTGATTCTCCTCCTGCCTGTGAGTGCTTCGACCGCCATGAGCGAAGACAACCTGAATGACGGCGATGCACTGGCCATTGCCATTGTCGGCATGGCCGGCCGCTTCCCGGGCTCTCCGGACGTGGAAGCCTACTGGCGCAACCTCCGCGACGGCGTGGAGGGCATCCGCTTCTTCACGGACGACGAGCTGCGCGCGCGGGGTGTCCCCGAAGAGCGACTGAGGCAGCCGGGCTTCGTGAAGGCCGGGGCGGTGCTGGAGCAGGTGGATGCCTTCGACGCGGGCTTCTTCGGCTACTCGCCGCGTGAGGCGGCGTTGATGGACCCGCAGCACCGCATCTTCCTGGAGTGCGCCTGGGAGGCGATGGAGCACGCGGGCCACGGACTGGACACGGAGTCGCGCTCGGTGGGCGTCTTCGCGGGAACGAGCCTGAGCACCTACCTGCTCTTCAACCTGCACACGCACCCGGAGTTGCTCGATTCAGGCGACAGCTTCCAGGTGATGATTGGCAACGACAAGGACTTCCTCGCCACGCGGCTCGCGTACCACATGGACCTCAAGGGTCCGAGCCTCGACGTGCAGACGGGATGTTCCACCTCGCTGGTCGCAACCCACCTGGCCTGTCAGGCGCTGCTCGGCTTCCAGTGTGACGTGGCGCTCGCGGGGGGCGTGTCCGTGGACATGCCCCAGCGCACCGGCTACGTGCACCAGCCCGGTGGCATCGCGTCGCCGGACGGGCACTGTCGCCCCTTCGATGCCGAGGCCCAGGGAACGCTCTTCGGCAGTGGCGTGGGCGTGGTGGTGCTCAAGCGGCTGGAGGACGCGCTGGCGGACGGCAGCCACATCCACGCCGTCATCCGCGCCACGGCCGTCAACAACGACGGCGCCTCGAAGCTCGGCTACACCGCCCCCAGCTCCGAGGGGCAGGCGGAGGTCATCGCCCGCACTCATGCGCTGGCGGGCGTGACGCCTGACAAAGTGGGCTTCGTGGAGACGCACGGCACCGGCACGCTGCTGGGAGATCCGGTGGAGGTCTCCGCGCTGACGAGCGCCTTCCGCGCGGGCACCGAGGCCACCAGCTTCTGCGCGCTGGGCTCGGTCAAGTCGAACATCGGCCACCTGGACGCCGCGGCGGGCGTGGCCGGCCTCATCAAGGCGACGCTCGCGGTGGAGCACGGGCAGATCCCTCCCACCCTGCACTGCCGGACGCCCAACCCCAACATCGACTGGGCCCGGAGCCCCTTCTATGTGAACGCCACGCTGAAGGACTGGCAGCCCCATGGCCACCGGCGCCACGCGGGCGTGAGTTCCTTTGGCATTGGCGGCACCAACGCCCACGCGCTGCTGGAAGCGCCTCCTCCTCCCGCGCCTTCCGGCCCCACCCGGCCGTGGAAGCTGGTGGCCCTCTCCGCGAAGAAGCCGGGCGCGCTGGACACGCTCAGCCACAACCTCGGCGCGCACCTGTCGGCGCATCCGGAGCAGGAACTGGCGGATGTGGCCTACACCCTCCAGATCGGCCGAAAGGCCTTCGCCCATCGGCGCGTGGTGATCTGCGAGGACGGCCAGGACGCGGCCACGGTGCTGACCGATGGGGCACCGGAGCGCGTGTTCACCGGCATGGCGAAGGACGGTGGACGTCCCGTCGTGTTCCTCTTCCCCGGTGGCGGGGCCCAGCACGTGCGCATGGGGCAGGAGCTGTACGAGACGGAGCCCGCCTTTCGCGAGGCCTTCGACGCGTGCGCCGCCCTGCTGTCGCGCCGGGGAGGCCCGTCGCTGCGCGCGGTGCTCTACCCGCCTGGAGACGCGGACGCCTCGGCGCCCCTGCCTCGCCCGTCCGTGGGCCTGCCCGCGCTCTTCACCGTGGAGTACGCGCTCGCGAAGCTGTGGGAGTCCTGGGGCATCCAGCCCGAGGCGATGATTGGCCACAGCATGGGCGAGTACGTCGCCGCCTGCCTCGCGGGTGTCTTCTCGCTGGAGGATGCGCTCGCCCTGGTGACCGAGCGGGGTCGCCTCTTCGAGCAGCTCCCCTCGGGCGCCATGGTGAGCGTGGCCCTGTCCGAGGAGGAACTGCTGCCGCTGCTGAGCGAGCGGCTGTCGCTGGCCGCCGTCAATGGACCCACTCAGTGCGTGGTGGCCGGAGATACCGCCGCCGTGGACGCGCTTTCGACGGAGCTGGCGGCGCGTGGCATCGAGCACCGTCGGGTCCACATCGACGTGGCCGCGCACTCGCACATCATCGACTCCATCCTGCCGGCGTTCTCCGCCTTCGTGAGTCGGCTGAAGCTGCAGACGCCCAAGCTGCCCTTCGTGTCCGGTGTGACGGGGACGTGGGTGACGGAGGAGGAGGCCACGGACCCGCGCTACTGGGTGCGGCACCTCCGGCAGACGGTGCGTTTTGGCCCCGGCCTGCGCTGCCTGATGGAGGACACCTCGCGCGTGCTGTTGGAGGTGGGCCCCGGCCGGACGCTGGGCTCGCTCGCGCGGCTCCAGGTGGCTCGCGACCAGTCCACCGTGGTGCTCACGTCGATGCGCGCTCCTCGCGAGCCGGGCTCCGACGTGCGCTTCGTGCTCACCACCCTGGGCCGGCTCTGGATGGCCGGCGTGCCGGTGGACTGGAAGCGCCTGTACGCCGGAGAGAAGCGGCGGCGCGTGGTGCTCCCCACCTACCCCTTCGAGCGCAAGCGGCACTGGTTGGACCCGAAGCTGGTGGGCGCCATCGTGGGCGGAGAAGCCTCGCTTGCCCGACGCAAGGACGCCTCTGACTGGTACTACCTCCCGTCGTGGAAGCGGACGCTCGCCCCGCGCGTGCCCGCGGCCACCCTGGGTCACTGGCTTGTCTTCGTCGACGAGCAGGGGCTGGGTGATGCGCTGGCGGCGCGGCTCATGGAGACCGGCGGCCGGGTCACCCGCGTGAAGTCCGGGCCTGACTTCCGCCGGCTGGAGGACGGAGACTTCGAGGTGAACCCGGGCCGCGCGGAGAATTACGCGACGCTGCTGGCCGCGCTCACCGAGGACGGGCCGCGCCCCGACCGCATCGTCCACCTGTGGAGCGTGGATGCGACTGGCGCGGGCCTGGAAGGCGTGGAGCGCGCCCAGGACACGGGCTTCTTCAGCCTGCTCTTCCTGGCGCAGGCGCTGGGAGGCCAGGGTTCGTCCGGGCCGGTACACCTCACGGTGGTCTCCACCGGAGTGCAGTCCGTCACCGGCCACGAGTCACTCGCCTCGGAGAAGGCCACGCTGCTCGGCGCATGTCGCGTGCTGCCCCATGAGGTGCCGGGCCTCACGTGTCGGACGCTCGATGTGGAGCTGCCCGAAAGTCCGACGGAGCTCCCCGCGTTGGCGGCACGACTGGCGGGCGAGGTCACCGCGGCGTCCTCCAATGGCACGGTCGCGCTGAGAGGCGCCCACCGCTGGGAGCAGTCGCTGGAGCCCGCGCACCTGACGCCTCCGGAGACGGGCGCGCCGACGCGGCTGCGGCCTCGGGGCACGTACCTCATCACCGGTGGCCTGGGCGGAATCGGACTGGTGCTGGCGGAGTCTCTCGCGCGCAAGGTGCAGGCCCGGCTGGTGCTGGTGGGTCACCGCGCGATGCCGGAACGAAGCCAGTGGGACGCATGGCTGGGCGCACACGATGAGCAGGACGTGGTGAGCCAGCGGATTCGCCGGGTCCTTGTGTTGGAGTCACTCGGGTCCGAGGTCCTGGTGCTCCAGGCGGACGTGGGCGACGCGGGACAGATGGCGGAGGTGATGCGCCGCACGCGTGAGACTTTCGGCGATCCGCATGGCGTCATCCATGCCGCGGGTGTTCCCGCGGGTGGGCTCGCCCAGCTTCGCACCCGGAAGGCGGTGGAAAATGTCCTCCGTCCGAAGGTGCGAGGCACGTGGGTGCTGCACGAGCTGTTGAAGGGCATGCCGCTCGACTTCCTCCTGCTCTGCTCGTCCCGCACGGCCTTCACCGCCGAGCCCGGGCAGATCGACCACTGCGCGGCGTGCGCCTTCCAGGATGCCTTCGCCTACCAGGCCTCGGCAACAGGGAGCCTGCCGGTCATCTCCCTGGGCTGGGACACGTGGCGCGAGGTGGGCCAGGCCGTCACCACCCAGATTCCCGGCGGGGCCGACGCGCTGCGCGAGGCGATGCTCACCCACGCCCTGTCCCCCACCGAGGGCGTGGACGTGTTCGAGCGCGTGCTCGCGCAGATGCCCACGCACGTCGTGGTGTCCACGCAGGACCTGCGCGCGGCCATGGCCCGCAGCGCCAGCTTCCTCCAGGACCTGATGGGCCCGGTGGAGACGGACGACGCGCCCAAGGGAGAGCGCGCGGCGCCCACCAACATGGACGACGCGGAGCGCGAGCTGGCGGACATCTGGCGGCGCTTCCTGGGTGTGGAGAGCGTGTCGCTGCACGAGAACTTCTTCGAGCTGGGTGGCAACTCGCTGATTGGCCTGAAGGTCATCAACGAGGTGAAGCGCCGCTTCGGCACGGACGTGCCCGTGGTGGCGCTCTTCGAGAACCCCACCCTGAGCGCCATGGCGCGGCTCCTGACGCGCGGACAGGACCCGGCGCCGACGACGACCACCAGCGACCGGAGGAGCCGAGGAGCGCGGCGCCGGGAGCAAATCCAGCAGCGCCGCCAGTCCGGCAATTGAGGGGGAGGAACCAGCGTGTCGGAAGGCAACACGGGCATGGAGATCGCAATCACCGGGATGGCCGGGCGCTTCCCGGGCGCACGCAGCCTGGATGAGCTGTGGCGCAACCTGTGCGACGGCGTGGAGGCCATCGAGCCTCTGTCGGACGACGCGGTGCTGAAGGCCGGCCTGCCCCCGGAGGTGCTCGCGGATCCCCACTTCATCAAGGTGGCCTCGCGACTGGAGGACGTGGCGGGCTTCGACGCGGCCTTCTTCGGCTACACGCCGCGCGAGGCGGAGGTGATGGACCCGCAGCAGCGCCTGTTCCTTGAGTGCGCGCTGGAGGCACTGGAGGACGCGGGCCAGGGAGCGCCGCCCCAGGACGTGCTGGTGGGCGTCTTCGGTGGCCAGGCCCTGAGCACGTATCTGTTGCTCAACCTGATGGGGAACGCGGAACTCCTTCGCACCGCGGACCCGCTCCAGCTCAACCTGGGCAACGCGGGCAGCTTCCTCACCACGCGCGTCTCCTACAAGCTGGACCTGCGCGGCCCCAGCTTCAACGTGGAGAGCGCGTGCTCCACGTCGCTCGTCGCGGTCCACGTCGCCTGCCAGAGCCTGCTCAACCAGGAGTGTGACGTCGCGCTCGCGGGAGGCGTGTCCATCAACCTCCAGCTCCAGGGCGGCTATCGCTACGTGGAAGGTGGCATCCTCTCGCCGGATGGGCGCTGTCGCTCGTTCGACGCGCAGGCGAAGGGCATCGTCTTCGGCAGCGGCGCGGGTGTGGTGGCGCTCAAGCGACTGGAGGACGCGCTCGCGGATGGCAGTCACATCTACGCCGTCATCAAGGGCTCCGCGGTGAACAACGACGGCGCCGCGCGCGTGGGCTACACCGCGCCGGGCGTCGAGGGGCAGGCCGCCGTCATCTCCGAGGCCCTGGGCAGCGCGGGCGTGTCCGCCGCGAGCATCGGCTACG
Organism: Myxococcus llanfairpwllgwyngyllgogerychwyrndrobwllllantysiliogogogochensis; assembly: GCF_006636215.1. Lineage (GTDB taxonomy): Bacteria > Myxococcota > Myxococcia > Myxococcales > Myxococcaceae > Myxococcus > Myxococcus llanfairpwllgwyngyllgogerychwyrndrobwllllantysiliogogogochensis. The sequence goes on along the minus strand of NZ_VIFM01000004.1, from coordinate 111,710 downwards.
TGGAGGCGCACGGCACCGGCACGGCGTTGGGAGACCCCATCGAGGTGCAGGCATTGACGCGGGCCTTCGGCGACGAGGCGGCGGGCCCGCGCACGTGCGCCATCGGCTCGCTCAAGCCCAACGTGGGCCACCTGGACGCGGCGGCGGGCGTGGCGGGCCTCATCAAGACGGCGCTGGCGCTCAAGCACCGCAAGCTGCCGCCCAGCCTCAACTTCGAGACGCCCAACCCCAACATCCCCTGGGACGAGAGCCCCTTCTACGTCAACACCACGCTGCGCGAGTGGAAGGCCTCCGCCCACGGGCCCCGGCGCGCTGGCGTGAGCAGCTTCGGCATGGGTGGCACCAACGCCCACGTCATCCTCGAGGAGCCGCCGACGCGAGCCCCTGTCCGGGCCGCCCGCGCGCAGCAGCTCCTGCTCCTGTCGGCTCGCACGCCCGCCGCGCTCGCCGCGCAGACCCAGCGACTGGCGGAGCACCTTCGCGCGAACCCGGGCCTGGAGCCCGCGGACGCGGCGTACAGCCTCCAGGTCGGCAGGCGTCGCCACGCGCATCGCCGCGCCATCGTGTGTCAGGGGCGCGAGGACGCGCTCACCGCGCTGGGCGACACCGCGCGGCAGTTGTCCGCCGCCGAGGAGCGCACGGGCCGCTCCACGGTCTTCATGTTCCCCGGCCAGGGCGCGCAGTACGCGGGAATGGCCCAGGGCCTCTACGAGAGCGAGCGCGCCTTCCGCGCGGTGGTGGACGACTGCGCCACCAAGCTCACGCCGCACCTGGGCCAGGACCTGCGCGAGGTCCTCTTCCCCGCCGCGAACCGCGCGGAGGAGGCCCAGCGCCAGTTGCAGCAGACGCGACTGGCACAGCCCGCCCTCTTCACCATCGAGTACGCGCTCGCCCGGCTATGGATGAGCTGGGGCGTTCAGCCCGAGGCGATGATTGGCCACAGCATCGGTGAGTACGTGGCCGCGTGCCTCGCGGGTGTCTTCAGCCTGCCGGATGCGCTGGCCCTGGTGGCCGCGCGCGGCAAGCTCATGCAGGAGCTGCCCTCGGGGGCCATGCTCTCCGTCGCGCTGCCGCACGCGGAGCTGACGCCGCTGCTGGACGCGCGCGTGTCCGTGGCCGCGATGAACGCGCCTTCGCTGACGGTGGTCGCCGGACCCGACGACGCGGTGGAAGCACTGCGGGCCCGGCTCGAGGAGCGCGGCGTGCAGGCTCGCAAGCTGCACACCTCGCACGCGTTCCACTCCGCGATGATGGACCCCATCCTCGCGCCGTTCACCGAGCGCGTGCGGCGGGTCAAGCTGTCCGCGCCCCAACTGCCCTACCTCTCCAACGTCACGGGCACCTGGGTGACGGCCGCCGAGGCGACGGACCCGGCGTACTGGGCCCGCCATCTGCGCCAGCCGGTGCGCTTCGCGGCGGGGCTCTCGCTGTTGCGGCCCGCGCAGGTGCTGCTGGAGGTCGGTCCCGGACGCACGCTGTCCACCTTCGCCGCCCAGCCCGGCGCGCTCCCGCAGGCGCCCACCACGATGACCTCACTGCGCCACCCGGACACGCGGCAGCCGGATACGGCCGTGCTGCTCGGCGCGCTGGGGCAGCTGTGGCTTTCGGGCGTGGACGTGGACTGGGAGGCCTTCCACGGAGGGGAGCGACGACTGCGCGTCCCGCTGCCCACGTATCCCTTCGAGCGCAAGCGCTACTGGGTCTCCCCGGATGGACACCGCGCGCTGGCTTCCGCTCCAGCACCGGAGCGCACGCTCGAGGCCCGGGAGCATGAAGAGGCGGCGTCCGCGGGCTACTCGCGCCCCGCGCTGTCCACGGAGTACGTGTCACCCGACACGGACGACGCGCGGACGGTGGCGCGCATCTGGGAGGACGTGCTGGGCGTGCGGCCGGTGGGCCTCAACGACGACTTCTTCGCGCTCGGGGGGCACTCGCTGCTGGCCACCACGGTGGTGGGGCGCCTGCGGGACACCTTCGGCTTCACGGTGCCACTGCAGTCCCTGTTCGAGGCACCGACGGTCGCCCGCCTCGCGGCGTTGGTGGCCGAGCAGCGCAAGAGCCCCGGCCATGATGATCCGGAAGTCGAGGCCCTGCTGAAGATGCTGGCGGAGCTCACCCCCGAAGAGGTCGCGGCCAGCCGTTAGCCGCGCTCCCACCCCTTTCGAGAAACAGCCGATGGCATCTCCCAACTCCGCACCCCTGAAGGCCCTCATCCTGGCCATGGAGTACACCCCGAACGTGGCCGGAGGCGTGGGCACCTACGTCTACGAACTGGCCCGCGGGCTGGCCCGTGGCGGGTGCAAGGTCACCGTCGTGGCGTACACCCCGGGCGAGCCGGCCGTGCTTCGCGAGCCCAACCTCACCGTTCACCTGGTGCCGCCGAGCCGAGGCAGCCTCTCGCAAGCGGCGCAGCTCTCGCTGGTGCGTGGCATCCGCCTCTTCAACGAGGACCTGGTCCACCACGGCCGCGAGCGCATCCGCGAGGAGCAGCCGGACCTCATCCACTTCCACCAGTGGCACACACACCGCGCCGCGCGGGTGCTCGGCCGCGAGGCCGGCGTGCCCGTGCTGGGCACCAGCCACTACATCTCCGAGCCCGCCGAGCGCTGGTGGGGCCAGACACCCGACCCGGAGATCCTCGAGGAGGAGCGCAGCTTCTACGACGGCACGACGCCGGTCATCTCGGTGAGTGAGTCCATGAGCGAGCTCATCCGGGAGACCTACGGGCTGTCGGCGTCGCTGCTGCACACCATCCACTGCGGCATGGAGGCGGGGCCCTTCCTGGAGCCCTCGCACACTCCCGAGCAGTACGCGCGGCTGCGCGCCACGGTGGCCACGCCCGATGACCCGGTCGTCCTCTACACGGGCCGGCTCCATCCGCAGAAGGGCATCACCGCCATCTTCGCCGCCGCCGAGCGCGTGCTCGCCAAACGTCCAGAGGTGCGCTTCCTCCTGGCGGGCGGCACCGACTCGCGCGAGTCCACGCAGATGGTGCAAGGGCTGACCCAGCGCTACGCGCACCTGCGCCACCGCATCAAGCTGCTGGGCAAGTTGCCGCGTCGCCAGCTCGGACTGCTGCACCGAATCTCGGACCTGGCGCTGGTGCCCTCGCTGTACGAACCCTTCGGCTACACGGCCATCGAGGCCATGGCCTCCGGGCTCCCGCTCGTGGCGACGAGGTCTGGAGGCCCGGCGGAGATCGTCGAGCACGAGAAGACGGGCATGCTCGTCCCGGTGCTGCCCGGCGCACCAGGAGGCCCGCGCGAGGTGGATATCGAGGCACTCGCCAACGCGCAGCTCCACTTGCTGGAGGACCGCCAGCGCGCTCGGAGCATGGGCCTCGCCGGACAGCAGCGCGTGGTGGAGCTCTTCGGCCTGCCGCGCATGGTGGCCGCCAACCGCGTCGTGTACCAGAAGCTGATCGACATGCCCGCCCGGCAGGCCGAGGCCCCTGTCGCCCGGCGCGAGGTGCTCTCATGACATCCCCGGTGTCGCCCTCCCCCGCCCTGGCCGCGGCGGAGTGGCTGGCCTTCCACGTCCCGCAGCCGAGCGCCTGGGTGAGGGTGTTCTGCCTGCCCCACGCAGGCGGCAGCGCGTCGCTGTTCCGCACCTGGCAGGCGGAGCTGGGACAGGACATCGAGGTGTGCCCGGTGCAGCTCCCCGGCCGGGAGAATCGGCTGCGTGAGCCGCCCCTGCGTGAGCTGCCGCGGGTCGTCGACTTCCTGGTGGACGTGGTGGCGCGCCACGGGGACAAGCCCTTCGCCCTGTTCGGTCACAGCATGGGCGCGCTGCTCGCGTACGAGCTGACGCGGGCGCTGCGCGAGCGAGGGCTCCCCACGCCGTTGCACCTCTTCGTCGCCAGCTACCGCGCGCCCCAGACGCTGAAGGCCCACCCGCCCACGGCGATCACGCACGACATCGACGCGGCCGAGGCCCGGCGCATGGGCGAGGCCATCTCCGTCTCGGGCGACATGGCGGAAGAGCTGCTGAAGCTGATTCGCACCACCCTGCTGGCGGACACCGCCGTGTGCGAGGGCTACACGTGGAAGCCGGGCCCCGCCCTGGCCTGTCCGCTGTCCGCCTTCCGAGGCTTCGACGACTACGTCCCCGAGGACGCGACCGAGGCCTGGCGCCAGCTCACCTCTGGAACGTTCTTCACCCAGACATTCCTGGGCGACCACTTCTTCCTGCGGCAGACGCCTCGCGGCCTGCTGCAGAACATGCGCCGGAGCCTCGCGAAGTCGCGGCCCGCGCCTTCCCGCTGACCCTCCCCAAAGGAGCTGCCCCGATGAAGTACCTCATCTACGTCAAGGACCGCACCTCGGGCCCCGTGCCCCCGGACCCCATCGCCCTCAACCGCTCCGTCCGCGAGTGGGTGGGCGCCCGCCTCCAGGACGGCACCATGGACTGTGCCTACTACGTCCTCCCGAAGATGGGCCTCTGTATCATCAACGCCGACTCGCACGAGACGCTGCTGACGCTGCTGCGCGCGTGGCCGTCGTTCGCGTTCCAGGAGTTCGAGATCCACATGCTGGCGGACGTGCGCCACGGCATCGACAACAACTTCGAGCGACTGACGCGCGAGGGCCCCAAGGCCCAGGCCGAAGAAAACGCGGCGTGACGCGCCACCCAGGAGAGCTGTCATGAGCACCGCCACCGTGCAGAAGGATGTCGGGCCCCAGGTCCCCGAGCGCATGCCGCTCGACAACCGTCGGGCTTTCTACGAAGGCCTCGAAGCCAACAACAAGCCCATCATCTTCACGGATGCCATGAAGGGCTGGCCCGCCGCCGAGCGGTGGACCTTCGACTGGTTCATCCAGCAGTACGGCGACGTGAGCGTCCCGGTGGAGTGGCTGCGCTACAACGCACGCCCCGCGGGCGATGTGGAGCGCGTGGGCCGCGTGCGGAAGATGACGATGCGCGACTACGTCGCCTCGCTGAAGGTGAAGGACGGCGAGGAGACGCCGGGCTACCTCATCGGCAACGACTTGTTCCGCACCCTCCCCGCCCTGCACCGCGACGTGCGCTTCGACGAGTACGCCGTGCAGCGGCGCCTCACCGAGCAGCTCTTCTTCATGGGGCCGAAGGGCACCTTCACCCAGCTCCACTTCGACCGCGCGCACAACCTGCACGCCGTCATGGTGGGCCGCAAGCAGTGGCAGCTGTACGCGCCGTCACGGGACGCGGAGCTGCGGCCGGCGAAGCTCAGCCACCCCTGGTCGGTGATGAGCGCGCATGACCTGACGCCACACGGGGGCAAGCCGGACGAGCTGCCCGCGGGCAAGGTCCCCGACTATGACTTCGTCCTGGAGGCCGGGGAGATCCTCTACCTGCCCTATGGCTGGTGGCACCGCGTGTACACGGTGGAGGACGCCATCGCCACCAACTACTGGTGGTGGACCTGGTCCATGCTGGCGCGCATCGGCCCCAAGCTCATCCCCTCCATCGCGGTGAGCGCGATGAAGAAGATGCGCAAGCAGCAGACGCTCGGTCGCGAGTACCGCGAGCAGTGACGCGGAGCCGGCGGCTCACTCCAAGTCGATGAGGGCGGCGAACATCGCGCCCTGCGAGACATTGACGACGCCTGTGCCCTTTCCGATGGGGCACAGGCGCAGCGAGTGGCCGCCGTAGGTTTCACCGAGGACGAAGAGGCCCCAGATGACGCTGTGAGGCAGCACCCCACCGTCTGGTCCCAAGTAGTGGAAGGGCGCGGACCGCACCCGCTCCTGCACCACCCAGCCGCCCTCATCGAGCGCCTTGCGCGCGGCTTCGTCCCACGCCGGCGCGGGCGTCGACTCCCCGAGCAACACCGAGGCGCCGCCAAAGTCCCGCCCCGCCTTGAGCACCAGCTCCTCGCGCCGGGAGGACAGCAGCTCCGGAAGGAAGACGCGCTCGCCCCCGCGCTCGACGTGGGCCCGCTCGACACGGCGAGACCAGGGCACGTGGGTGCGCACCAGCGCCTGCTCCTCGGCGGACAGCGCGGAGGACGTCACACGCTCCGACAGGAGCGCGAGGTTGCGCTTGTCGTCGAGCACGTCCTGAGCGGGACCGTTGAAGAGGCTGATTGAGCGAGCGGAAGTGGCGGCCCGCGCGTTTTCGATGAACTCCGGGCCCGCCATCAGGAGACGATCCCGGGCCTCGTACTCGACCACCGCGTGCAGCCGCTTGCCCTGGGTGGTGAGGCGGTGCCCCTCGGCGCTCTTCACCGCGCCGTAGGTGGTCATGAAGACCTCGCCCCGCGCGCCCTCCGGACGGAGGATCTCCATGAGCTGGCTGGTGAAGAGTCGGCACGCCTGCTCCGCGAGCGCCGGCCCCGGAAGTCCGCTCGGGGGGAAGAGGATGGCGATGTTGCACTCGCCCTCCCACTCGGTGTCGCGGCGCACGCAGTCCACGATGTTGGCGAAGAAGACGCGCAGGGTATGGGGCTGACGGATGCGCAGCCCCTGCTCGGTGGCGAAGCGGTGCATCGCGGGCTGCGACATGACCTGCTGGACGAGGAAGGCCGTCTCCCAGCCGCCGACCCCCGCCGTCAGGTTGAACTCCAGGCACTTCAGGGCCGTGCCATCGTGGATGAAGTCACCCCGGCTGATGGCGCCACGCGCGTCGTCCGTGCGCGCGAGGCAGTCCAGCGCCTCGCTGGCGCGCTCCTGGGAGAGCCCGTACCAGGCCGCGGCGCTGCCAGCGTCCCCGAGCAGTCGCCGTGGCGCGCATTTGATGAGTCGGCACAGCTTCGTGGCCATCTCCCGCATCGCCACCACCGCCGTGGCGTCGATGAACAGGGGCCAGGCGTGCAGTTGGTAGGGAAAGAGCGGTGACGCCTCGCTCGGCGCGAAACTGTGCCGCGCGAAGGCCTCCGGGACGCGCTCGGCGAAGTCGAGGAACTCCGCGGCCGCGGAGGACAGCCCCCCGTGCAACGCCTTGATGTCGGGAGGCAACTTTCCGCCGGGAATCGGCTCGGGCGCGCGCATGCCGTACTGCTCCTTCATGAGTAGAGGTGAACCACGTCGACTGCGTGGGAGTCGCTCAAGACAGCTCGCAGACCACGCGAAGCTCGCTCGTATATCGGTGCTGGGCCGCATCCGTGAGCCAGAGGTGGTCCGGGTCCGGCACCATCTCCGAGAAGCTGACCCGCGAGGACGGAGCTTCCTCCAGCGCGCGTCGCACCAGCTTGGCCATCATCTCCACCAGGAGCGGGCTGTCGAAGTCCACGAAGCAGGGCTTGCGCTCCGTCTCCACCTTGAAGAACGCGAAGCGAGGGATGCCGAGTCCGCGCTGCCAGCGCCGGGCCTCGAGCCACTGCTCCAGTGCCTCCGTGACACTGGCGAAGCCCAGGCTCGCCGCCGGCACGCTCCATCGCTCGCGGGCGACGATGACACCGTCCACCGTCAGTCGCGGCGAGTAGTCCTCGCCCAGCGCCAGGTCGAAGGCGCTCGCGCAGCGGTGCTCCAGATAGACGGCCAGGAAGTCCATCAACCCGAAGCGGCGCCCGCTCACCCGGTCGACAACCTCGAGCGCGCCGTCGCGGCGCTCCACCACCAGGTCACCCACGCGCAAGGCGCGAGCACCAGGGTTCGGCGACGGCTCCTGCCCGGAGAGGTAGTGGAGGCTGCCTCTGGGGAACAGGCACGGCAGCGTCCGCTGGCTCCACTCGGACTTGGGAAACACCGGGATGATATCCGCCTCGGTGGCACACCGCTCCGCGAGCGCGAAGAGCTCCGCGGGCGCGGGGTGCTGCTCCACGAAGAGCGAGGAGATGCTGTTGCACAGGTGCAGCTCACCCAGGACCAGTTGGTAGTCCCCGGCGCGGACCGCCTCGTCGCTCGCCGCGTCGATCATCACGTCCGGCGACGCATGCCAGCGGCGCTTCCACCCCGCTCCGCTCGTGACGAAGCTCTCTCGCACCAGGGGACGCAGTGCCTCGACGGTGCGCGTCTGACGACGGACACCCGGTTCGAGGGCGAAGAGCTCACGCCAGCGACGACGGTGCTCGGTGACAATCTCGTGGATGGGCATCAGCTCCGTCGCGGACGCCGGGTCTTGAATGCCCTCGACGAAGGCGAGCTGGAGCGTGGAGAGCTCCACCGTCGCTCCTCCCTGGGACAGCTTGTCGAACAGCGCCTCCAGGCCCACGCCCGTGCGACGGGTCACCTCGCCCACCAGCCAGCGAGCCCCCGTCAGCAGCAGCTCCAACACGGGTCCGAGTCGCGCGAGCAGCGGAGCCCCCAGCTCCAGCGAGCCGTCCCTCACGCAGTCCTCGTAGATGAGCGTGCGCGAGGCGTACGTCTTGCCCGCGGCGCGCGTCGGGAGCGCGCCCGTCACTTCCTTGAACACGCCCTCCAGCTCCGCGAGCGCTCCGTCCAGCGCCTCGGGTGAGCCGGCCGCGGCCTCGACGGCGGCACGCGCGTGCTCCAGTCGGTCCAGCGGGGCCAGCGCGCGCGCCCGAGCATCCTCATCGGGAATCGCCATCAGCGCGCCGCGCAGCACCATCTCCGGGCGCACCAGCAGCGGCACGTCCCAACCCCAGGCCAGCACTCCCATCCCGCTCGCCTGGTCCAGCGCGTCGTAGACCTCGTCCACGTTCGCGAAGGAGGGCTCGGCGCCGCGCGTGAGCGCCTCCGCGATGGCCACTGCGCTGACCGTGCCATCACACCGCGCGAGCAACAGCGCCTGCGACGGCAACAGCTCCACGGGCGTGGGCATGGGGCCATGCAGCACCTGGCCCTCCAGGCGGAAATACGGCAACAGCCGAGGCGGCGCCCAACGTCGCAGGGTGGCGTCCTGGACCAGCGCGGCGCCGAGCGTGTCCATGCACCACGCCTCGAAGTAGACGGCGCGCCGGGAGACGAGTTGCTGCCCCGGCGACAAACGCAAGGCGTCACTCGACTGCGTCAGCCGCGCCCAACCCACCGGACCGAAGAACCCGATGGTGTCATTCTTGGTGCTGTAACGCTGAACGTAGGAAGCGACCAGCCGCTCGCGTTGCCGGGCCTTGCTGTTGCGCGCCGTGGCGGGCAGCGCCGCGAGCGGCTCGACGCCCGTCTTGTACGCGTGACGGTTCTGCCAGAGCAGGGCCTCGCGCAGTCGCGTCTCACCTGCCAGGGAGCGCAGCGCGGCGCTGATATTCAGCAAATCCGCGTCGAACGTGGCACGCAGTGCCTCCCCGGGTGTTTCAGCCCCCGTCGCGAGCCAGGCCTCCGCGGCGGCGGCGGCGCTCGGTGCCGCGAGCCGGAGCACATCCTCTGCGGGAAAACCGGCGCCGCGCAGCGCGGCCCAGGGCCACAGCGCCATTCCAGGAGCAAGCGGGACAAGCAAGGGTGAAGCGGACATCGAGGATTCCAGAGGCTCGGGTACAGCGGTCAAGGAAGTCTGCCCCTTCCGGATTGTCCGCCTACTCTAGTATACAGCCCGTCCCTCTCAACGGCGTTCCCTGTATGAGCGATCAATCATCATCATTGCCGCGTCTTTCGTATTTCACGGGTCGAGGTGTCGCGGAGAAGATCCGCCTGGTGCTCGCCGAGTCCGGCACGGAGTACGAGGACATCGACCTGGGCAAGTTCGACGTGAAGGCGAAGGAGAAGACGCCTCCCTTCGAGGAGCTGAAGCGCGCCGGAAAGCTGGCCTTCGACAAGGTGCCCTTGTGGGAGGAGCCGGACGGCTTCCGCGTCGTGCAGAGCCTGGCCATCCTGCGTCACGTCGCGCGCACCCGGGGCCTCTATGGCGCGAACCCGCGTGAGAGCGCCGCCTGCGACATGATCATCGAAGGCGTCGAGGAAGTGACCGCACGCGCGCGCAGCCTGACGTCGCTCAGCCCGGACGACCTGTCCGAGCAGCTCCCCATCATCCTGGGCGAGGAGCTGCCCCAGTGGCTCGGCCACTTCGAGCGGGTGATTGGGAACAACGGCAGCGGCGAGGGCTTCTTCGTCGGCACCGCGGTGAGCGTGGCGGACACCAGCGTCTTCGGCTTCCTGGAGCTGCTCGTCGACAACGGGCTCATGGAGGTGCTGGAGAACAGCTACCCGCGCCTGCGCTCGTTTTTCGAGCGGATGCGACAGCGTCCCAACCTCGCGCGATACATCGCTTCTCCCAAGCGAAACCCGCCCGTCCAGCTCCTCAACGGCTGAGCGGAATCATCCTGGCACCCGAAGCCCTCCGGCCATGACGCTGACCCTGAAGTTTCATGACTCCGTCCGCCACCTGAGTGATGAGGCGCTGGACGTCCTCACGTCCGAGTCGAGTGTGTTCTTCGGCCGGCGCTGGCTCAGGATGCTGGACGCGGTCGACCTCCCCTTCATGGTCCGGGGCGAGCTGTCGCTTCGCTATGCCATTGTCAGCCAGGGCGAGGTCCCCGTCGCGCTGGCGCCGTGTTTCATCACCCGCAGCCAGAACATCTACACCCCCTACGCGCTGGAGAAGTTCTTCTTCAGCAGTTGGAAGAAAGGCTTCGCCAACGCGGGGGGGCTGAGCCGGGTGGCCGTCACGGTGGCGGACCTCTACCATTCCCTGGCGCGGCTCACGGGGGCTGGCATCGACGGAGGCGTGTTCGTCACCAGTCCCCTCAGCATGCGCAGCGGCATCATTTGCTCGCCCCAGTCGCCTGAACTCGCGCGCCAGGCTCGCGAGCTCATCCTCCAGGGGCTGCGGGAGTTGGCGACGAGTGAGCGACTCCCCCTCTACTTCTACGGAGTGGATGGAGACGATGCGGCGCTGCGAGAGGCGCTCAACTCAGCGTCCTTCCAGGAGGTCTTCATCTACGACGACAACGTCATCGACGTGCCGCCGGGTGAGAGCCTCGACGCCTATCTGGGCCAGTTCAAGAGCGACGCGCGGAGGTTCCTCAAGAAGGAGATGGCGCACGTTCGAGACGCGGGCGTGAGCTTCGAGCGTGTCTCGCGCATGGGCGAGATGGGCGAGTTGCTCGAGCGGTTCTACGAGGTGACGTATTCGAAGTACGGCAGCGAGCACATCCGCCACCCGCCCGCGTTCTGGTCCGCCATCGAGCAGCACGTCTCACCCGAAGCCGAGGCCGTGGTGGGCTACCAGGGCGGAGAGCCCATCGGGTTCTCCCTGCTGCTGCAGAAGCACGACGAGGTGTGGTTCTACCGCGTCGGTCGCGCCGAGGCGGGTGCATCGGAGACCCCGCTGTACTTCAACCTCGGCTTCTATGAGCCGCTGCGCCGGGCCTACGAACTGGGCGCCCGGAAGCTCTGGCTCGGGCCCAGCGCCTACGAGACGAAGCGGCGGAGAGGCGCGCGAAGACATCCACTCTTCAGCTACCTGTGGATTCCAGGGCGCTGGCCGCGCACCGTCCTTCAGCCCTACGTGTCTGCCTATTCCCGCGTGACGAAGGCCATGGCGGCGGGCAGCCCGCAGAAGAACCGGATGCGCAAAACACCCTGACCTGGAGGGTGTGCCGACTCCCGTGGCGCGTCGCACGCTGCCACGGGAGCCTGAGCAGGCTCAGCCTTCGAGCTGCTCCGGCGTGACGCAGGCCGCGGCGAGGTCCAGGTCCTCCAGCGGGATTCGCTGGATGTGTTCGCGAGGCTCGTACTTGGGGTTGAGCTTGTCGCGATACTTCTCGGAGCCGCTCTCGTACGTCACCCACAGCTCGCCATCGATGATGTTCACACCCTGGGCGTAGGGGTCGATGAGCCCGTTGCTGATATCCACCCGGTTATCGATGTTCGCCGTGAAGGAGTCCGCGCTCGCCTCGAACGGCTGGTAGACGAGCTTCTGGTCGCCCGTGGTGAACAGCAGGGCGCCGTCGACCACCGTCATCCCCTGGGCGCGGTCCGGCGCGCGGATGGGTCCCTGGCGTGAGTCCTCGATGAGGGAGCCGGTCTCCTCGTCGAGCTTGTAACGCCAGACAGCGCCCGCCTTTCCATCGCCGTCCTTGCTGTAGCTGCCGATGTACGCGTAGCCGTCCTTCACCGTCATGTAGCTGCCAGCGGAGACCAGGTCCATGCCAGTGGCCGGGTCCTTCACTCCCTCGGGGAATGGAACCTCCATCACCTGAGAGGCCTGGGCCACGGTCCCCGTCTTCGCCGCGCGCTCGAGCTCCTCGCGCGTGTAGACGTAGATGCCCCGGGTGTCGGAGACGTAGACGAACTCGCCGTCGGTCGAGACACCACCGCCGTGCGTGGGCTTTCCCTCTTCGGGGTGCTTGGGGTCGAGCCCACCGAGCTGCACCTGGAGCGACTCGCTGCCCGAGCCCTTGTCCTGCACGGACAGCAGCACGTCGTGCTCGTCGGAGTAGTACGTCGTGAGCACTTCATCGCGTTTGGCGTCGTAGCCCTGGCCCTGGGGCGTCCAGCCCGCATCGAGGTGCAGCAGCTCCGGACCGACGGGCGCCGAGCCGCTCGACGAAGGCGGGGCGGACGCCACGCTCGCGGGCTCCGCGACCGCCGACTTCGTCCCCAGGCCGGTGAGATTCACGGGGCTGGGCCGGGCAGCCTCCAGGCCGTCCTGGAAATAGGGCGCGGGGGCCGGGGGCGTCGCCGGTGCTTCAGTCGCCAGAGGCTTCGTGGCGTCCGTCTGGGTCGTGGTGACGACCCGGCGAGGAATCGAGGTGATCAAGAGCATGCCTCCGTCTGAACGGGCGAGTATCCAAGCCCCGCTGTATCACGGGCTGGTAACAACCCGAGCATATCCGAGTCTGGCCGGGAGAGCGCGACCCGGCCCACGGAACCGGCGGTCCCTTGGGGCGGCTGCGGGACGCGGATTTTGCTATGGGGGGGCCATGTCATCCGCACTCCAGACCCGTTCCCCCAGCTCCCTGGCCGCTGGCCGCTTTGGTCAGACGCGCTACATGATTCGCCGGAAGTTCTTCAAGCTGTTCGGCGGCGCCTTCCACATCTACGACGAGGTGGGCAACCTCGCGTTCTACTCGAAGATGAAGGCCTTCAAGCTGAAGGAGGACCTGCGCATCTACGGAGATGAGGAGATGCGTGAGGAGCTGCTCACCATCAAGGCGCGCGGCATCCTCGACTTCGGCATGACGTACGACGTGACGGACGCCGCCACGGGAGAGCGCGTGGGCGCGCTGCGCCGCAAGGGCCTGCGCTCCATCCTCCGAGACCAGTGGCTGGTGCTGGACGCGAACGACCAGGAGACGGGGAAGATTGAAGAGGACAGCATGATGCTGGCGCTGGTGCGCCGCTTCCTCACCAACCTGGTGCCGCAGTCCTTCTCCGGGAAGCTGGGCGAGACGAAGGTCCTCGCCTTCCACCAGCGGTTCAACCCGTTCATCCAGAAGATCGACCTGGACTTCTCGATGGACGACCGGAACCTGCTCGACCGGCGGCTCGGCATCGCCGCGGCGGTCCTGATGTGCGCCATCGAAGGCCGTCAGCAGTAGCCTTCGAGAGAGGGGCCGGGAGCGCGTCCCGGCCCCCTTCTTCAGGAGCGGAGGGGCAGTCGGAGGGTGAAGGTGGAGCCTTCGCCCATCTGGGAGCGGGCGGCCAGCGAGCCACCGTGAAGCCGGGCGAGCGACGAGGCGATGAACAAGCCCAGTCCATGGCCCCTCCCCTGCTGGCTGTCCGCTCTCCGGAAGCGGTCGAAGACGTGGGGCAGCGAGGCGGCCGGGATTCCCACGCCCTTGTCTCGCACATGGATGAGGACCGCGCCCGGATCCAGCGCCGTCCGGATGTCCACCTCGCGAGAGGCGCCGCGATACTTCACCGCATTGGACAGCAGGTTGTTGAGGATCTGCCGCGTCCGTTCCGCATCGAAGAACACCTGCTCCGGAGGCTCCTGCGCCTCCAGCCGGAAGGTCACCTCCGGCTGGGCCTCGGACCAGTCCTGGACGACTTCCTGGAGGAAGGGAACCAGGGGCGCGGGCACGCGCTGGAGTTCCAGCTTCCCATCCACCAGTCGCGAGGCGTCCAGGATGGAGGTCACCAACCCGTTCATCTGGTCGAGCTGGCGCATCACCGACTCCGCGGAGCGTTGCTCGTCTTCGGGGGCGCCACGCTTGAGCAGCTTGCGAAGCAGGAGCTGGACGTTGAGGCGCGCGGAGCTCAGCGGCGTCTTCAGCTCATGTGCGACCCAGTTGAGCATCTCCTCGCGCGCCGCTCCCAAGGAGGTGGCGGAATCGCGCGAAGGCGGAGGTGTGTCCGGAATGGCCCGTTCGTGACGGGCCAGCGCGGCGCTGACGGTCTTCTCGAAGGTGGCCAGGTCCACCGGCTTGGCCAGGAACGTCTCCGCCTCTTCGCGACCGGTTGGGCGCGCCGCGCTGAGCAGCACGAAAGGCACATGCGCCAGGGCGGGCTCCGAGCGCATCGCATAGAACAACTGCATCCCCGTGCGCCGGGGCATCATGTGGTCGCTGATGACCAGGTCCGGAGGCTCCGTGCGCGCGAGCATCAGGGCCTCCTCGCCATTGCTGGCTCGCACGACGCGGTGGCCCAGGTCCTCCAGCACCTCGGAGAACACTTCCAGGAGCGCCTCTTCGTCCTCGGCGATGAGGATCAGGCTCATGTCGTGCTCCCACCGATGGTGGTTCCCACCGGACGGGCCTGACCCGTGAGCAATCCCTGAGAGGAACGCATGGGGGCGAGCACCCGCAGGCCCGTATCGGCCACCTCGAACTCGCGCACGGTGCTGTCGTACTTGCTGTCGCGCATCTTCAGGATGGAGAGGATCCGGTGCAGGCGGCCGTGCAGCTCCACGAAGCGCAGGAGCAGCACGTTCTCCGCCAGCATGGCCACGGGCGAATCGCTGAAATCCAGCTCGGTGCCCACGACCTTGGAGACCTCGCGGGTGAACAACGACGTCACTCCCAGTTGCCGCAGGCGCAGCGCCAGGGATGCCAGGAAGGCGCGGCGTCGCTCGCCCTCCATGATGGACTGCTCCAGCTCCGCCAGCCCATCCAGGACGACGCGCTTCACGCCCCGCTCCTCGATGCGCTGGAGGATGCGGCGGACAAGGACGTCTGCCTCGGCTTCCGCGGGCAGCTCGTTGATGATCTCCAGCATCCCGGACTCGTACGCGGGCCGCATGTCCAGCCCCACCCGCAGCGCGCGGGCGAGCACGCGCTCGGGTGAGTCGAAGAACGAGACGAAGAGCGACTTCTCTCCACGGCGAGCGCCGTCCAGCGCGAAGTACGACGCCATCAGCGTCTTGCCGATGCCCATGCTCCCGGCGATCAACGTGGCGCTGTTGGACGGAAAGCCGCCGTACATCAAGGTGTCCAGCTCCGGAAGCCCGAAGCCCCTGCGTTCGAGGTCCAGAGGAGCCTCCGGCACGGCAGGCAGCGTCGCCTCCAGACGAGGCAGGAAGTCCACGCCCTGCATGGTGATGCGCATGACGTGCTCGCCCAGCAGGTGTGGACGACCGCGCAGCTTCACCACCTCCACCCGGCGCATGCGGAGCGCGCCCTGGCTCCGGACGGACACCGCCACGATGCCATCCATGGTGGTGGCCTCCGGCAGTTCCATCAGTCGCTGGAGCGGATACTCCGTGGTGAAGATGCCAATGCAGTTGAGCGCCGCCAGGCCGAGCCCCAGCTCGTAGAGGAACTCGCGCAACCGCGCCTCGTCCTGCCACAGGTCGCGGATGGAGCGCAGGCCGTCGATGAAGAGCAGGCGGGCGCCGCGCTCTCGCACCGTCTGGAGGAGCAGGTCCCTGGCTTCCTTGGCGCCCCGCTTCAGCGCCGAGTAGGCGCTGATGAGGAACAGCATGTCGCCCAGCACCTCGGGCTTGTGGAAGGCGAAGCCGGACAGCGCATCCACCAGCTTGTCATGAGGCTCGGAAGTGACGGTGACCACCACGACGGGGATGCCCCGCGACGCGGCCGCGAAGGCCACCTGGCTGCACAGCACCGTCTTGCCGCTGCCGGGCGTCCCGGTGACGATGATGGACTGGCGAGGAGGCAACCCACCCGCCAGGAGCACGTTGAGGCTGGGGATGCCGGTGTCGAAGTTCTGCGGCGGACTCATTCAGGAATTCCGGGGAACGTGAAGACCCAGGCGAGGGAGGCCTGAGCCAGGAGGTGTGCACGCGACGGCACAGCGCGCAACCTGCGGTTGGCTCGGGCGACCCGCCACCCCGAAACGCCGTTCGACGACCCCGGACTGTTCAGCAGTCAGCATCCTCCAGCCCTCCAGGGCTGGATGCTGAACCCGCGAAGGGCTGGGCGCCTGCCGTGTGCCGTCCAACCCCCCGTGCGATGGACCTGGCGCGCGCTCCCCTGGCACCAGCCAGAGGAACCGCACGTGCGGCGACCATCACACGGGCAGGCGTTGGAGCAGCGGTTCGAGCCCCCGATCAAATCTCCAGGAAGACCAGTTCATCTGAACGGACCCGTAAAATGGGCCGCACATAAACCCATCGAGAAAGCCAGACGCAACCCAGCCTCCACGCGCGACGGATTGTGGATGTTATTGGCGGTGACCGGAGCGCCTCAGGGTGCCCGAGCTCGCGATTCGCCACGGACGTCAATCGGGCGGCGCGGAGCCGCCACCGATGACGATGGGGTCATCGAGGTTCTTGAGGTCATCGCCAGCCTGAACGCGGGACTCTTTCATCTTAGGCGGGTTTTTCAATACAGTGCGACTGAGTCGTCAGCGCGCATTAAACGGAGAATCCAGGAATGGCTCGAAACGTCAAGTCCACCTACGTCCTTGGTACGGGTCTCTCTCACGACGGCTCGGCGTGCCTCATCAAAGATGGGCGCATCTGTGTGGCCATCGAGAAGGAGCGCATCACCCGGCGCAAGCACGACGGTGGCAACGACTCCGACGCGGTGAGCTACTGCCTGCAGGCCGAGGGCATCACCATCGACGACGTGGCCGTGGTCGTGCAGAACGACAACTTCGGCATGCTGGTGGGGGCGGACGACTGGTTCCAGGGGCCTCGGGTGGTGAAGGGAACCAACGTCCCCCTCGTCACCATCTCCCACCACCTGGCGCACGCCTTCAGCGCCATCTGCGCGTCGCCGTTCGACGAAGCCTCGGTGCTCATCATCGATGGCAGTGGCAATTCCTTCGATGACTGCCTGGACCGTGAAGGGTGCACCCTGGGCGTGACGCCCGCCAAGGAACTGGAGCACCTCTACTTCGAGAAGGACAGCTATTACCACTACGAGCAGGGCCGGATGCGCCCGGTCTACAAGGACTTCTCCGAGGCCGGCATGGGCATCAAGCAGTACCCCATGCGTCCCAACTTCACGATGCACTCCATTGGAGGCATGTACCTGGCTGCGAGCGTGTACGTGTTCGCGGGCTTCGAGGACCCGGGGAAGCTGATGGGGCTTGCGCCGTTTGGCCGCCCGAACCAGCACGACTTCCCCATCTTCGACCTGAAGGACGGTCGCGTCTTCGTGCGCTACGACTGGATGGAGCGCTTCACGCGGCCGGCGCGCAACAAGACGGACTTCAAGGAGGGCTTCCAGGCACACGCGGACTTCGCGTGGTGGCTGCAGCGTGAGGTGGAGCGGGCCCTGCTCTACGTCGTGAACCACCGCTACGAGCAGGCGCCGTCGGACAACCTCGTGTACGCGGGAGGCGTGGCGCTCAACGCGGTGGCCAACCGCGTCATCCGCACGCAGTCTCGCTTCAAGAACATGTTCATCCAGCCGGCGGCGGGTGACAACGGGCTGGCGGTGGGCTGCGCGTATTACGGCTGGCAGGAGGTGCTCAAGCGCGAGCGGGTGAAGGCCACGGGCTCCTCGGCGTTCGGCCGGCACTACCGCCGCGACGAGGTGGACGCGGCCCTCAAGAACCACGACGACCTGCTGAAGGAGGAGCCGGCGCAGGACGTGTACCGGCGCACCGCGGAGCTGCTCGCGGACGGCAAGGTGGTGGGTTGGTTCCAGGGGGGCTCGGAGCTCGGTCCGCGCGCGCTCGGCCACCGCAGCATCCTGGCGGACCCGCGCCTGCCGGAGATGCGCGACTTCATCAACAGCAAGGTGAAGTTCCGTGAGGACTTCCGTCCCTTCGCACCGTCGGTGCTGCGCGAGGACTGCTCCACCTACTTCGACTGCGACTACGAGAGCCCGTACATGGTCATGGTGGCGCCGGTGCGTCCGGAGTGGCGCTCGCGCATCCCCAGCGTCGTGCACCAGGACTTCTCGGCGCGCATCCAGACGGTGACCGAGGACGTGTCCCCCGCGTACTACCGGCTGCTGAAGCAGTTCAAGGAGGTCACCGGCATCTCCGTGCTGCTCAATACCTCCTTCAACCGCAAGGGCATGCCCATCGTGGAGACGCCCGAGGAGGCCATCCGGTTCTTCCTCAGCTGCGCGCTGGACGCGCTGGTGCTGGAGGACCGCATCTTCTTCAAGGTGGCGACGCGGACGTCCGTGGACCTGCCCCTGGACAAGCTGCTGCTGGAGCGCATCAAGCCCGCGCTGGAGCGCAACGTCGAGGAGGCGAAGCGTATCGGCGGGGTGTTCGAGCTGCGCCTGAGCGGCGTGCGGACCTTCACCATGGACCTGTCGCGCCAGCAGCCGACCCTCTTCGAGGGCCGTCAGAAGACCCCGGACGTGGTGCTCGAGCTCTCGGAGAGCGACTTCCAGCGGCTCTACAACGACCCCAACGAGGCCCAGTCGCTGTTCGGCCAGGGAAAGATCTCCGTCAACGGAGATCCCGCGCGCGCGCTGCAGGTGGCGCGCATCCTGCGGATGTCGTGAGCCGCGGGCCCGCACTCGAGAACGCCATGAACGTACGGGAAGCCCTCCAGCGGACGAAGCACTGGGTCAATACCGAAGGCAGCCGGATCCCAGGCTTCCTGGGCGCCTATGTCGCGGGGAGTTCGACGCGCATGCCGCTGGACGCGCCCTTCGCGCCGTGGCGTGACGTCGATATCGTCATCGCCACGACGGACGCGAACGAGGTCCGGATGCCGCCCCTGGAGTTCGTGCACCAGGAGGTCATCGTGGAGTGCGGCTGTCTGGACGCGAAGCTCTTCCAGCGCGCCGAGGATATCGTCGCGACCCCGGAGCACGCGGACAACCTCGCGGCGGGGGTCATCCTGTCGGACCCGACCGGCGCCTTCCAGAAGCTGCACGAGCGCGTCGCCGTGGAGTTCCCCCGGCGCCCCTGGGTGCGTGCCCGGTGCGAGGCACACCAGCGCACCTTCCTGACGCACCTGGAGCAGGCCACCCAGGCCCGCGCGGCGGGGATGTATCCGCTGATGCTCATGCACTACCACGCCGCCCTGGTCTACCTGTCGGGGCTCGTGGCGCTGTCACACCTGCGCCCCATCACGGTGCGCCAATGCTTCGTCCTCTCGGGGGAGTTGCTGGAGCGGCAGGGGCTCGGGGCCCTGCACGAGGAATCGCTGGAGCTGCTGGGCAGCGCGAGCCTGTCGAAAGTGGAGGTGGAGCACTTCCACGCGGACTTCATGAAGGCCTTTGACCGCGCGATTGAAGTGAAGCGGGGCGACGTCCCGTACGGCTTCAAGCTTCGCGCGCACCTGAGGCGCGCCTACCTGGAGGGAACCCAGGAGATGATCGACGCCGGGCGGCACCGGGAGGCCGCGTTCTGGTTCTTCGGCCTCTATTTCCTCGCGCTGATGGTGATCCAGAAAGACGCCCCGGGCGACGAGAGGCCGGTGTTCCAGGCGCGCTTCGATGCGTTCTTCGCCCGGCTCGACTTGCACCCCACGGCCGACTGGATGGGCAGGCTGAGGCGCGCGAAGGCCGTCTTCGAGCGGTTCCGCGAGGCCTCTGAAACGGCCCTCGCGAGCACCCCCGCCATCAAGGACTGACTCCCCTCATGGCGACCATCCTCCTCGCGCCCTTCGCTGGCCATGGCCATATCAATCCCACCCTGAAGCTCGCCCGGGCACTGGGCCAGCGAGGCCACCGCGTGGTCTACGCGGGCCCCCTGGACTGCCAGGAGCTGGTGACCCGCCGCGGGGGCGAGTTCATCCCCGTGCTCGAGGAGCAACTGCCCAAGGGCAGCTTCGACCCCTTCCAGGCCTCCGGGTTCCTGGGGCACGTGCGCCAGCTCCGCGCGCTCACCCGCCGGGTCGACGCCGCGCTGCTGGCCATCGCGGAGGGCGCGCTCGACGGAGTCTTCGAGCG
Organism: Myxococcus llanfairpwllgwyngyllgogerychwyrndrobwllllantysiliogogogochensis; assembly: GCF_006636215.1. Lineage (GTDB taxonomy): Bacteria > Myxococcota > Myxococcia > Myxococcales > Myxococcaceae > Myxococcus > Myxococcus llanfairpwllgwyngyllgogerychwyrndrobwllllantysiliogogogochensis. The sequence continues at coordinate 91,684 of NZ_VIFM01000004.1, read as the reverse complement.
CGTGCGACCGGACCTCGTGGTCTGCGACACCCTCCTCCCGTACACGGCGCTGGTGGCCCATGGCCATGGAGTCCCGGCGGTCTTCTTCAATACCTCCGTGCCCCGCGAGTTCATCCACCCCTTCCTGTCCCGGCCACCCACGGAGCCCTCCCGCAGGCTGCGCGCCCACGCCGTCCGGGCGTTGCTCGGGGTGATGGGGGCGCTGGGCATCGCGCCCCGGATGAACGAGCGCAGCGCGCGCATCGCACGCCGCTACGGCTATCCGGTGGAGGCGCTCGCAACGGAGCCCGAGCGCCTGCTCGCGCCCCGGCTGCCAGAGCTGGTCCTCGCCCCGCGTGAGTTCGCCGAGCCCGATGGCTACGTGGAGTCCCACTACATCTACGCGGGGCCGAGCATCGACCTGGACCGGGCCCCCATGGACTTCCCTTGGGAGCGGCTCGCCGCCGACAAGCCCCTCATCCTCTTCTCACTGGGCAGCCAGGGCGCCTTCCGCCGAGCGATGGAGCAGCAGGTGCTCGACACCGTGTTCGCCGCGGCGCGGGCGAGGCCCCAGTGGCAGTTCGTCTTCGCGGTGACTCCCGCCCACGACCCGAAGCCCTACGACGCGGAGCCCAACGTGGTGGCCGTCCACTCCGCGCCCCTGCTCCAGTTGCTGGAGCGCGCCACCGCGGTCGTCACGCACGGCGGCTTCAACACGGTGAAGGAGTGCATCTACTTCGGCGTGCCCATGGTCGTGGTGCCGTTCGTGTTCGACATGCCCGGCGTGGGGCGAGCGGTGGAGCACCGGGGGCTGGGCATCTCCTGCCCCGCGAAGACGCTGAAGCTCGAACACCTGCTCGCATCGCTGGACTCGCTGGTGGGCGAGCCGCGGTGGCGCACGGCCCTGGCCGCCATGCGCGCGTGCTTCCATGAGAACGAGCGGAACAACTCGGCCGCGGACGCCCTCGAGCGCCTCCTCCAGGCGCCCGAGGCCCAGGGCGCGCGGCTCAGGCCGGGTTCTTCCGCACGGTGACCTGGAAGGCCTTGCGCACCACCTGGAGGTGCCTGGCCGCGGCGGAGAGGAACGCGTCGATGCCGAGGTCCGGGCGCGAGATGTCCTGGAAGTCCGCGAGCTGCGCGGCGGCCATGCCGTAGTCGTCGAAGGTCATCACCCCACCCGGCTTCAGCAGCCGCAAGCACAGCACGGCGTCCTCCAGGACGTCGTACGTCTCGTGTGAGCCGTCCACGTAGATGAAGTCATACACGGGCTCGGGAGGAAGCCGGCGCAGGGCGACATGGGACAGGCCCACAAGCTTCTCCACGCGCTCCCCCGCGCCGCTCGTGGCGATGTTCTCGTCGAACAAGCGCGCGGCATTCCCCTCGAACAGGTCCACGCAGGTGATGCGCGACGTCGGGTGCGTGAGCACGTTCTCCAGGAGCCAGATGGCGGAGCGCCCCTCGAAGCTGCCAATCTCCAGCACCCTCGCGCCAGGCTGCCCCATCAACGGCGAGAGCACCTCGCGCCACTCGGCTTCGCACTTGGACATCCAGTCCGTGGAGAAGCGGTAGCGGCCCACCTGCCGCAGCGCCGGGTTGCGCTCCATGTACCCGCGCGCCGCCGCCTTGACCTCCGGGGAGGCCCACTTGAAGTCCAGCAGCCGCGCGAGCGCGGCGTGCACGGAGCTCCGCAGGTTGTCCACCGACGCGGCATGAGGCCCCAGCCGCGCCGCCGCCCCGTTCGTCAGCATCGCCCCCAGGCTCTCCACCTCCCGGAGCCACGCGAGGATGCCCTCGTTCGCGGCCGCGGGCTCCATCCGCAGGAAGCCCTGGAAGCGCATGGCCAGCGACGACACCTGTTGGGACAGCTCAACCCCGGGGTTCACGCGGGCCTGCCTTTCTTCAGAGGGAGGGGCACTCACGACACCCTGCCGGCGTCCGCGAGTGTCTTGGATGGTTCCATGCGGTATACCGCGAGGTCAAGGAATCGTGATTAATCTCGAATGTAAACATTTCCTGATTATGTATAAACAGGCCTCGATGAAGCTCCTTCCATGAATGACACCCGCCTCCTGGTCAGCAGCATCATCCGAATCACCGAGCCCGGTGAGCGCAGCGGCTCCGTGCGACTGGTCAGCCTGAAGGAGCGGCGCGTCCTGGCGGACTGGCCCATTCCGGAGAGTCCCTTTCGCGCGTACGACCCGAACCCGCGCGGAGGGCTCAGGGGCGGTCGCGGCATCAGCGGCGACGGGGAGCGGCTCGTGGTGGCGGTGACGGATCGCCTCTTCGTCTTCAATCGCGAGTGGAGACAGGTGGGCGAGCTGAGCCATCCCCTCCTCGGCCAGGTGCATGACCTCCTGGTCGAACCGGATGGTGTCTGGGTGACGGCCAGCGCATCGGACATGGTGATGAAGCTGGGCTGGGACGGCGCCGTGCTGCGCACGTGGAGCTGGCGGGAGGACCCCGCGCTGGCCCGGGAGCTGAAGCTGGCGGACGCGCTCGGCGGAGCGCTGAGCGACGATTACCGGGACCCTCGCCGGCTCCCCGCCTTCTTCGACTTCGTCCATGTGAATGGCGTGGCACGCTGCCCCGAGGGGCTGCTCGTGTCCTTCGGCTTCGTCCCGTCCCGGCTCTCACGACGCATCCAGGCGCTGACGGACCTTCCCGGCGCGCTCCTGCGGCGGCTGGGGCGCGGGACGCGAAAGACGAGGGCCTCGAGCGCGTTCGACCTGCGCTTCCTGGCCTCGAGCTTCACGGCCTCCTCCTGGGTGGGCGTGCTGTTGCCAGACCAGGGGCCCGCGCGCGTCGTCGCCCGTCAGGACGGCATCCTGCGGCCCAACCACAACCTGCTGCGGCACCGGGACACGCTCGTCTACAACGACACCCACAACAACCAGGTCGTGCAGCAGGCGGTGGATGGAAGCTGGAAGCGGCAGGTGGCCATCCCCGGAGATCCACCCTTCGTCCGCGGTCTCGCGCCCCTGGGGGGAAACCGCTTCCTCGTGGGCAGCCAGCGGCCGGCCGCCTTGTACGATGTGGACTTCGATTCACCGCGCTGCGAGCGGCTGCTCGAGCTGGGCACCCACCGCCACGAGTGCGTCTACGGCATCCACGTCGTGCCGGACTGTTTCGGCGAGCCCCCGGAGGAGCTCTGGGCGCCCGCGTCCCAGGCCAACGACGCGCGGCCCCGGAACGAAGCGCGGGTGGCCTAGCACACCGCCGCGCGACGTGCTGTCCGGACACCTGCTTTTGACATGAGCGCGTGTTTCAGGTCCGGACGGACTCGTGGTCGAAGGAAGCATATTGCCTGTTTGACCAGTTGAGCCATGTTTCCATAGTCTGCATGGCTGACTTCAACCACCGGTCTTCCAGGTCTCCCTTGTCATCCATGAACTACTCGTTTCGCGGCCCTTTCTTGCGCTGCGTTCTCGCGACCCTCGCGACCTTCACCCTGGCCGCCTGTGGTGAAGACACGGTCCCGGAGCCGCCCCCGATCGCCGCGCCGGGCTACGAGGCCACGATCCGGCGCACCCGCCACGGGATTCCCCACATCACCGCCAGGGACCTGGGCAGCGCGGCCTTCGGCCAGGGCTATGCCTTTGCCCAGGAGCACGTCTGCGCCCTGGCGGATCAAGTCCTCAAGGTTCGCAGCGAGCGGGCCCGGTTCCTGGGCGCGGGCGCCGGCAATGCCAACGTGGCCAGTGACTTCGGCTACCTCGCGCTGGACGTCTACGGCCGCGCGCGGGAGGCGCTCCCCAGGCTGCCGGCGGACGTGAAGTCCATGATCGAGGGTTACGTCGCGGGCTACAACCGCTACCTCGAGGAGGTGGGCCCCGCAGGACTGCCCCCTGGCTGCGTCAACGCCGCGTGGGTGAGGCCCATCAGCGACGTGGACCTGATGGCCTACCACGTCAGCCTGGCGCTCCTCATGAGCAGCTACCAGTTCGTCGCCGCGGTCACCAATGCCCAGCCGCCGACGACCACGGGCGGCATGCGCATCACCGTGCCGTCGCCGGAGGCCTTCAAGGAGCTGCGCGATCACGACACGGGGAGCAACGGCTGGGCCATTGGCGCCGAGCGCTCGCGCGGGGGCCGCGGAATGCTCGTGGCCAACCCCCACTTCCCCTGGCAGGGCGAGCTGCGGCTCTGGGAGAGCCACCTCACCGTGCCGGGCGTGATGAACGTCTACGGCGCGAGCCTGCTGGGCGTGCCAGGGGTGCTCATCGGCTTCAACGAAAACGTCGCCTGGACGCACACGGTGTCGGCCGGCCAGCGCATGACGCTGTACCGGCTGAAGCTCGTGCCCGGCAAGCCGACCCACTACCTGTATGACGGGCAGGAGCGGCAGATGACGGCGCGGGAACACACCATCCTCGTGCGCCTGCCGGAGGGCTCGCTCACCAACGTGAAGCGCACGCTCTACAGCAGCCACGTCGGCCCCATGCTCGCCATCCCCGGCGCCACGGACTGGACCTCCACGGTCGCCTTCACGTACCGCGACGCCAACCTGGAGAACTCCACCCTGCTGGCCCAGTTCCACGCGATGAACCGGGCGCGCAACCTCCAGGAGTTCAAGGAGGCCTTCGCCACCATCCAAGGCATCCCCTGGGTCAACACCCTGGCGGCGGACCGTGACGGCAACACCTGGTACGCGGACGCCGCGGCCACGCCCGACCTGAGCAGCGCGGCGATCGACGCCTGGCGCACGGCCAGCTCGGGCGCGGACCCGCAGGCGACCTTGTTCCTGCGCAACCTCAACCTCGTGCTGCTCGACGGCAGCACCTCCGTCAACGAGTGGGTGGCCACTCCCGGCGGACGCAGCCCGGGACTCATCCCTTTCGCCCGCGTGCCTCAGCTCGCGCGGCGTGACTTCGTCTTCAACGCCAACGACAGCTACTGGCTCACCAATCCGGCGGAGCCCCTGCCGGACCTGTCCCCCCTGCACGGTCCCACGCGCCGCAGCCAACAACCGCGCTCGCGCATGAACCTGGTGATGTTGACCGAGCAGACGGCGGAAGGGGCCTCCGGCGCGGATTGGAAATTCACGCTCGACGAGCTCCAGGCCGCCATCCTCAGCAACCGCGGCCTCGTGGCGGAGATGCTGCGGCCCGGAGTGGTGGAGCGCTGCCAGGCCACGCCCACCGCGACCTACCAGGGCAGGAGCGTGGACCTCACCCGGGCCTGCGCCATCCTCGCCGCCTGGAACGGCCGCTTCGACGTGGACAGCGTGGGCGCGGTGCTCTGGCGCGAGTTCATCGGGACCTATCTGGTGAACCAGTTGCTGAACAAGGGCACGCTCTTCGACACGGCCTTCGACGTCAACGCGCCCTTCACCACGCCTGGCACCCTCACGCCCGCCCCCGCGCAGGGTGAGGACCCGATGCTCGTCAAGCTCGCGCAGGCGGTGACGCTGCTGGCGTCCTCGAACATCGCCCTGGACGCGCCGCTGGGCACCGTGCAGTTCACGCCGCGCCGCGGCCTGCGCATCCCCATGCACGGCGGCCATAACCGCGACGGCGTGGCGAACGTCGTCAACTACGGCACCATCCAGTCCACGCTCATCGACGTGCCGCCCCCGCGTGCCAGGCTGCTCAACGGCGAGACAGGCCTGACGGCGGACGGCTACGTCATCACCTCCGGGTCCAGCTTCCTCATGGCCCTGGAGTTCACCGACACCGGCGTGCAGGCGCGGGCCTTGATGACCTACGGCCAGTCGTCCAATCCCGCCTCGCCCTACTACTCGGACCAGACGGAGCTCTTCTCCGGGAAGCAGTGGCGCGACATCCGCTTCACCGAGGAGCAGATCCTCGGGGACCCGGCCCTGGTGGTGCAGTCCGTGTCGGCTCCGTAACCCCTCTGTACCTCCAGAGCCTCGACAGGGCCTCCGGCTGTCCCCGGAGGGCCGTTCCTCACTTGCATGTCATCACGAGTGAAACCCGTCCTCCGACCTCGGGGGACGAGCCTTCACCCGTCGTGCTCGGCACCGCCCGCCCAGGCCTGGCCCGCCAGGTGCCCGAGACACTGGAAACGTGAACATCATGTCCGCCCACTCCACCTCGTCTCCTGGCTCCTCCACGTCTCTCGTCGGCCTTCTGCGTCAGCGGGCGCAGGGCCGGGCAGAGGACCCGCTCTACACGTTCCTGGAAGAGGACGGGGCCGCCAGCGGGATGACGGGCGGGGAGCTGGACCGCTGGGCCCGGCGCATTGGCGCGGCGCTGGAGGCGGTGGCTCCCGCCGGGGCGCGCGTCGTGCTGCTGTACCCGCCCGGCCTGCAGTACATCGCGGGCTTCTTCGGGTGCCTGTACTCGCAGCGGGTCGCGGTGCCGGCCTACCCTCCGGATCCGCTCCGGCTCGCGCGGACGCTGCCCCGGTTGCGGGCCATCATCGAGGATGCGCGGGCCACGGTGGTGCTGACCACCTCGTTCATCGCGTCCTTCGCGGAGTTGCTGTTCGAGCAGGCCCCGGAGCTCCAGTCGCTCCAGTGGGTGGCCACCGACACGCTCCCCGAGGACACGGGGCACGACTGGACGCCGGCGGACGTCGGCCCGGACGCGCTCGCCTTCCTCCAGTACACCTCCGGCTCCACGGGCACGCCCAAGGGGGTGATGCTCAGCCACGGCAACCTGCTGCACAACCTGGGGCTCATCGCTCACGCGTTCGAGAGCCGCCGGGACTCCGTGGGCGTCATCTGGCTGCCGCCCTACCACGACATGGGGCTCATCGGCGGAATCCTGCAGCCGCTCTACATGGGGTTCCCCGTGGCGCTGATGTCGCCGCTGGACTTCCTCAAGCGCCCGCTCCGGTGGCTGGAGGCCGTGTCGCGCTTCAAGGGCACCATCAGCGGCGGTCCGAACTTCGCGTTCGACCTGTGCGTGCGCAAGAGCACGCCCGAGGAGCGCGCGGCGCTCGACCTCAGCGCCTGGGAGGTCGCGTTCTGCGGCGCCGAGCCCATCCGCCCGGAGGTGCTCGCGCGCTTCACGGAGGCGTTCGCGCCGAGCGGGTTTCGCCCCGAGGCGCTCTACGCCTGCTACGGCCTCGCCGAGGCCACGCTGATCGTCTCGGGCGGCAAGAAGGGCGTGTTCCCCGTCCATCGTTCGTTCTCGCCCGGAGCGCTGGCGCGCAATGAGGCTCGAGTCGACACGACGGCCGAGGGACAGGTGCTCGTCGGCTGCGGTGGAAACCTGCCGGACCAGGAGCTGCGCGTCGTGGACCCCGCGACGTGCGCGCCGTGCCCGCCGGGCACCGTGGGAGAGATCTGGGTCTCTGGCCCGAGCGTGGCGCGGGGCTACTGGCAACGCCCCGAGGAGACGGCCCGCGCGTTCGAGGCCCAGGTGCCCGGAAGTGACAGGCGATTCCTGCGCACGGGCGACCTTGGCTTCCTGCACGAAGGTGAGCTGTTCGTCTCCGGGAGGCTCAAGGACCTCATCATCCTCCGCGGCCGCAACCTCCATCCCCAGGACCTGGAGCTGACCGTCGAGCAGAGCCACCCCTCGCTCCGTCCCGGTTGCACCGCCGCCTTCGCCTTGGACGTCGACGGTGAAGAGCGGCTCGTCGTCGTCCAGGAGGTGGATGTCCGCAAGCTGGTGGATCCCGCCGAGGTGACGGCCCTGGTGCGCCGCCGGCTCGCGGAGCAGCACGACGTCCAGCTCCACGCGCTCGCGTTGATTGAACCCGGCAGTATTCCCAAGACGTCCAGCGGGAAGATCCAGCGCAACGGCACCCGCGCGGCGTTCGTCGCTGGCGAGCTGGCCCTCGTGTCGACCTGGCGCGAGGAGGCCGCGGTCGGCGCGACAGCTCCGGAGGCTGTGGCGCTGTCCTCGAGCGCGACCCTGGAGGAGACCACCACCTGGCTGCGGGACACCCTGGGCCGGAGGTTGCGTGTCCGGGCGGAGGAGCTGGATCCCGCCGTGCCCATCACCCGCTTCGGCTTCGACTCGCTCGTCGCGATCGAGCTGGGACACGCGCTGGAGATCGCCACGGGCGTCTCCTTGCGCATGGAGGAGCTGCTGCGAGGCCCCAGCGTCATGGAGCTGGCGGCACTGCTGCACGGACGGCGCTCGGCCGCGAAGGCGGAGCTCCCGGCCATCACTCGCCGCGCGGATGACACGCCACCCCTGCTCTCCCCCGGCCAGGAGCGGCTATGGCTCCTGGAGCAGCTCCAGCCGGGCGGTGCCCTGTACAACCTCGCCGTGGCCGTCCGGTTCAAGGGCGCCCTGGACACCGTGGCCTTGGAGCGCGCGTTCCAGGACATCGTGCGCCGCCACGAGGTGCTCCGGACCACGTTCCGCGCCGTGGAGACGGAGGGTCCGGCCGTGCTGATCGTCTCGCCGGACGCGGACTTCACGCTCGCCACCGACGACCTGCGCGCGCGGCCGGCCGCCGAGCGCGAACGGGAGGTCCAGCGACGTGCGGACGCCGAGGCGCTTCGGCCCTTCCTGCTGACGCAAGGGCCGCTCCTGCGCGGGCTCCTGCTGCGGACCGGCGAGCAGGAGCACGTGCTCCTGCTCACGATGCACCACATCGTCTCGGACGGCGCGTCCATGGAGGTGCTCGTCCGCGAACTCGCGGCGCTCTACGCGGCGCACACCTCCGGTCAGCCGGCGGCGCTGCCCGAGCTGCCGCTGCGGTACTCCGATTACGGCGCGTGGCTGCGCGAGCACCTGCGGGGCGAGACGCTGGAGCGGCTGCTCGGCTACTGGCGTCGGCAGCTCGACGGTGCGCCCGAGGTGCTGGAGTTGGGCGTTGCGCAGCCCCGGCCGGCGGTGTCCACGCACCAGGGTGACAGCGTGGAGGTGAAGCTGGCTGCCCCGCTGATGGAGCAGGTGAAGTCCCTCGCGTGCGAGCAGGGCGTGTCACCCTTCGTCGTGTTGCTGGCGGCGTTCCAGCTCCTGCTGGCCCGTTACTCGGGGCAGGACGACATCTGCGTAGGCACGCCCATCAACGGTCGTGACCGCCCGGAGACGCAGGGACTCATCGGCTTCTTCGTCAACACCCTGGTCCTGCGCACGCGGCTGGCGGGAGCCGCCACGTTCCACGAGCTGCTCGCGCGCGTGCGGGACATCACCCTGGAGGCCTATGCCCACCAGGAACTGCCGTTCGAGAAGCTGGTGGAGGCGCTGCGGCCGACTCGCCACCTCGGGGCCTCGCCGCTGTTCCAGGTGGTGCTGGCCATCCTGCCGGACCCGCTCTCCGCGCAGCCGTTGCCGGGGCTGGAGCTTCAGCAACTGGAGCTGCCGAGCCGCCTGGTCCAGAGCGACCTGCGCCTCGCGCTCGCGGAGAGCGTCCAGGGCCTCCACGGCCGGCTGGAGTACAGCACGGACCTGTTCGACGCGGCGACGGCGCGCCAGCTCGTCAAGCACCTCGGCGCCCTGCTGGAGGCCGCTGTCTCCCAGCCCTCGGCGCCACTGGCGTCCCTGTCCCCGCTGGATGAAGTGGAGCGCCGCCAGTTGCTCGTCGAGTGGAGCGGCGCCGTCCCCGGTGAGCCGGAGGATGTCTGCGCTCACCGGCTCTTCGAGGCGCAGGTCGCGCGGACTCCCGACGCAGTGGCGCTCAGCTTCGAGGGTGAAGAGCTCAGCTACCGCGAGCTCAACGCGCGGGCCAACCGGCTGGCGCGGGTGCTTCGGCGCCGGGGCGTGGGGCCGGAGGTCCTCGTCGGCCTGTGCGTCGAGCGCTCGTTCGAGATGGTCGTGGGGCTGCTCGCCATCCTCAAGGCGGGCGGCGCGTACGTGCCGATCGACCCGAGCCAGCCCGTGGAGCGGCTCGCCCTCATCCTCGACGATACGAGCGCGCCACTCGTCCTCTCGCGCGGCGCGCTGGTTGACCGGCTGGGCGGACAGCAGGCGCGGGCGCTGTGCCTGGAAGACGTGGAGGCGGAGGTCCGCCTCGAGTCCGCGGAGGACCTCGACGCTGGCGCCACTGGCGACAACCTCGCGTACGTCATCTACACGTCGGGCTCGACGGGCCGCCCCAAGGGGACGCTCCTCCAGCATCGGGGCCTGTGCAACACCGCGCGGCAGACGCTCGCGGTGATGAAGCTGGAGGTGGGCAGCCGCCTCCTGCAGTTCTTCGCGCTGAGCTTCGACGCGGCGGTGTCCGACATCTTCCCGCCACTGCTGTCAGGGGCCACGCTGGTCCTGGTGCCCAGGGAGCGGCTGATGCCGGGGGCTCCGCTCGAGCAGACCCTGAACGAGCAGGCCATCACCGTCGTCACGCTGACGCCATCCGTCCTCGCGCAGCTCTTCCCCGCGGGAGTGACGAGCCTGCGGACCGTGCTCACGGCGGGCGAGGCATGCACGCCGGAGATCGCCTTGCGCTGGGCGGACCGGCTGCGCTTCGTCAACGCCTATGGCCCCACCGAGGTCACCGTCTGCGCGACCTTCAATACGGCGATGGACCCCGAGCGCCCCACGCTGGGCAGGCCGATGGCCAACGTCCAGGTGTACGTGCTGGATGACGCGCTCCAGCCCGTGCCGGCCGGTGTTCCGGGCGAGCTGTACGTCGCGGGGGTGGGCCTGGCGCGAGGCTACCTGGGCCGCCCGGACCTCACCGCCGAGCGGTTCATCCCCCACCCCTACTCCGCGGTGCCCGGTGCCCGGCTGTACCGCACGGGCGACCGGGTCCGACACCTCGCCGACGGCGACCTGGAGTACGTGGGACGTGTCGACGACCAGGTGAAGCTGCGCGGCTACCGCATCGAGCCGGGTGAGATCGAGGCTGCGCTGCGCGCGCAACCGGGTGTGCGCGACGCGGCGGTCATCGTCCGAGAGGACGTCGCGGGCGATCCGCGACTGGTGGCCTACGTGGTGGCCTCGCTCGAGGTGGCGCGCGGGCTGCGCGGCGCCATCGAGCCGCGACTGCCGGAGTACATGGTTCCCTCGGCCTTCATCCCGCTCGAGGCGCTCCCGCTGACCCACCACGGGAAGCTGAATCGCAAGGCCCTGCCTCCGCCGGAGGACCCGCGCCTCACACTGGGCGAGGAGTACGCCGCGCCCACGACGGACACGGAACACAAGCTGGTGGCCATCTGGGCGGAGGTGCTGCGGACGGACCGCATTGGCATCCACGACGACTTCTTTGACCTGGGCGGTCACTCGCTCATGGCCACCCAGGTCATCTCCCGCATCCGCACCGCCTTCGGGGTGGACCTGCCCCTGACCGCGTTGATGACCGATGCGACCACCGTGGCCGTGATGGCCCGCCGCATCGACGCAAGCGCGCAGCAGCCCCGCAGGGCCCCGCCGCCGCTCGCCAGGGTGCCGCGCACCGGGCCCCTTCCGCTGTCGTTGGCGCAGGAGCGCCTGTGGCTGGCCGACCAGCTCTCCCCGGGCTCGCCTCTCTACAACGTGCCCGCCGCGGTGAGGATGCGCGGCATGCTCCACGTGCCCGCCCTGGAGCGAGGTCTCGCCGAGCTCATCCGCCGGCATGAGGCGCTGCGCACCGTCTTCCGCGAGGTGGACGGGCGCCCGGTGCAGGTCATCCTGCCTCCGGGGGAACTGGCGCTGCCGGTGGAGGATTTGGGTGGCCGCTCGCGCGAGGAGGCGGAGACGGAGGCGCGGCGCCTGGCGCGCGAGGAGGCCGTGCGCCCGTTCGACCTGGCGCACGGGCCGCTCGTGCGCACGGTGCTCGTCCGCCTGGGTGAGGACGAGCACATCCTCTGCCTGACGCTGCACCACATCGTCTCCGACGGCTGGTCGGGCGGCGTGTTCCTGCGCGAGCTCGCGGCGCTCTACGGCGCCTTCAGCCAGGGCGGGCCCTCGCCGCTGGCGGAGCTGCCCATCCAGTACGCCGACTACGCGGCGTGGCACCGCGGCTGGCTCGAGTCCGGCGTGCTGGCGGAGAACCTGGCCTGGTGGCGGGGCAAGTTGACGGAGCTGCCCACGCTCCAGTTGCGCACCGATACGCCGCGCCCACCGGGTGAGCGCTTCCGAGGTGACAGTCGGCGCTTCACCTTCCCCGCGGAGCTGACCGCGCGGCTGGAGGCGCTCGCTCGCGGCGAGGGCGCCACGCTCTTCATGGCGCTGCTCGCGGTCTTCGACGTCCTCCTCCATCACCACACGGGGCAGGACGACATCGTCGTGGGCACCGACATCGCCAGCCGCGAGCACGACGCGCTCGAGGGCATCATCGGCTTTTTCACCAACCAGCTCGTCCTGCGCACGCCGCTGTCGGGCCAGCCCACCTTCCAGGAGCTCCTCTCGCGCGTACGGCGGGTCGCCCTGGAGGCCTACGAGCACCAGGACACGCCCTTCGGCCGGCTCGTCCAGGAGCTGCGCGACCAGCGCGCCGCCACGGGACAGCCGCTCTTCCAGGCCAAGCTCGTCCTCGAGAACGCCCCCATGCCCGCGATGCGGTTGCCGGGCCTCGCCCTGGAGCTCATGGAAGGCGCGAGCAACGGGCTGGCGCGCTGGGACCTGCTGCTCATCCTCACACCCGACCGTGAGGGCCTGAGCGTCGTCGCCGAGTACAACACCGACATCCTCGACGGCGAGGGGATGGCGCGCCTGTGGGAGCACTTCCTCCTGCTGGCCCACGCCGCCGTCGAAGCCCCCGGACAGCGCATCTCCACCCTGCCCATGCTCACCCGCGAGGAGCACCAGCGGCTGGCGGCATGGAATGGCCCCCTGCGGCACATCGCTCCGGACGCGTGCATCCCCGCCTGCTTCGAGCAGCGCGTGTCGGCGGCGCCGGACGCGGTGGCCCTCGTCTTCCAGGAGCAGACGCTCACCTACGGCGAACTCAACCGCCGCGCCAACCAGCTCGCCCACCACCTGCGCGGGCTCGGCGTGGGCCCTGGCAGCCGCGTGGCCCTGGCGCTGGAGCGCTCGCTGGAGCTGGTGATCGGCATGGTGGCGATCCTCAAGGCCGGCGGCGCCTATGTCCCGCTCGACGCGAGCTACCCGGCGGAGCGCCTGTCCTTCCTGCTGGAGGAAGCACGGCCGGCGGCCATCGTGACGCGCTCGGAGGTTGCCGACGAGCTGCCCGCGCACTGGGCCCAGCTCGTGTGCATGGACCGCGATGAGGCCACGCTCGGACAGAGGCCGGAGCACGACCTGGCGCACGCGGTGGGCCCGGAGTCCGAGGCCTACGTCCTGTTCACCTCCGGTTCGACCGGAACGCCCAAGGGCGTCGCGGTGCCCCATCGCGGAGTGCTCCGGCTGGTCCAGGAGCCGGGCTATGTGCGCCTGTCGTCGGAGGAGACCCTCCTGCAGTTGGCGCCGCTCGCCTTCGACGCGTCCACCTTCGAGGTCTGGGGCGCGCTGCTGAACGGCGCCCGGCTGGTCATCGCGCCGCCGCACGCGCCGTCACTCGACGAGTTGGGCGCGCTCATCTCCCGTGAGCACATCACCACGGTGTGGCTGACGGCGGGCTTGTTCCACCAGGTCGTCGACACGCACATCGGAGCCTTGGCGCCAGTGCGACAGCTGCTTGCCGGCGGTGACGTGCTGTCGGCTCCGCACGTGGCGCGCGTGCTCGAGACCTACCCCACCTGCCGGGTCATCAACGGCTACGGTCCCACGGAGAACACGACGTTCACCTGCTGCTTCCCGGTAACGGACCGTGAGGAACTCGGCGCGGGCGTGCCCCTGGGTCGGCCCGTCCCGGGCACACAGGTGTACGTGCTCAACCCGGCGTTGGCGCAGGTCCCCATCGGCGCGCCTGGAGAGCTGTACGCCTCGGGAGACGGGCTCGCGCACGGCTACCTCCACCAGCCCGCGCTGACCGCGGAGCGCTTCATCCCGAACCCCTTCGGCACCACGCCCGGGGCCCGGCTGTACCGCACCGGCGACCTGTGCCGCGTGCGCCGTGACGGCACGCTCGAGTTCCTCGGCCGCGTCGACAACCAGGTGAAGGTCCGTGGCTTTCGAATCGAGCCAGGGGAAGTCGAGACCGCCCTGCGACGCCACCCGGCGGTGCGGGACACCGTGGTCGTGGCGCGTGAGTTCGCCGGAGAGAAGTCCCTGGTGGCCTATGTCGTTCCCGTCGAGGGCCAGACGGTGACCGTCGACGGGATGCGATCCTTCCTGTCGGACAAGCTGCCCGCGCACATGGTGCCAGCCGCCGTCGTAACACTCGCGGAGCTGCCGCTCACGGCCAACGGCAAGGTCGACCGTCGCGCGTTGCCGGCGCCGGATGGGGCGCGCCCCGAGCTCGGCACGACCTACGTGGCCCCTCGCACTCCTACCGAGGAGATCCTCGCCGTAGTGGGCGCGGAGACGCTGGGCGTGAAGACCGTGGGTATCGACGACAGCTTCTTCGACCTGGGCGGCGATTCGATCCGCGCCATCCAGTACGTGGCGCGTTGCCGCGAGCGGGGCGTCGAGCTGTCGGTGGCGACGCTCCTGGAGAAGCAGACCGTCCGCGCCATGGCCGAGACGCTCCTGCACCAGGAGCCACCCCGGACGGCGGCGGCGGCGAGCCAGCTCTTCTCCCTGGTGTCCTCCGAGGACCGGGCGCGGCTGCCCGCGGACGTCATGGACGCCTACCCTCTGGCCGCGCTCCAGGTGGGCATGCTCTTCCAGAGCGAGTACAGCCAGCAGTCGGCGCTCTACCATGACGCCTTCAGCTTCCACCTGGAGCTGGAGGACGCCAGCGCCGAGCCGCTGCGGCACGTCCTCCAGGAGCTGGCCTCGCGCCACCCCGTGCTCCGGACCTCGTTCGATCTGGTCCGCTTCAGCGTCCCGCTACAGCTCGTCCACCGCGAGGCGGAGGTGCCGCTGCACGTGGAGGACCTCGGTCACCTGTCCCGCGCCGAGCAGGACACCGTGCTGCGGGAGTGGCTCGGCCGTGAGCGCAGCCGTCCCTTCGCCTGGGACCGGGCGCCCCTGCTCCGCTTCGGCTTCCACCGCCGCGGTGAGCGCACGGTGCAGTTGTCCGTCATCTTCCACCACGCGATTCTCGACGGCTGGAGCTTCGCGTCACTGCTGACCGAGCTCGTCCCCCGCTACCTGGCCGTGCGGCGGGGCGCGGCGGCGCCCGTCCCTCCGCTGGAGGCGGTGTACCGCGAGTTCGTGGCGCTGGAGCGTCAGGCGCTCGACTCCGAGGAGACGCAGCGTTACTGGCAGGAGCGGCTGGCCGAGGTGTCACGCGTGCGCGTGGACGCCGCCCGCCGGACGGGAGCCCAGGCGCCGGGCCCGCTCCTGTTTCGCGAGTTCCCGCTGACGGAGCCGTTGGCCAGGGGACTCCGGGCTCTGGCCCACCAGGCAGTGGTGCCCATCAAGAGCGTCCTGCTCGCGGCGCACCTGCGGGTCCGAGGGGTGCTCGAGGGGGCCTCCGAAGTGGTGACGGGCTTCGTGGTGAACGGCCGCCCGGAGGTGAGCGACGGCGAGCGGGTGCTGGGCTTGTTCCTCAACAGCGTCCCCTTCCCGGTGCGGCTCGGCGGAGGTACCTGGGTGGAGCTGGTCCGCGAGGTGTTCGCCCGCGAGCAGGCACTCTCCCCGCATCGGCGCTACCCGATGGCGCGGATGCAGCAACAGTTGGGGGGACGCCCGCTGTTCGACGCCCTCTTCAACTTCGTCCACTTCCACGTCTCCGAGGGGCTGACGCGCATCCCGGGAATGAGGCTGGTGGAGCCGTACTGGGAGACGTCGTGGCTGGACATGCCGCTCGACACGACGTTCAGCGTGGACCCGGAGACCCAGGACGTGAAGCTCACGCTGCGCAGCCACGGGCGCGAGTGGGACCTGGACCGGCTGGAATACATCGCCGGCATCTACCTGCGCGCGCTGGAGGACATGGCGCTGCGCCCGCTGGGCCGCTACGAGTCCTGCCAGCTCCTCGACGCACAGGAGCGTCACCGCCTGCTCGTTTCCTGGAACGACACGGCCACGCAGGCGCCACCCGCGAAGCACGTGGGCGCGTTGTTCGAGGCCCAGGTACAACGGACGCCCGACGCGGTGGCGCTCCAGGTCGACGCCCTCTCGTTGAGCTACCGCGAGCTGAACGCGCGGGCGAATCAGCTCGCGCGCGTCCTGCGGCGCAACGGAGTGAAGCAGGAGGTGCGGGTCGCGCTCGCCCTTCAGCGCGGCCTCGACATGGTGGTGGGCGTGCTGGGCGTCCTCAAGGCCGGCGGTACCTACGTGCCGCTCGACCCGAGCTACCCGTATGAGCGGCTCGCCTACGTGCTCAAGGACAGCGCGGCCCAGGTGCTGGTCGCCCATTCCATCCTCCGCGACGAACTCCCCGACACCGGGGGGCCGCAGGTGTGCCTCGACGAGATCGACCTGTCCCCCGAGGAGGACACGGACCTCGGCGTGACGGTGGACGCGGACCAACTGGCCTACGTCCTCTACACGTCGGGCAGCACCGGCCGGCCCAAGGGCGTCATGGTGACGCACGGGGGCGCCGTCAACTACCTCGTGTGGAGCCGCGAGGCCTATGACGCGGCGTCGGGTGCGGGTGCGCCCGTTCACTCGCCGCTGGGCTTCGACCTGACCATCACCAGCCTGCTGACGCCCCTCATGGCGGGAGGACGAGTCGTCCTGGTGCCGGACACGAAGGCGGGCGAGGGACTGGCCCACGTCCTGCGCTCGGGCACGGACCTCTCCCTCGTCAAGCTGACGCCAACCCAGCTGTCGCTCCTGGAGACGCAGCTTGGCGACGTGGCCGTGGCTGGCCGCGTGCGCTGCTTCGTCGTGGGCGGAGAAGCGCTGACCTCCGCCGCGCTCGCGTTCTGGCGTGAGCGGGCGCCGGCCACGCGCATCATCAACGAGTACGGCCCCACGGAGACGGTGGTGGGCTGCTGCACCTTCGAGGTGGGTCCCCAGACCGCCCTAGGGAGCACGGTGCCCATTGGCCGCCCCATCGCCAACACGAAGTTGTACGTGCTGGACGCGCACCTCATGCCGGTGGCGGTCGGCGTGGCGGGTGAGCTGTACATTGGCGGAGCGGGCGTCGCGCGTGGCTACAGCCAGCAGCCCGCGCTGACGGCCGAGCGGTTCGTGCCGGATTCGTTCTCCTCCACGCCGGGGCAGCGCCTCTACCGCACGGGAGACCTCGTGCGCTGGCGCGCCGACGGCGAGCTCGACTTCCTGGGACGCATCGACGACCAGGTGAAGGTGCGCGGCTTCCGCATCGAGCTGGGCGAGATTGAAGCGGTGCTCGCCGAGCACTCGGCCGTGAAGGAAGTGGCCGTGGCGGTGCGGGACGACGGCGGTGACCGCAAGCTGATCGCCTACGTCGTCGCTCACGACGCGCCGCCGAATTCCCTGGAGCTGCGAGGCTGGCTGCTGACGCGGCTGCCGGAGCCCATGGTGCCCTCGGAGTTCCTCACCCTGGACGCGCTGCCGCTCACCCCCAACGGCAAGGTGGACCGCAAGGCCCTGCCCGACATGGACGTGAAGGCGGTGACGGACGGCATGGCGTATGCCGCGCCGAGGACCCCGGTCGAGGAGCGGATCGCGGAGATCCTCGCCATGGTGCTCGGACGACCGCGCGTGGGGCGGGATGACGATTTCTTCGCGCTCGGTGGCCACTCGCTGACGGCGACACAGGCCATCGTCCGCGTCCGAGATGCCTTCCGCATCGATCTGCCAGTGGGTGCGCTCTTCGATGCGCCCACCGTGGGCGCGCTCGCGGAGCAGGTCGAGCGGACATTCGACGCTGGGGCAGGCGTGCGGTGGACGCCCCTGGTGCGCGTGCCACGCGACGGGACGCTGCCCCTGTCCTTCGCTCAGCAGCGCCTGTGGTTCATGGACCAGTTGGAGCCGGGGAGCGCCGCATACAACATCCCCGCTGCGGTGAGCATCGAAGGTGACCTGGATGCGGCCTCGCTGGAGCGTGCGTTCGCCGCGCTGGTGGCGCGTCATGAACCCCTGCGGACGGCGTTCCGCGCCGAGAACGGGCAGCCCGTCCAGGTTATCTCCCCGGTGGGCGAGCTGCCGCTGCGGAGGGTGGACCTGCGCGGGCTGCCGGTGACGGAGCGCGACGCCGAGGAGCGGCGACTGAAGGCCGAGGAGGCGCGGACCCCGTTCGACCTCCAGCGGGGACCTCTGCTGCGCACCGTGCTCATCCAGCAGGACGAGCGCGCATACACGCTGCTCGTGACGCTGCACCACATCATCTCGGACGGCTGGTCCACCGGCGTGCTCATCCGCGAGGTGGCCGCGCTCTATGAGGCCTTCTCCAGTGGAAAGCCCTCGCCCCTCAAGGATCTCGACTATCAATACGCCGACTTCGCGGCGTGGCAGCGACGGTGGATGGATGGACCGGAGCTCGAAGCAGAGATCGACTTCTGGCGGATGACACTCGCTGGAGCGCCCCCGCTGCTGGAGCTTCCCACCGACCGTCCCCGTCCCCCCGTCCGCGCCTACCATGGAGCCACCCACGCGGTGGCCCTGCCCAGGCAGCTGTCCGAGGCCATCAAGGCGCTCAGCCAGAAAGAAGGGGCCACGCCCTTCATGGTCCTGCTGGCGGCGTTCCAGACGCTGCTGGCGCGCACCTCCGGCCAGGACGACCTCTGCGTGGGAACGCCCGTCGCGGGCCGGACGCGCACGGAGGTCGAGGGCCTCATCGGCTTCTTCGTGAACACGCTCGTCCTGCGCACGAGTGTGGCGGGAGACCCGTCGTTCCTGGAGCTGCTCGGCCGGGTCCGCGAGGTGACGCTGGCGGCCTACACGCACCAGGACGTCCCCCTGGACAAGCTCGTGGAGCAACTGCACCCCGAGCGCAGCCTGAGCCACCCGCCCCTCTTCCAGGTGGTGTTCGCCCTCCAGAACGCGCCGACGGCCGAGCTGACCCTCCCGGGGCTCGTCCTCAGGGCGCTGCCCACCGAGAGCCAGGCGGCCAAGTTCGACCTGGCCCTGTCGCTGCGCGAGGGGCCTGACGGCTTCGACGGCTTCATCGAGTACGACACGGACCTGTTCGACGCGGAGACGATTTCCCGGATGGAGGACCAGCTGCGCGTCCTGCTCCAGGGTGTCGTGTCCGAGCCGCGGGCGCGTCTGTCGCGGCTGGCGCTCACGCACACGAGCGGGCTTCCGTCCCTCGAGCCACAGCCAGCTCCGGTGCACCCGAGTGTGCTCTCCCTCATCGCCGGACAGGCCTCACGCGCACCCGAGGCGCCAGCGGTCATCGACGGGGAGCGCGTCTTCACCTACGGCGAGCTCGTCCGCGAGGCCTCGCGTCTGGCACACAGGCTCGCGCGCATGGACTCCCATGGGACGCATCCCATCGCGGTGTTGCTGGAGCGCTCGGCCGAGATGGTGATGGCCCAGCTTGCGATCCTCAAGGCGGGCAGCGCGTTCATGCCGCTCGACCCGACCATGCCGGACGCGCGCCTGCGCGTCATCCTCGCCGAGGCTCACGCGGCGGTCGTCGTGACCTCGCCCGCGCTGGCGGCGCGTCTGCCCCCGGGTCTCCAAGTGGTGTTCGCCAACATCCACCCGCCCGACGCGGACAGGGTCCCGGACGAAGGCACCACTGAACCGCCGGAGCCACTTCCGTCCCAGTCCGCCTACGTCATCTTCACGTCGGGCACGACAGGCGTCCCCAAGGGAATCACCACCGACCACGCCGCGCTGGCCCACCTGACCGCGTGGCATCAGCGCGACCTCCCCATGGGCCCGGGTGACCGCGGGGCCGTGCTGGCATCCCCCGCGTTCGATGCATCGATGCTGGAGCTCTGGCCCAAGCTCGCGGCCGGAGCGACGCTGGTCATCGTCCCGGACGAGGTGCGCGCCGCGCCCGCCGCGCTCGCGCGCTGGATGGCGGACACGGCCATCACCACGGCCTTCTTCACCACGGCGCTCGGGGAGCTGGTCCTGGCCGAGCCGCTCCCGGCGCACCACCGAGTGCGCGTTATCATCGTCGGTGGCGAACAGCTCCGGCGGCGGCCCACCGCCGAGACGCCGTACCAACTCCTGAACGTGTACGGCCCCACCGAAGTGACCGTGCTCGCGACCTGCGATTTCGTGGCGCCGGCCAGTGTCGAGCAGGGGCTCCCCACGATTGGCCGCGCCATCTCGGGGGCCCGAGTTTACGTCCTCGACGCGCACCTGCGGCCGGTACCGGTCGGCACACCCGGCGAGCTGTTCATCGCGGGCGGTGGCCTCGCGCGGGGATACCTGGGCCGGCCGGACCTGACGGCCGAGCGGTTCCTCCCGGATCCACACGGCCCTCCGGGCGCGCGCATGTACCGCTCGGGCGACCGGACGCGCATGCGCGCCGATGGGCGGCTGGAGTTCCTGGGCCGGCTGGACAGCCAGGTGAAGCTCCGTGGGTTCCGCATCGAGCTGGGCGAAATC
This sequence comes from Myxococcus llanfairpwllgwyngyllgogerychwyrndrobwllllantysiliogogogochensis, assembly GCF_006636215.1. Taxonomy (GTDB): domain Bacteria; phylum Myxococcota; class Myxococcia; order Myxococcales; family Myxococcaceae; genus Myxococcus; species Myxococcus llanfairpwllgwyngyllgogerychwyrndrobwllllantysiliogogogochensis. The sequence continues at coordinate 71,468 of NZ_VIFM01000004.1, read as the reverse complement.
GAAGCAGCGCTCGGAGCGCACCCGGCCATCAAGGAGGCCGTGGTCACCGTGCACGAGGTGGCGGAGGACCGCCGGCTGGTGGGCTACGTCGTGGGCCGCCAGGAGCTGCCGGAGGCCGCGGAGCTGCGCCGCTGGCTGCTCGAACGGCTGCCGGAATACATGGTGCCCGCGGCGTTCATCCGCCTGGAGGCGATGCCGCTCGACTCCAACGGCAAGGTCGTGCGCAAGGCCCTGCCCGCTCCCGACGCGCTGTTCGCCGGGAGCACGGAGGGCTACGTGCCCCCGCGGACTCCCACCGAGGAGATCCTCACTGGCCTCTTCTCGCGGGTGCTTGGCGTGGAGCGGGTCGGCATCAAGGACGGCTTCTTCGACCTGGGTGGACACTCCCTGCTCGCCACGCAGCTCGTGTCGCGGCTGCGGGCGGCCTTCGGCGTCGAGCTGCCGCTCCGGGTGCTCTTCGAGTCCGCGACTCCCGAGCACCTGGCCGAGCGCGTGGAAGCCCTGGCGCGCAAGGAAGGCGGGCCGCCGGTACCTCCGCTCACGCGAATGCCGCGGGGGGAGCGGCTGCCCCTGTCCTTCGCGCAGCAGCGCCTGTGGTTCCTCGACCGGCTGGAGCCCGGCAGCGCGCTCTACAACCTCTCCCATGCCATGCGGCTGAGCGGGCACCTCGACGTGGAGGCCCTGGAGCACGGCCTCGCGGAAGTGGTGCGCCGCCACGACAGCCTGCGCACGACGTTCGGCATGAATGAGGGGCTGCCCTACCAGATCGTGGCCTCGGAGGTCCCGTCGGTCCTCGAGCGGGTACGGATGGAAGGCACGCCCGAGGAGCGCGAGGAGGCCGCCCTGCGCAGGTGCGCGGCGGAGGTGCGCCGGCCGTTCGACCTGGCGCGTGGGCCGCTCATCCGAGCCGTGCTGCTTGAACTCTCCGAGGACACGCACGTCCTGATGATGACGATGCACCACATCATCTCGGACGGCTGGTCGGTGGGCGTCTTCGTGCGGGAGATGGCCGCCCTCTACGAGTCCTTCCGGCAGGAGCGCCCATCGCCCCTGGCACCGCTGCCGATCCAGTACGTGGACTACGCGCTCTGGCAGCGCCAGTGGCTGGAAGGCGAAGTGCTGACGGCGCAGCTCGGCTACTGGAAGGACCAGCTCGGCGGGGCGCCCCGTGCGCTGGACCTGCCCACGGACCGCGCGCGGCCCCCGGTTCAGACCTACAGCGGCGCGAGCCACCGCGTCCGCTGGTCGCCCGAGCTGTCCGCACGCGTGAAGGCGGTGAGCCGCCAGGAGGGTGTCACGCCCTTCATGACGCTCCTCGCGGCATTCCAGTCACTGCTGAGCCGCTACTCCGGGCAGGACGACATCTGCGTGGGCTCACCCATCGCGGGACGCACCCGCGAGGAGACCGAGCAGCTCGTCGGCTTCTTCGTCAACACGCTGGTGCTGCGCACCAGCCTCGCGGGCGACCCGAGCTTCCGCGAGCTGCTCGCCCGCGTGCGGAACGGAACGCTGGGGGCGTATGCCCACCAGGACGTGCCCTTCGAGAAGGTCGTCGAGGCGCTCCAACCCGAGCGCGACCTCAGCCGCTCGCCCCTGTTCCAGGTCATGTTCGCGCTGCAGAACACGGCGGTGCCGGCGCTGGCATTGCCGGAGCTGAAGGTGACACCGCTCGAGCCGGACCTGCCCACCGCGCGCTTCGAGCTCATCCTGACGCTCATGGAGGAGGACGGCGCGCTGACCGGGGCCATCGAGTACAACACGCGGCTGTTCGACGGGGCGACCATCCGCCGGATGGAGGTACACCTCGTCGGCCTGCTCCAGGCGGTGCTGGAGGACGTCGACCGCCAGCCCTCCCGAGTGCCCCTGCTGTCCGACGTGGAGCGCCGCCAGGTGCTGGTGGACTGGAACGCCACGGAGGCGGTGCTTCCGTCGGGGTGCGCGCACGAGCTGGTCGCGGCCCAGGCGGCACGAACGCCGGAGGCGCTCGCGGTGACGTTCCAGGACCAACGGGTGACCTATCGCGAGCTGGAGCGGAGGGCCAACCAGTTGGCGCACCGGCTGAGGGCACTGGGCGTGGGTCCCGAGGTGCAGGTGGGCCTGTGCGTGGATCGCTCGGTGGAGCTGGTGGTGGGCATCCTCGCGGTGCTCAAGGCGGGTGGCGCGTACGTGCCGCTCGACCCGGGCTACCCGCGTGAGCGTCTGGCGTTCATGCTCGCCGACAGCGGCGTCCGGGTGCTGCTGGTGCAACGGCATCTGGCGGACGGCGTGGGCGCGCCGGGCGTGACGGTGCACGTGCTCGAGCCGGGCGTGGGCGAAGGCGCACCGGAGACGCCACCGGACGTCGCCGTCGACGCCGACAACCTGGCGTATGTCATCTACACGTCGGGCTCGACAGGGCGGCCCAAGGGCACGCTGCTCACGCACCGCGGCCTGAGCAACACGGCGCTCGCGGCGGTGAAGGAGCATGGCTTCCATCCGGGCAGCCGCGTCCTGCAGTTCGCGGCGACGAGCTTCGATGCGTCGGTGTGCGAGATCTTCGCCACGCTGCTGGCGGGAGCCACGCTGTGCCTGGCGCCGCGCGAGGCGCTGCTGCCGGGGCCCCCGCTGCGGGCCGTGCTGACGGACAACGCCATCACCGCGGTCACCCTGACGCCGTCGGTGCTGGCGCAGCTCGAGCCGGAGGGGTTGCCCGCCTTGGAGACGGTGATCTCCGCGGGTGAGGCCTGCACGCCGGACGTGGCCCGCCGGTGGAGCCGTGGCAGACGGCTGCTCAACGCCTACGGTCCCACCGAGGTGACCATCTGCGCGTCCATCAACGGCGCGGTGGACCCCGAGCGTCCCACCCTCGGCCGGCCCTTCCCCAACGTGCGGGTGTACGTGCTGGATGCGCGCCTCGTCCCCGCCCCGGTCGGCGTGGCCGGCGAGCTGTACGTCGGCGGACCGGGCGTGGCGCGCGGCTACACGGGCCGGCCGGACCTGACGGCGGAGCGCTTCGTGCCGGATGCCTTCGGCGCGCTGCCAGGCGCGCGCCTGTACCGCACGGGCGACATCGTCCGATGGTGCGCGGACGGCGAGCTCGAATACGTCGGGCGCGCCGACGGACAGGTGAAGCTGCGCGGCTTCCGCATCGAACTCGGAGAGCTGGAGGCTGTCCTACGCGAGCACCCGGCGGTGAGGGATGCCGCTGTCGTGGCGCGAGATGAAGGCGGCACTCGCCGACTGGTTGCGTACGTCACCGGCGACGGGCCGGGCCTCGAGGTGCCGGGGCTGCGCGGCTATCTCACCGAGCGGCTGCCGCAATACATGGTCCCCGCCACCTTCGTGGTGCTGGACACCCTGCCCCTGTCGTCGAGCGGCAAGCTCGACCGCAAGGCGCTGCCGCCGCCCGACGCTCGGCACCTGGGCTCGGCGGCCACATACGAAGCGCCGCGGAGCGACGTCGAGCGCACCGTGGCGGGAATCTGGCAGGAGGTCCTCAACGTGCCTCGGGTGGGCCTGCACGACGGGTTCTTCGACCTGGGCGGCAACTCGCTCTCGCTCGTGCAGATCCACGGCAAGCTCCAGAGCGCGCTGGGCGTGGAGTTCCCGCTCGTCGAACTCTTCCAGCACCAGAGCGTGAGTGCGCTCGCCGCGCACCTGCGCCGTGTCGCCGACGCCGCGGCCACGCCCGTGGACACCGCCGCCGAGGAGGAGCGCTTCGATTCCCGAAGGGCCCTGCTCGAGCGGCAGCAAGCCCGGAGGCGAGGACGCGCCGGCCCCACCCCGGCCGACTCGGACGGCAATCCGGAGGATTCCCATGAGTGACGACATGGAGCGGTCCGAGCCTTCTCCGGAGGGCGTGGCGATCATCGCCATGTCCGGCCGCTTCCCCCAGGCCGCGACGCTCGAGCAGTTCTGGGACAACCTTCGCCGTGGCGTCGAGGCGCGCACCGTCTTCACCGACGAGGAGCTGTTGGCCGACGGCGCCGACCCGGCCCGCATCCACCAGCCCGGTTACGTCCGCGCGGGCTTCGTGCTCGAAGACGTGGACCGCTTCGACGCGGGGTTCTTCGACTTCAGCCCGCGCGACGCGGAGGTGCTCGATCCGCAGCACCGCGTCTTCCTGGAGTGCTGCTGGGAGGCGCTCGAGCGCGCCGGGTACGCGAGCCGGGCATACCGAGGGCAGATCTCCGTCTTCGGCGGCGCGGGCGCGTCTTCGTACCTCTACAGCAACCTGCTCTCCCGCCCGGACGTCCTCCAGGGAATGGGGACCTTCCAGGTCACCATCAGCAACGACAAGGATTTCCTCCCGCCACGCATCTCCCACAAGCTGGGGCTGCGCGGCGCGAGCATCGCGGTGCAGACGGCCTGCTCGTCCTCGCTCGTGGCGATCCACCTCGCGTGTCAGAGCCTGCTGACGGGCGAGTCGGACCTCGCGCTGGCGGGTGGCGTGTCCATCGCCCTGCCCCAGCGGACCGGTTACGCCTACCAGGAAGGCGGCGTCGTCTCACCGGACGCGCACTGCAGGACCTTCGACGCGAAGGCCGCCGGCACGGTGCGCGGCTCGGGGGCGGGGGTCGTGGTCCTCAAGCGCCTCGCGGACGCTCTCGCGGACGGTAACCCCATCCTCGCGGTCATCCGTGGTTCGGCGGTCAACAACGACGGCGAGGCACGGCTGGGCTACACCGCCCCGAGCGTCGAGGGGCAGACCGCGGTCGTCTCCGAGGCCCTGGGCATCGCGGGCGTCCCCTCGGAGAGCGTGACGTACGTGGAGGCCCACGGGACGGCCACGCCCCTGGGCGACCCCATCGAGGTCACCGCGCTCACCAAGGCGTTCCGCGCCCGGCTCTCGCAGGGTGCGCGGGCGCGCTGTGCGCTCGGCTCGGTCAAGACCAACATCGGGCACCTCGATGCCGCAGCTGGCGTCGCGGGGCTCATCAAGACGGTCCTCGCCCTCCAGCACCGGGAGCTGCCGCCCTGCCTCCACTTCGAGCAGCCCAACCCGAAGCTCGACCTGGCGAGCGGCCCGTTCTTCGTCAACGACACGCTGCGGCCGTGGGAGAGCGACGGCACGCCGCGCCGGGCCGGCGTGAGTTCGTTCGGTATTGGCGGGACGAACGCGCACGTCATCCTGGAGGAGGCGCCCGCGAGGCCTTCCTCGACGTCCTCCAGCCGCCCGTGGCAGTTGCTCACGCTGTCGGCGCGCACCGCTCCCGCGCTGGAGGCCGCCACCTCGAACCTCCAGACCTGGCTGTCGCAGCACCCGGAGGCCGAGTTCGCCCAGGTGGCGCACACGCTGCAGGTGGGGCGCCAGCGGTTCTCGCACCGCCGTGTCCTGGTCTGCCGTGACGCGGAGGATGCTCGCGCCGCGCTGGAGGCGAGAGACCCCCAGCGCCTGCGGACCACCCTCCAGGAGGACTCCACGAGCCCTGTCGTCTTCCTGTTCCCTGGCCAGGGTGCGCAGTACGTGGGCATGGGGCGGGAGCTGCACGCGTCGGAGCCCGTCTTTCGCAAGCATGTGGATGACTGCTGCACCCGCCTGAAGTCCCTGCTCGGCTTCGACCTGCGCGAGGTGCTGTTCCCACCGTCCGACGTGGACCCCTCGGCCGCGGAGGCGCGGCTCACCCAGACGGCGGTGACGCAGCCCGCGCTCTTCGTCATCGAGTACGCCCTGGCGAAGCTATGGATGTCGCTGGGCGTGACGCCGCAGGCGATGCTCGGTCACAGCATTGGCGAGTACGTCGCCGCGTGCATCGCGGGAGTGCTGACGCTCGACGACGCGCTCGCGTTGGTGACGGCGCGCGGCCAGCTCATGCAGTCGCTCCCCTCGGGCGCGATGCTCTCGGTCGCGCTCCCCGAGGCCGAGCTGCGGCCCCTGCTCGGCCCCGCGCTGTCGCTCGCCGCGGTCAACGGGCCCGCGCTCTGCGTGGCCTCGGGCCCCACGGAGATGGTGGAGGCGCTGGAGGCGGTGCTCTCCCGGCGGAAGGTCGAGTTCCGCCGGCTGCACACGTCGCACGCCTTCCACTCGGCGATGATGGACCCCATCCTGGAGGCCTTCGCCGCGAAGGTCCGTGGTGTGCGGCTGTCGCGGCCTCGCCGTCCCTACGTCTCCAACCTGACCGGCACCTGGATCACCGAGAAGGAGGCCACGGACCCGGGCTACTGGGTGGAGCACCTGCGCCAGGCCGTGCGCTTCGCCGACGGAGCGAAGCTGCTGCTCGAGGACACGGCGAACGTGTTCCTGGAGGTCGGTCCTGGCACGACGCTCGGCGCGCTGGTGAGGCAGGCGGCACGGTCGTCAGGGCCGAGCACCATCCTGTCCACCCTGCGGCACCCGCGCGAGTCGGTCTCCGACCGGACGCGACTGTTGGAGACGGTGGGCCAGCTGTGGCTCGCCGGGGCCGCGCTCGACTTGAACGGGCTCCAGCCCGTGGAGCACCGTCGCCGGCTGCCCCTGCCCACCTACCCGTTCCAGCGCGAGCGCTACTGGATTGAACCGCGCGCCGGTGCCGGGCTCACCCATGCGCGAGCGGTGACAGGACCGGGGCTCGTGCGCAAGCAGGGCTCGCTGGCCGACTGGTTCTACGTCCCGGGCTGGAAGCACGCGGTGCGGCCCGGCCCGGGCACGGCGGCGACTCGCTGGCTGGTGATGCTCGATGAGCGCCTCGGTCCCGCGCTGGCCGACCGCCTGGAGGCCACGGGCGGGGACGTCGTGAGGGTGGCCACGACGGACGCATACGGCCGCCAGGGACCTCGCCGCTTCACCGTGGCCGAGGGACAGCCTGAGGGCTACACGCGCCTGCTCGCGGAGCTCGACGCGGAAGGCTGGAGGCCCGAACGGGTCGTCCAACTGGGGAGCGTCGCCGGGGCCTCGCTGGACGAGGCGTCCGCGGTGGACCGGGCGGTGAATGGGTTCCACGACCTGCTCCATCTGGCGAGCGCACTGCACACGCGGAAGACAGACGCGGCTGTCGAACTCATCGTGGTCACCGCCGGAGCCCAGGACGTCACGGGAGAGGAGTCCCTGTGTCCGGCGAGCGCGCTCCTCGTGGGGGCGTGCAAGGTCCTGCCACAGGAGCTGTCCCCTGCCCTGCGCGTGCGCACAATCGACGTCGCCCCGGCGGAGGTGGGTGGAGAGCGGCTCACGCGCCTGCTGGTGGACGAGCTCCGCGTGGAAACGGCCGAGCCGGTCATCGCCTACCGGAGTGGACGCCGCTGGGCGGAGACCTACGAGCGCGCGCGCCCTCCAGAGGGGGGACAGGGCCGGCTGCGTGAGCGCGGTGTCTACCTCATCACGGGTGGGCTCGGGCGCATCGGCATGGCCCTGGCCGAGGAACTCGCGACGTCGTTCCAGGCGCGGTTGGTGTTCGTGGGCAGGTCAGTGTTTCCCGCGCGCGAAGCGTGGGAGGCGTGGCTGGCTTCCCATGGCTCGAACGACGAAACGTCGCGGCGCATCCGCCAACTGCTCGTCATCGAGCAGCGCGGTGGCGAAGTCCTTGTGCTCCGCGCGGACATCTCCCGCCCGGAGGAAGTCGCGGAGGTCCTCGCGCGAACCGAGGCGCGCTTCGGAGCCCTCCACGGGGTGATCCACTCGGCGGGAAGCCTGGGTGAGCGGGCCCACGTCCCGGTCCTGGACCCTGGTGACGCGCGGCATGCGGAGCAATTCGACGCGAAGGTGCGCGGAGTCCTGGCGCTCGAACGCGCGCTGCGGGGCCGCGCGCTGGACTTCGTGCTGCTGCAATCCTCCCTGGCGGCGGTGCTGGGAGGAATCGGGTTCGCGGCCTATGCGGCGGCAAACCTGTTCATGGACGCCTTCGCTGCCCGCCAGAACCGGAGCGAGTCCACGCCCTGGCTCAGCGTGGACTGGGATGGCTGGGGCGACGAGGAGACGCTCGACGAGGGGATGCTGGCGCTCACGATGGCCGAGGGCGTCGCCGCGTTCCAGAGCGTGCTCCGCGGCGACGTTCCGCGCTGGATCGTATCGACCGGAGACCTCTCCGCGCGGTTGGCCACGTGGGTCCAGCCGGTGGCGGCGCGTGGGGACGCGGCGAGCGCGGTGTCGTCGCATGCGCGCCCCCAACTCGCGACCGGCTACGTGGCCCCTCGCGACGCATTGGAACAGGAGCTGGCGGCGATGTGGCAGGAGCTCCTCGGCGTGACCCCGGTGGGCCGCCACGACAGCTTCTTCGATCTCGGTGGGCACTCGCTGCTCGGGACGCAGTTGCTGTCGCGCCTGCGAGAGACCTACCGGGTCGAGCTGCCGATCCGGACGTTGTTCGAGACCCCGACGGTCGCCGGCCTCGCGGAGGCGATCACCCAAAGCCGGAGCGGGCCCGAGACGCGCCCAGATCCCGCGCCCACGACAGCGAGCGCCACACCGCCCCGCGCCCCACTGTCCTTCGCCCAGCAGCGCCTCTGGTTCTGGGAGCGCCTGGAGCCGGGCACGTCCGTCTACAACATCCACACGGCGCTCCAGTGTGACGGTGACCTCGACGTGGGCGCCCTGGGGCGGAGCCTCGATGCACTGGCGGCTCGCCACGAGGCGCTCAGGACCACCTTCGTCGAGGAGGGGGACCAGGTCGTCCAGGTGATCGCCCGCCGGCTCGACCTGGAGGTACCCGTCACCGACCTGCGCGATCGCTCCGACGACACGCGCGCGGACGAGGCACGCCGCGTCGCGGAGGAAGAGGGACGCCGGCCCTTCGACCTGGAGAAGGGACCGCTCCTGCGCGCCCGACTCATCAAGCTGGCCGCGCGCGAGCACGTCGTCACGCTCACGGTGCACCACAGCATCTTCGACGCGTGGTCACTCGGCCTGCTCATCCGTGAGCTGGCGGAGCTCTACACGGCCTTCGCGGCCGGGCGGCGGCCCCGCCTGCCCGAGCTCACCATGCAGTATGCGGACTTCGCCCGCTGGCAGCGGGAGCGGCTCCAAGGCGACGTGCTCGAAGCGGAGCTCGCGCACTGGCGCACGCGACTCGCGGGAGCCCCTCCGGCGCTGGAGCTGCCGACGGATCGGCCCCGGCCAGCGACGCCGTCATACGACGGGGCGAGTCATCCGCTGGACCTCCCTCGTGAACTCACCGACGGGCTGAAGGAGCTGGGCCGGCGCGAGGGCGCCACGCTCTTCATGGTCCTGCTCGCGGGCTTCCAATCGGTCCTGGCCCGTCACTCGGGGCAGGACGACATCGTCGTGGGCACACCCATCGCCGGGCGCAACCGCGTCGAGCTCGAGAGCATCGTCGGCTTCTTCATCAACACGCTCGCCCTGCGAACGCGGCTGTCGGGCAACCCCACGTTCCGCGAACTCGTGGGTCGGGTGCGCGAGGTGACGCTGGCGGCCTACGCCCACCAGGACATCCCCTTCGACAAGCTGGTGGAAGCCCTGGCGCCGCCGCGCGACCGCAGCCGCTCGCCGCTGTTCCAGGTTCTGCTCATCCTGCAGAACGCGCCGGTTCCAGAGCTGGCCCTGCCCGGGGGTCTCAAGCTGCGCCCTGTCGGCGCGCCGGAAGAGCCGGCCAGGTTCGACCTCAGCCTGTCCTTCACGGAGACCGCCAGCGGGTTGCAGGGGACACTGCGGTACGCCACGGCGCTGTTCGACGCGAACACCGCGCGGCGCCTGCTCGGCCACCTGCGCATGTTCCTCGAGGCCGCGGCAGCCAACCCCGACCAGCGGCTGGACACCGTATCGCTCCTGTCCGCGGACGAGCAGCGTGAACTCGCGCACCTGGAGTCGGGCCGGCGTGAGCGACCTTCGCCCCGGTCCATCCTCGAGCGCTTCCGAGCGTGGGTGGACCACACGCCGGCGGCGCCCGCCGCGCTCATGGGCGAGCGCACCGTGCGCTACGACGCCCTCGCCCTCCGCGCCCACGTCGTGGCCCGCGAGCTGGCACGGCACGGGGTCCACCGAGGGACGCCGGTCGCCGTCTTCCTCCCCCGCTCCCCCGAGCTGCTCGCCACATTGCTCGGCGTCCTCGAAGTCGGCGGCGCGTATGTGCCGCTCGATCCGGGCTACCCGGCGGAGCGCGTGGCCTACATGCTGGGCGACGCGCGCCCCCGGGTCGTCGTCACGGATGGGCCTCGGCGTGAGCAACTCCCAGAAGCGTGGCGGGAAGGCGCGGTCCTCGTCGAGTCGCTCACCGATTCACCGGGAGCGTCGCCGCGTCCGGCCGACCTCCAGGGCGATGACGTGTCGCACCTGGTCTACACGTCCGGATCCACCGGCATGCCCAAGGGCATCATCGGCCACCACGCGGGCATCCTGAACTACGTCGACTACCTGGAGCGCACCTATCGGCCCGGCCCGGGTGACGTCGCGCTGCAGCTCGCCTCGGCTTCCTTCGACGCCTCGCTGCGCGACATGCTGGCGCCGGTGTTGATGGGCACGCCCGTCGTCTTCGCCGACGGCGACCGCGGGCGAGATCCCGAGGAACTGCTCGCGGCCATCGAGCGCTACCGCGTCACGCTGCTGCCGAGCGTGGTGCCCAGCCTGCTCCGGCTGCTCCTGGCGGCGGCGGGGACCCGGCCGCGCGAGTTGGGGACGGTCCGGCTGATCCTCTGCAGTGGCGAGCGGCTCCTCGCGACGGACGTGGAGCGGGCGCGCGCGGTGTTCGGTGCGCACGTGCGAATCGTCAACCAGTACGGCCCCACCGAGTGCACGCTGACGAGCACGTTCCACATCGCCACGCCCCAGGACCTCGTGGGCGTGGTGCCCGCGGGGCGGCCCATCGACAACGCCGAGGTGGTCCTGCTCGATGCCCGCGGCGAGCGTGTGCCCACCGGGGTCGTCGGCCACATCCACATCGGCGGCAACGGCGTGACGCATGGCTTCCTTGGGCGGCCCGACCTCACCGCCGAGCGCTTCGTGCCGCACCTAGATGGGGACCGGCCCGGGGCCCGCCTCTACGCGACGGGCGACTACGGGCGCTGGCGCGCTGACGGTGCGCTCGAGTTCGTCGGCAGGCGCGACGACCAGGTGAAGGTGCGTGGAAACCGGGTGGAGCTGGGCGAGATTGAATCCAACCTGACGCGCTGCCCGGGAGTGGGCGCGGCCGTGGTCCTCGCTGTTCCCGAGCAGGACGGTGACACGAGGCTGGTCGCCTGCATCGTCGCCAGCGACGCCGGGGCTCCAAGCGATACCGAACTCACCACGTTCCTCGCGGCCCGCCTGCCCGAGCCGATGCTCCCCTCTGCGTACGTGCTCCTCGATGTGCTGCCACGCACGCCGAACGGCAAGGCGGACCGGGCGGCGCTCATGCCCGCGGCGACGGCTGCCCGGCGGCGCGGTGGGGCCGACAGCGGGGCTCCTTCCGTGGCGCCGCGGACACCGACCCAGGAGATTGTCGCCGGACTCTGGGCCCAGCTCCTGTCGGTGGAGCGCGTGGGGATTCACGACAGCTTCTTCGACCTGGGCGGGCACTCGCTGCTGGCCACCCAGGCCGTGTCGCGCGTGCGTGTGGCCCTGGGAGTCGAGGTCCCACTGCGGGAGCTGTTCACACACCCCACCGTGGAGGCGCTGTCCGCGCGCATCGACGAACTCGCGATGAGCAGGCAGTCCGCCAGGGGCAGGCCGCCGCTCGTGCCCGCACCTCGCACGCAAGGGCTGCCGTTGTCCTTCGCGCAGAAGCGCCTCTGGGTGGTGGATCGACTGCGGCCCGGCGACCCGGCCTACAACATCTCGGGGGCCATCCGGGTTCGTGGGGCGATCGACGCCGACGTGCTCGAGCGCTGCGTCGCGGAGATCGTGCGACGCCACGAGAGCCTGCGCACGACCTTCGAGTTCGTGGGAGAGGAGCCGGTGCAGCGCATCGCCGCCGAGCTCGAGGTGCCGCTGGGGCGCGTGGACCTGTCGGACTTCCCCGAGCCCGAGCGCGAAGACCTGGTCGCCCGGCTCGTCGCCAAGGAGACGGGGTGGTCTTTCGCCCTGGCACAAGGCCCGCTGCTGCGCGTCTCGCTGCTGCGACTATCCGAGGCGGAGCACGTGCTGGTGTTCGCGATGCACCACATCATCTCGGACGGCTGGTCGCGCGGAATCCTCGTCCGGGACCTCATGGCGCTCTATGTCGCCTTCGTCGCGGGTCAGCCTTCGCCCCTGCCGAAGCCGGTGCTGCAGTACGCCGACTTCGCGCACTGGCAGCGGAGCTGGCTGCGGGACGAGGTGCTGGAGGCCCAGCTCGCGTACTGGCGTCGTCGGCTCGCGGGCGTGCCGCCGGTGCTGGCCCTGCCCACGGACCGTCCGCGTCCGGTAGCGCAGAGCCTGCGGGGCGCCCACTACCGGGCCACGCTACCGCCGCTTCTCGTGGAGGCGTTGAAGCGGCTTGGCCGGACGGAGGGGGTCACGCTGTTCATGACCCTCATGGCCGGTTTCCAGGCGTTGCTCTCGCGCTACACGGGGCAGGAAGACCTCACCGTGGGGACCGACGTCGCCGGCCGCAACAACGCCGACCTGGAGGGGCTCATCGGGTTCTTCGTGAACCAGCTCGTCATCCGCGGGCAGCTCGACGGCAACCCCCCGTTCCGCGCGCTCCTGACGCGCGTGCGTGACACGGCGCTGGAGGCGTACGCGAACCAGGACCTGCCCTTCGAGGAGCTCGTCCGCGCGGTCAACCCCGAGCGGAGCCTGGGCCATACGCCGCTGTTCCAGGTCAAGCTGGCGCTGCAGAACCAGCCGTTCACGGAGCTCCAGCTCCCAGGCCTGAGTCTGAGCGGCGTGGCGTTCGAGAACGCGTCGTCCAAGTTCGACCTCACGCTCGTCCTGGAGGAGTTCGAGGGCAGCCTCGTCGGGCTGTGGGAGTTCAGCACCGACCTCTTCGAAGAGGCGACGATCGCGCGCATGGCCGCGGCCTACCAGCGGGTGCTGGAGGCGGTGGTCACCGCGCCGGACCTGCGGCTGTCCTCCCTGCCCGTCCTCGCCGACGAGGAGCGCCACCGGCTGCTCGTCGAGTGGAACGCGACGGACGCCGAACTCTCGGTGGACCGCTGCGCGCACCACCTCTTCGAGGAGCAGGCGCGCCGCACACCGGAAGCGCCAGCGGTGTCCTTCCAGGGGCACGCGCTGACGTACGCGGAGCTGGACCGCCGGGCCAACCAGCTCGCGCACCACCTGCGTGGGCTCGGCGTCGGGCCCGAGCTGCGCGTCGGCGTTTGCCTGGAACGTTCGCTGGAGCTGGTGGTGGCCCTCCTCGGAGTGCTGAAGGCGGGGGGCAGCTTCGTCCCATTGGATCCTGGCTACCCCACGGAGCGGCTCTCCCTGCTGCTGCGGGAGTCCGCCGTGTCGGTGCTGCTCACGCAGGACGCGGTCCTCGACGAGCTGCCCCTCCGCTCGGAGCTCCCGGTCTGCCTGGACTCGGACTGGACGGACATCGCCCGCCACCCCACGAGCGCGCCGTCGGTCGACGTGACGCCGGAGAACCTGGCCTACGTCATCTTCACCTCGGGCTCCACGGGCCAGCCCAAGGGCGTCCTGCTCGCCCACCGGGGCCTGTGCAACACCGCCCTGGCCCTGGCGGCGGCCTTCGACATCTCGCCTGGGAGTCGGGTGCTCCAGGCCTCCGCGCTTGGCTTCGACGCCTCTGTCTCCGAGGTCTTCTCCACCCTGCTGAGCGGCGGCTGCCTCCATCTGGCCCTCCGTGACGAGCTGATGCCCGGTGCGCCCCTGCGCGACCTGATTCAACGGGAGGCCATCACCACCGTGACGCTCACGCCGCCGGTGCTCGCGCAGTTGGAGCCGCGAGCGCTGGACACGCTGCGGGTGGTGATCTCCGCGGGCGATGCGTGCACGCCGGAGCTCGCCGCGAGGTGGAAGCCGGGCCGGCGCTTCCTCAACGCCTACGGCCCGACCGAAGTGACGGTGTGCGCGAGCATCAGCCCTGACGTAAAGGTCGAGCGGCCGAGCATCGGCCGTCCGCTCCCGAACGTGCGGCTCTACGTCCTCGACCCCCACCTCCAACCGGTTCCCCTGGGGAGCACCGGCGAGCTGTACGTGGGTGGCGTGGGACTGGCGCGTGGGTATCTGGAGCGCCCGGACCTCACGGCCGAACGGTTCATCCCGTCCCCCTTCGCGCTCACGCCCGGTGAGCGGATGTACCGGACGGGAGATCTCGTGCGCGCCCTGCCGTCGGGCGAGTTCGAGTTCTCGGGCCGCGTCGACAACCAGGTGAAGGTCCGCGGCTTCCGCGTCGAGCTGGGGGAGGTCGAGGCGGTGCTCGGGCAGGCCCCCGGGGTGCATGAGGCCGTCGTCGTGGCCCGTGCCGACGCGGCGGGAGGCAAGCGGCTCGTGGCCTACTTCGTCGCCCGGGAGGACACGCGGCTCGCCGTCGAGGACCTCCGTGCGTTCCTGCGCGACAGGCTCCCCGACTACATGGTGCCGTCCGCGTGGGTGCTCCTCACGGCCCTGCCGCTGACGCCCCACGGAAAGGTCGACGCCAAGGCGCTCCCCGCTCCCGAGGCGGTGCCCGGCACTGAGGACATCCGCCAGCGCACCCCGCCCCGCACGCCCACCGAAGAGCTCATCGCCGAGGTGTGGGCCGACGTCCTCCAGTGCGGGTCCGTGGGCGTCGACGATGACTTCTTCGAGCTGGGCGGACACTCGCTCATGGCCACCCAGGTGACCACGCGCGTGGGCGGAGTCTTCGGCCTGGAGCTGTCGCTGACCGACTTCTTCTCGAAGCCCACCGTGGCGGCGCTCGCCACGCATATCGACTCACTCGGAGGCACGTCCGGGCCGCGCGTCCCGCCCGTCGTCTCCACGCCACCGTGCGAGGTGCTGCCCCTCTCGCCGCGCCAGCAGGTGTACTGGTCGGACGAGGAGAAGGGGCCCGAGGACCTCGCGAACTCCTCCCCGGCGGCCTTCCGCCTGGACGGCCCGCTCGACACGGAAGCACTGCGGGAAGGCTTCGACCTGCTCGTCCGGCGCCATGAGATTCTCCGCACGAGCTTCCCCGTCATCGACGGCACTCCGATGCAGCGGATCGCCTCGCAGGGGGAAGCGCGGCTCCAGGTGATCGAACTCGGCGACCTGCCGGAGCAACAGCGACAGGCGGAGCTCATGCGGCGTATCGACGAGGAGCAGCACCGCCCGTTCGACGTCGCCCAGGGACCGCTGCTCCGCGCCTGGGTGTTCCGCCTCACCGCCGACACGCACGTCCTGCTCCTCAACCAGCACCACGCGATCACCGACTACGTCTCCACGTCCCTCTTCATGGGCGAGCTGGCGGAGGTCTACGCCGCGATCCGTGAAGGGCTGCCGCCGCGGCTCCCCGAGCCCGCGCTGCAGTACCGCGACGTCACCCGCTGGGAACACGACTGGCTGCGCGGGGGAGCGCTGGAACAGCTGCGCGCCTACTGGTCCCTGAAGCTCGCCAGTCCAGTCCTGGAGGTGGCGCTTCCCTACCGGCGCCCGCGCCAGCGGCACGAGGGCATCGTGAGCAGCCTCCAGCCGTTCCTGCTCTCACCCGAGCTCTCCAGGGCAACCCGGGCGCTCTGCCGCAAGGAGGGCGTGACGCCGTTCGTGCTGATGCTCGCGGCATTCCAGGTGGTCCTGTCGCGCTGCGCCGGGCAGGAGGACATCGCGGTCGGCTTCTCGCACGCCAACCGCCAGCGCATGGAACTGGAGAAGGTCCTGGGGATGTTCGCCGGTTACATGGTGTTGCGGACGGACCTGTCGGGTGACCCGAGCTTCCTCGAGGTCCTCCGGCGGGCTCGCTCGACGTACCTGGAGGCGTTCCAGCACCAGGGGCTTCCGCATACCGAACTGGTCAAGCTGATGCCGCCCCCGTGGCAGGTCGGCTTCTCGTTCACCCGCGTGGATCGCGCACAAGCCACCTCCGTGGCCGGGCTGTCGGTGTCCCCTCTCCCCCTCCATCGCACCCGGTCCCTGACGGACCTCAAGCTGAACGTCGTGGAGACACCGGAAGGACTGGGCGGCACCTTCGAGTACAAGGCCGACCTGTTCGAGCACGAGAGCATCGAGGCGATGCAGGACGACTTCCAGGCCCTGCTCGAGTTCATCGTCGCGGCCCCCGACCAGCGACTGTCCGAGCTTCCGCGACGCACGCACGCCCTGGGCCTCGCCCATGGAAGGCACGAGACGGCGTGAGGATGCGAATGAGCCCGACCGGGTCCGCGAGCGGACGCAGTGAGCGCGCGAAAGGCCTACGCCAGGCGGCGGCGCTCACCCACCGTGGCGGAGCGGCGCGCGAGGAACTCCTCGATGGGGCCCGCGGCTCCCCGTGCGCTCTCGGCCTGGACGAAGTGGACCCGCAACTGCTCGCAGGCCTTCTTGTACGCGGGGTTCTGGAGGACGTCGTCGAGGGCCTCGAGCAGCCGGTCGGCGGTGAACTCTGGAGGCGGGATGGTGCGTCCCACCCCATGAAGTTCAATCAACCGGCCGATGTCGGGCTGATCGAACTGGAGTGGAATGGAGACCATGGGCACGCCGAAGGCGATGCACTCCTTCACGCTGTTCGTCCCGGCATGGTTGACCATCACCGCCGCCTTCCGAAGCAGGCCGAGCTGCGGCGCCACCTTCACGGCGATCACGCCGGGCGGCACGTCGAACATCGCGGGCTCCATCGTGGAGCCCACCACCATGACGAACTGAAGGTCCGGGCGGCGGGCGGCCGCGAGGAAGGCCTCCTGGAGGATGCGCAGGTTGTGCTTCGAGGTCGCGGCGAGCGTCCCGAGTGCGAAGAGGACCAGCGGTCGGTCCTCGCGCAGGCGCTCCCAGGGAAACTCGGGCTCGCGGCGTTCATGGTCGATGCACGGCTCGATGTAGCAATACTCCCCGGGGGTGCTGCGCACCCGCACCTCGGCGAACTCCTTGGGACAGAGGAGCAGCTCGGGCGAGAGGCTCCGGTCGAGCATCGGAACGGTCTCGATGTTCTTCAGCGGGTAGCGGTGCTTGCGCGCCAACGCCAGCAGGGCCGGGCGAAGGCGGGGAAAGAGCCCCAGCGCCATGAGGAGTCGCTCACCCGGCATCGCGGCGCCACGCCCCGGTCCCCGCGAGGCGCCCTCGGGGCGTGGAATGAACTCCGGGGGAATCGTCACGTTCATCTGCAGGACGGGGACGTCGAGCCCGTGCCCGATGATGGCGAGGTGCCGGAGCTTCTCGTCGCAGATGAGGAGGTCCGGTTGAAGTCGGGCCAGGAGGGCATCGACCTCCCCCTCGACCATCCGACGCAGCGCTTCGTTGAAGCAACGAGCCTGGGTGCGCAGGAACCACAGCAGGCGCAGGCCCTTCAGCCGCGCCGCGGTCGCTCGCAGCTCGGTGAGCTTCCCCTTGGGGAAGACGTCCCCGAACAGGGGCGTGAACTCGAACCCCTCGGCGCGCACCTCGTCCTCTATCTCCAGGATGCCCAGGTAGATGACCCGGTGACCGCCGCGCTGGAGCGACCGCGCGATCCGCAAGCTGGGATTGACGTGGCCTGGAACAGGCAGCGGCGCGAGGAGGATGGTGGCCATCTGAATCCTTCGAGGAGGTCGATCTGGATCGAACGGATTGTAGAATGGTTTTTCGTGGATTATTGTTCAAACCAGCAAGATTAGACATCCGGTGAGACGAGACCTTGGATAGCCTTGGGCTGCCGCCTGCCGCGCGGACGAACATGTGGGACGCGGTCCCGGCGCCGAGCGAGCTCCTGGGCATCGTGGGGGGCCTCGGGCCCCTGGCGTCGGCCGAGTTCCTGAAGACCATCTACGAGGAGAATCCGTTCGAGGTGGAGCAGTCGGGGCCGGCCTGTGTCCTGCTGTCGGACCCGAACGTGCCGGATCGCACCCAGGCGATCATCCAGGGCCAGGAGGCGGTGGTGGCGCGATGGCTCGAGGGCGCGTTGATGCGCCTGCGGGACATGGGTGCGCGGCGCATGGTGATCGCCTGCATCACGATGCACCACTTCCTCGAACACATCCCCGCGCCGCTGCGCGACCTCACCGTGTCGCTCGTGGACCTCACCCTCGACGAGGTGAGCGCGGAGGGGAAGCGCTGGCTGATTCTCTCCAGCCAGGGGACCCGCGCGGCGCGCGTCTTCGAGCGCAGCGAGCGCTGGCGCGCAGCGGAGCCCCACCTGACCTGGACGAGCGCCGCGGAGCAGGTCGAACTCCACGACGCCATCTACCGGCTCAAGCGACACGGCGACGTCACGGAGGCGGCGGTCCTGTGCGAGCGGCTGGTCCGGGCCCATGGCGTGGACGGCTTCATCGCGGGCTGCACCGAGCTTCACCTCGTCACCCGGTACATGCGCACCCGCCCCCCACAGGAGCGCCTGCGGAACATCGACCCGCTCTACCTGGTGGCGAACCGCATGCCCGCGCTCGTCACGCACCGGTACGCCTTCAAGCGCAGCGCGTAGAGGCTTGGGCGCGAGTGCCTGGAGACTCCCTCCCGCACCTCCGTGTCGCGGCTCACTGCGTTGCGAATAGCGGGCAAGAAAGTAAATTCAGAAATCGCCTGAATATTGCGATGTTCTGACTATGCAGCTCTAGCAAGTTTGGCCGGGTGAGCATGAGTGAGCGGCACGGCGTCACGAATCGTCCGACCCGGCCAGCACCGGACCCGATGAGGGGTCTGGTTGGCGGGTTGATGCGCGCACGGTGGGCGCTTCGGTCGGCGCGCTCGTGGCTGCGCGTGCGTTACGTCTGGCTCAAGCCCCGCCCTGGGGACATCTACATCGCCACCGCGGCCAAGGCCGGGACGACGTGGATGCAGCAAATCGTCTTCCAGTTGATCCACGAGGGACGTGGCGAGTTCGAGCACATCCTCCAGGTGTCCCCATTCCTGGAGCAGCTCGGGACGAAGCCCCGGGCAGAGCAGGAGCTGGACGGACTGCCCTCGCCCCGCATCTTCAAGACGCACCTGAGCCGTGGCTTGCTGCGGCCTCCCGCCAACAGTCGAGTCATCTACGTCACGCGTGCGGCGAACGACACCCTGGTGTCCTACTACCACCACGTGTGCAGGGCCCATGGCGCGCATCTGGACTTTGATCAGTTCTTCCAGCGGGAGATGAAGAACCGCGGGTGGTCGTCCCACCTCAGGTCCTGGTGGCCGAACCGCCGGGCGCCCAACGTCCTGCACGTGCGCTACGAGGATCTCGTGACGGACCGCGAGCGGGAGCTGCGGCGCGTCGCGACGTTCCTCGCGCTTCCACTTCCTCCAGAGCGACTGCCGGACATCCTGGAGAAGACGAGCTTCGAGTACATGAAGCGGCACAACGCCCGCTTCGCGCCGCCCATGCCAGGAGGCTTGAGCGCGGAGGGGTTCATCCGCGAGGGCAAGGTGGGGAGCGGCCGCGACGCGCTCGATGCCGGGCAGCAGGCCCTGCTCGAAAAGACGCTGGCCCCGCTGTTCCGCGAGCTTGGCATCACCGGCAACGAAGTCTGACAGCTGACCACGAGAATAGGGTTGCCAGCATCATGTCTCAGAGCCCCCGTAGCGCCCCTGACCGGTCCGTTTCCCCCAAGCCCAAGCGGCGCGGCGTGTTCCGGCGCCTCGCGCGCGGGACGCTGGTGCTGCTCGCCATCGTGGGCATCCCCTTCGGGCTGTACGTCACCTGGGTGTCGCATCAGCTACCCTCCGTGAGCCGGCTGGGCGAGGAGAACCCGGAGCGCACCAACTACATGCGCCTGGCCATCTCCGAGGGACAGCTCCCCGAGAACTTCGCGGTGACCTGGCTTCCCCTCTCCTCGATGTCCAACGCGCTGGTGTGCGGGGTGGTGAAAGCGGAGGACACCATCTTCTTCCAGCATCGGGGCTTCAACTACCGGCAGACGTTGCTGGCCATACACGGCCGCTTGAACGGCCGGGTCGTCGGGCACAGCACCATCACCATGCAGCTCGCGCGCAACCTCTTCCTCGGACCCGAGCAGACCTTCGAGCGGAAGCTGCGGGAGATCCTCCTCACCCGCGACCTGGAGCGCGAGGTGCCCAAGCAGCGCATCCTGCAGCTCTACCTGAACATCATGGAGCTGGGCCCCGGTATCTGGGGCGTGGGACAGGCCAGCCAGTACTACTTCCAGAAGCAGCCCGCGCAGCTCGACGCCTTCGAGGGCACGCTCCTGGCGGCCATAGCGCCCGCGCCGCGGCAGCCCCTGGAGGGACCGAATCGCGAGCGAGCACGAAAGAAGCAGGCCTCCGTCCTGTGGCGCATGTTCATCTCCGGCCTGCTCGGCCCGGAGCAGTACCAGTCACTGGCCCTCCGCCATCAGGTCCTGTTCCAGGCCCTCGAGAAGGGAGTCTCGCTGCAGGAGGCGCTGCGGATCCCCACTCCCGCCGACGTGCAGCCGCCCCCCGTGCCATTCCGTGTCGTCACCGAGGAGATTCCCGAGGAGCGGATGCTGGAGGAGTCCTGCGGCTATCGCAGCGAGCTCGGCTACTACACGGGCCCCAACCCCGTCCCGAAGTTCTGAGAGGCAACGGGCTCCCGCGCAGGGCACGCCCTCATCCGCGAGACCGGGCCTTCACCGACAGGGGCTGGGGCTGGCCTGCCTTGACGGAGGAGTTACGAGGAGAACAGCCGGTGCAACCAACCGGTGAGCCCGCTGGCGGATGGAGCCGGCCTTCCGTCCAGGAATGAGGAGTTACGAGGAAAAGAGCCGGCGCAGCCAACCGGTGAGCCCGCTCGCGGATGGGGCCGGCCTTCCGTCCAGGTACGCGGCGGGCACCTGTTGCCGGAGATCCTCGGGGAGCGTGTGGAACGCATACTCCCGGCCCGGAGGGATGGGCTTGAGCTTCACGCCCCGCGTCTCGGTGAGGTAGTCGTACCCGACGCGCTGGAAGCGCGATTCCGGATCCAACCGGACGTAGCGGTCTCTCCGCGCGATGCGGTCCTCCGGCTTCACCATGCGCAGGTGATACAGGCCGTGGTCCAGCATCAGGTGCCGGGCCCCCAGGAGTTGCTCGGGGTACCACACGCCATGAAACTTCGTATGGCGCCGGCCGCCGAAGGTCATCGCATCAGGAAGAGGAAAGGCGCAGCAGCGGGTCTTCCGGCCCCAGAGGCCATCCGCGCGGTACTGCGCGACGCCGTCCCACAGCTCCCGGTAGCGCATCGCCACGAGGGGCCGGTTCTGCTTCTCCGCCTTGAGGAGGTACTCCGGCAGCCGCGCGAGAAAGCCCTGCTCGAAGCGCTCGTCGGCGTCACCGCAGAGCACCCACCGGGCGCCCAGCTCCTTCGCCCGCCGCAGCAGTCGGGAGCGGTTACCGGGCTCATCCCAGCCCACCTCGTCGGGACGCGGCGGGTTGGTGAGCACGTCGGCCATCTTGGGCTCAGCGGCGAGGATGGCGCGCGTTTCATCCGTCGACCCGTCGTCCAGCGCGACAAAGGCATCCACATGGTCGCGCAGGTGGTCCAGGCACCCGCGCAGGTAGTACGCCTCGTTCCGAAGCTGCAGGACCGCCACGAGCATGGGGTGTCCCATCTCCTATCGCCGCCAGTCGAAGGCGATGCGCTTGAAGCTCTCACCCCAGCCCTCGGGGTTCGCCTGCGCCGACGAGGGGCTGAAGATGCGCTGCGTGTACTCGGGTGAAGGCATCGCGCTGGCCTGCCGCACCTGCCGGGGCTCGAGGGACAGGTGGAGGATGCGCATGTCCTCGAGCGGAAAGAGGTACGTGTCCGTCATCATGAGGCGCACGCGCAGGTTGTCGTCGTCACCGCCCCACTGGTCGAAGCTCTCGTCGTAGCCATGGATGGCGTTCAGGCGCTCGCGGGCCACGCAGATGGAGCCGTAGATCGTCACGGGTTCCGTGAACGCCGTCGCGAGAGAACCTCCGGCGGACTCCACCTGGTCGAACGTCGCGAAGGCGACGTGGCCGAGCGCCGCCGTACCGGGGTTGGCCGCGATATGCGCGAGCGCGATGCCGGGCACGTCGGTGACGAAGGCGGACTCGGGCGACATGACGAGCACGTGCTCGCCGATGGCATTGCGCACCCCCACGTTGATGGCGCGACACGGCGGCCGCCAGGGGTGGTCGAAGTCGTTGACGATGATGCGCCACCGGATGGAGGGGAAGTCGCGGACGAGGCGCATCACCTCCCCTTCTTCGCTCGGCTCATCTAGGACGATGACCACCTCGGTGCCTGGCCGGGCGAAGTACGGCGCGTTCAGCAGCAGCACCCTCTGAAACTCCCGGATGCGCTTGAAGTACGGCATGACGACACTGAGATTCACCCGTTCCCTCCACTTCGTGCCCGGAAGCCCCGGACCGCCTGGCGAGGACCGAATGATACATTTTCCTGAATAGCCGTGTTCACGGCTTTGACTTAATCTACGCGCTTCCCGGCTTCTGCCCTGGAGCACGCCCCCATGCTTGTCGCCCCTGTCCGCTCGCGCCTCACGCGGATGTCACTCCTCGCCGTCCTCGTCTGCGTGGCGGCATCCTGCAAGAAGCGCGATGCCCCCTTCGGGGAGCCGATGGAGACGGACTTCGGCGCGCACCCGCTGCAAGTCACCGCCTCATTCGACGGGAGCAAGCGCTTCGCGATGTGGCTCGACACGTTGGGGTTCGCCCGGAAGCTGGAGCGGGAGACGGGCAAGCCGCTCCACTACACCTACTTCATCAACACCGCGTACTACGACCCCACCGTTCAGGGTGTGGCGATTGATCCGCTCGACGTGCCGACGACGAGTGAAGAGGCCCGCGTGCGATGGGCCCTCACCCAGCAGGCCCTGAACGAGGGGCACGAGGTCGCGAACCACACGGTCCGCCACGCTTCCGGGCAGACATGGACTGACGACGCCTGGCGCAAGGAGATCGACGAGTTCCACGCGCTGGTGGAGGCGAACCTCTTTGAGCCCGTCGTCGATGCGAAGGGCAAGGCGGTGTTCCCGAAGTGGGAGCCCTTGAAGACGGCGGCGGCGGGACAGCCGGGTGCGCGGTGCGGCGCCGACGCGGACTGCCAGGGCGGTACGTGCCTGCATCTGACGGAGGACGTAGGCGTGTGCAGTACGACCTGCAATGCCAATACACCCTGCGTGGCGGGATTGGTTTGTGGAAGCCCGACGTGGACGACGGCGACGGACGTATGCATTCCCCCTCCGGCCTTCCCCGTCGAACATGAAGGTAAGGTGTTGTTCGACGCGGAGGGGAAGCCCCAGCGAGACAACCTCCGGCCGTACCGGGTGGTGGGGTTCCGCGCGCCCTTCCTGCACTTCAACTCAGCCCTCTACCGGGTGCTGGCCGCGCGCGGGTACGCGTACGACAGCAGCCCGAGCTGGAAGCTGGGCCCGCCCAGGCGCATGACGAAGGAGCCCGGACTGGGAATGGCCCAGTTCCCGTTGATGTGGATGAAGGGCGCGCTCACGTACTCGATGGACGACGCATACAACTCGAAGGGGGGCACGGGAGCGCAGATGGAGGAGGACTACCAGAAGGCTCTCCACGCGGCCTACGAGGACTTCGGGCGGGTGCCGTGGAACATGGGCCACCACTTCGCGCTGTTCCGGGGCGGCGACTACTGGCGCGCCATGCAGAAGACGCTCACCTACGCCGCCGCGGGCTGTCGGGATGAGGAGGGGGTCCGCCACTGTCAGGAAGTGGAGTTCCCCTCCTTCCGCGAGCTCGCCGAGAAGAAGATTCCGAGCTGGGACGCCACCGCCGCGTCGAAGCCGTGACAAAAAGGTGAAGGCCCTGGACCCCTCGGCTTTCGCCTAGGAGTCCAGGGCCTTCGATGGTCGGGGCGACAGGATTTGAACCTGCGACCACTTGCACCCCAAGCAAGTGCGCTACCAGGCTGCGCTACGCCCCGAAACCGCTTGTGCTGCCGCCGTCGTGAAACGGTGCGCCCTTATGCCCCTACACAACGCTCAGGTCAAGCAGGAGCAGCAGGTCGCGGTGGGAAAACTCACCCTTCTGAATCTTCCATTCCCTCTTCGTCGAAGTCCTCGCCCCGGGCCTCGGCCGCGTCCGCCGCCGCTTCCTCGCGCGCGTCGATCTCCGCGTGATCTTCCGGCGGGGCCTCCCCGTTGAGGGCGCTCTTCAACACCTGACTCGGCCGGAAGGTCAGCACCCGACGGGCCGAGATTTCAATCTCCTTGCCCGTCTGCGGGTTGCGACCCACGCGCGCCTTCTTCTGGCGCACCTGGAAGTTGCCGAACCCGGAGACCTTGATCTTGTCGCCGCGCTCCAGCGTTTCCTTGAGCGTGTCGAACACGAGCTCCACGATTTCGGCCGACTCCTTCTTCGAGAAGCCGACCTTCTCGTAGACGCCCTCGATGATGTCCGCCTTCGTCATGCGAATCCTCGGGATGCCCCCACCCTCAGCACGGTGAACGCCCAAATACTGTGGCAGCCTTCCCGAAGGCAAGTCAACCCTCTGACTTCATTCAGGAATTCAGGCACGCAGCGAGGCACCCAGGCGCTGGTTCACCTCGCTGATGATGCGCTGGTGCGCCTCCGTGACTTCCACGTCGGTCAACGTCCGCTCCGCCGAGCGGTAGCGCAGCGCGTACGCCAGGTTCTTCTTCCCCTCGGGAATCGGCTTGCCCGTGTACACGTCGAACACCAGCGCGTCCTCCACCAGCGGACGCCCCACTTCCAGGATCACCTTCCGCACCGAGTCGTTCGCCAGCTCCACCGGCACCACCACCGCCAGGTCGCGGAGCACCGCGGGGAACCTGGGCAGCGAGTGGTACTCGGGCACCAGCCGAGCCGCCGAGTACAGCGGCTCCGTGTCCAGTTCGAACACGAACACTCCCTCGGGCAGGCCCAGCGATTTCACCACGCGAGGGTGCAGCTCCCCCACATGGCCCAGCACCGTGCCGTCCGCCAACTTCACCTCCGCGCTGGCACGCGGGTGGTACGCCGCAGGCCCGCCGAGCGACCAGGTGACGCCGTCCACACGCAGCGCCCCGAGCACCGCCTCCACCGCGCCCTTGGCATCGTAGAAGTCCGCCCGGGCATCCTTCTGCGTCCAGCTCCGGCCGCCACCTCGCAGGCCCCAGACCAGGCCCGCCACGCGGTTCACTTCGCGCGCCGCCGGCCGAGTCCCCTGCCCGCCCTCCGAGTCCCGGAAGTAGGCGCGGCCCGTCTCATAGAGGCACACCGACTCCACCTGGTGCCGGACACTGCGCGACAGGTTCTCCAGCAGCCCCGGAATCAGGCTGGTGCGCATCACCGACTGCTCGACACTCAGCGGGTTGAGCAGCGCCACCGGCTGCTCCTTCAGGCCCAGGACCTCCAGGCTCTTGGGCGCGACGAACGAGTAGTTCACCACCTCGTCCAGACCCGCACCCGACATCGCCTGCCGCAGGCGACGCTCCGCCTCGGAGTGCGCCGGCTCGGGCGCCAGTGAGGCGAGCCCGCGCGGCAGCTTCGCCGGGATGTTGTCGTAGCCGAAGACGCGAGCGACCTCCTCCAGCAGGTCCTCCTCGCGCTCCACGTCCACCCGCGCCCTGGGCACCGAGTACGTCGCCTGCCCCGCGCTCTCCGACAGCTTCTGGAAGCCGAGCGCCTCCAGGATGCGCCGCACCTCCGCCTCGGGCACCGCCACGCCCAGCACCTTCTCCACCCGGGCGAAGCGCAGCGTCACCTGACGCGGCGGCTTCTCGGCCGGATAGATGTCGATCAACCCCGGCGCCACCGTGCCGCCCGCGAGTTCGACGAGCAGCTGCGCCGCCCGCTCGATGGCGGGAACCACCGCGTCCAGGTCCGCCCCACGCTCGAAGCGATGGGACGCCTCGGTGTGCAGCGCATGACGCTTCGCCGCCCGGCGCACGCCCGAGCCCAGGAAGTTCGCCGCCTCCAGCAACAGGCGCGTCGTCTTCTCCGTCACCTCGCTGTCCCCGCCACCCATGACGCCCGCGAGCGCCTGCGGCCGGTCCCGGTCACAGATGACCAGCTCATCCTGGTCCAGCGTCCGCTCCTTGCCGTCCAGGGTCGTGAGCTTCTCGCCCTTCTTCGCCCCGCGGACGACGATCTCCTGCCCCGCGAGCTTGTC
The DNA here is from genome assembly GCF_006636215.1 of Myxococcus llanfairpwllgwyngyllgogerychwyrndrobwllllantysiliogogogochensis. GTDB lineage: Bacteria > Myxococcota > Myxococcia > Myxococcales > Myxococcaceae > Myxococcus > Myxococcus llanfairpwllgwyngyllgogerychwyrndrobwllllantysiliogogogochensis. The sequence continues at coordinate 45,561 of NZ_VIFM01000004.1, read as the reverse complement.
CAGGTCGAACGCGTGCAGCGGCTGCCCGAACTCGAGATTGACGTAGTTGGTGATGTCCACCACGTTGTTGATGGCCCGCACGCCACACGCCTTCAGCCGGTCCTGCATCCACTGCGGCGACGGCTTGATGGTGATGTTCTCCACCACGCGCGCCCCGTAGCGCGGGCAGCGCACTGAATCCTCCACGCGGACCTTGACGCTCTGGGACGCCGGCGCACCGGACTCCGTCAGCTTCGGCTGAGGAACCTTGAGGGCCGCCCCCGTCACCACGCTCACCTCGCGCGCCACGCCCAGGTGGCTCAGCGCGTCCGGCCGGTTCGGCGTGACGTTGACCTCCAGGACCACGTCATCCAGCCCCAGCGCCTCCGCGATGGGCGTGCCCGGCTTCAAGTCGGGCGACAGGATGAGCAGGCCGCTGGACTCCTCGGTCAGCCCCAGCTCCTTCGAGGAGCAGAGCATGCCGGAGCTGTCCACGCCGCGCAGCGCGGCCTGCTTGATCTCCATCCCGTTGGGCAGCTTCGTGCCCACCGTGGCCAGCGGAACCTTGTCGCCGACCTTGTAGTTCTTCGCGCCGCACACCACCTGCACCAGCGCGCCGCCCCCGGCGTCAATCTGCGTGACGGAGAGCTTGTCCGCGTTGGGGTGCTGCACGGACTCCTTGATCTGCGCCACCACCACGCCTCGGAGCCCATCCCCCGGACGCTCCAGGCCTTCGATCTCCAGGCCCGCGGCGGTCAACTTGCGCGCCAGCTCGTCCACCGACGGCGGCAGCGCCACGTAGTCGCCAAGCCACTTCACCGAAATCTTCACAGGTCCACCCTCTTGCTCTCGGGACGAAGACAGGAGCGCGGCCACGCCACCCCGCCAGGCGGGAGGCTCGGGCGGCCGCGCCCGAAGGACTCAGAACTGCTCGAGGAACCGAGCGTCGTTCTCGAACATCATCCGCAGGTCGTCGATGCGGTAGCGCAGCATGGCGATGCGCTCCACGCCCATGCCGAACGCGTAGCCCGTCACCTCGCCCGGGTCATACCCCGCGGAGGTGAACACGTTGGGGTGCACCATTCCGCTGCCCAGCACCTCCAGCCAGCCCGTCTGCTTGCACACGCGGCAGCCCTTGCCGCCACACGAGGTGCAGGAGATGTCGACCTCCGCCGACGGCTCGGTGAAGGGGAAGAACGACGGGCGGAAACGCGTGCGCGTGTCCGAGCCGAAGAACGCCTTCACGAACGCGTCCAGCGAGCCCTTCAGCTCGGCGAACGTCACGTCCTTGTCCACCAACAGGCCTTCCACCTGGTGGAACATCGGCGTGTGGGTGATGTCCGAGTCGCGGCGGTACACCCGCCCCGGCATCACCGCGCGGATGGGCGGCTTGCGCTGCAGCATGTACCGCACCTGCACCGGCGACGTGTGCGTGCGCAGCAGCACGGAGCTGTCCGCCTTCTTCGCGTGCCCCAGTGACGGCTCGTCCACGTAGAACGTGTCCTGCATGTCCCGCGCGGGGTGGTCCTTCGGGAGGTTCAGCGCCTCGAAGTTGAAGTAGTCCAGCTCGATTTCGGGGCCCGCGGCCACGTCGAAGCCAAGCCGGGAGAACGTCCGGACGATGTCCTCCATCGTCCTCGACACCGGGTGCCGGCTCCCCGGCGCCACCGCGCGACCGGGCAACGTCACGTCCAGCCCGGGCCCCTGGAGCTGGGCCTCCAGCGCGGCGTCTTCCGCGCGCTGCGTGGCCTCGGCGAGCAGCTTCTCCAGCTCCGCCTTGACGATGTTGGCCACCTCACCCAGCGCCCGTCGCTCCTCAGGGGGCAGCTTGCCCATGCCGCCAAGGACTCCGGACAGCTCGCCCTTCTTGCCCAGGTAACGGACCCGAAGCGCTTCCACCGCGGGCAACTCGGACGCCCCCGCGATCTCCCGCCGAGCGGCCTCCGCCAACGCCTGCAACCTGTCCCGCATGGCCTTGTCGCCTCCGTTGCACGGCCCCTGGACGCATGGCCCATCGGGGCAAAAAAAAGGGCCGCCCTGGAGAGGCAGCCCGTTTACTCACGCAGGCGGGCGGCCCGTGAAGGCCACCTCACCCGCTCTGTCGCTGGCCCTCAGGGAGGACCGGCGTGAATCAGGCCGCCTTCGCGATGTTGGCGATGGCCGCGAAGCCCGAGGGGTCCGCGATGGCCATGTCCGACAGCACCTTGCGGTCCAGGCTGATCTTCGCCTTCGCCAGGCCGGCGATCAGCTTCGAGTAGGACAGGCCGACCGTGCGGGCCGCCGCATTGATGCGGACGATCCACAGGCGACGGAAGTCCCGCTTGCGCTGCATGCGGTCGCGGCTGGCGTAGTCCAGGGCGCGCTCAACCGCCTGGTTCGCCCGGCGGAAGCAGTTCTTCCGGCGGCCGCGGAAACCCTTGGCCAGCTTCAAAATCTTATTGCGACGGCGACGAGCCTTTACACCCTTCTTGACGCGCATGTTTCACTCACTCCGGACTGCGTAGGTTGTCAGCCCCCGCGCGGTGCCGGCTTCACGCCGCTCCGCCAAGGGCCACGAGGTTGCCGAGCCGTGGCTCAGGCCCCGTAGGGGAACATTTCCTTGATGACCTTCTTCGCATCCATGTCGCGAAGATGGCTGGTGCCGCGGTTGCCGCGCTTCTGCTTCGGCGTCTTGGCGTGAGTGAAGAGGTGCTTGCCGTAGGCCTTGCCGTGCTTGACCTTGCCGCTCTTCTTCACCTGGAAGCGCTTCTTCGCGCCACTGCGGGTCTTCAACTTCGGCATCGTCCTGATTCCTTCCTTACAGCGTGCCGTCAGCGTCACGGCCTCTGGCGTTTTCACCCAAGGCCACGGCGGGAGCCGGCAGCCTCTACCACTATTTCTTTTCAACTGGAATGGCTACCGCCGACCGCACGCCAAGCCGTCGACCTACCGTCCCCGCGCCCCCTGCCCTTTCGGGCTGGGTGCGACGATTCCTACAAAAGTGCCCCAAGATACTTGGGCATGACGGGGAGTCAAGACCTGTCCGCAATGCACGGACCACCCCGTCCAACGGCCTACGGCAGGGCGGTCTCCTTGGCCAACAGGGCCTCGAAGTCCGCAAGCTTCATGCTCTTGAGGTCCTCGCCCCCGTACCGGCGGGGCGCCACGCCCTCCGCGGCGACCTCGTTGTCGCCCACCACGAGGGTGAACGGAATCTTCTGGAGCTGCGCCTCGCGGATCTTCGCGTTGAGGGACATGCCGCGGTCGTCGAAGTCCACCCGGAAGCCCTTGGCCCGCAGCGTGTCGCGCACCTTGCGCGCGTAGTCCGCCTGCCGGTCCGCCACGACGACGATGACCGCCTGGATGGGCGACAGCCACGCCGGGAAGGCCCCCGCGAAGTGCTCGATGAGGATGGCGGTGAAGCGCTCGAAGGAGCCGAAGATGGCGCGGTGGAGCACGACGGGCCGGTGGAGCGCGTTGTCCTCGCCCACGTAGGACAGGTCGAAGCGCTCCGGGGCCAGGTAGTCCAGTTGCATGGTGCCCAGCTGCCAGCGGCGCCCGATGCTGTCGGACACCGTGAAGTCGATCTTCGGGCCGTAGAAGGCGCCGTCGCCCGGGGCCAGCTCGTACTCCAGGCCCAGCGACTCGAGCGCCGTCTTCAGGCCCGCCTCGGCGCGATCCCACAGGGAGTCATCCCCCAGCCGCTGCTCCGGACGCGTGGACAGCTTCACCGCGTACGTCAGGCCCACCGCCTTGTAGACGTGGTCCAGCAGCTTCACGAAGCGCTTCACCTCGTCGGTGATCTGCGCCTCCGTGCAGTAGATGTGCGCGTCGTCCTGCGCGAACTGGCGCACCCGGGTGAGGCCGCCGAGCGAGCCCGCCGCCTCGTTGCGGTGCAGCACGTCCTGGGTGTGCAGGCGCAGCGGCAGGTCGCGGTAGCTGTGCTTCTTGAAGCCGTAGAACAGGTGGTGCGACGGGCAGTTCATCGGCTTGAGCGAGAAGTCATGCTCACCCGACTCACTGTCGAGCACGAGGAACATGTTCTCCTTGTACTTGCCCCAGTGGCCGCTCGTCTCCCAGAGGCCCTTGTTGAACATCAGGGGCGTCTTGATCTCCACGTAGCCGTCATTCGCCGTGAGCCGGCGCATCCAGTCGGAGAGCGTCTGGTAGAACGTCGTGCCCTTCGGGGTCCAGAAGGCGGCGCCGGGCGCGTACGGGTGGAAGTGGAAGAGGTCCAGCTCCTTGCCCAGCTTGCGGTGGTCGCGCTTCTTCGACTCCTCGATGCGCGTCAGGTACTCCTGCATCGCCTTCTTGTCGAAGAAGGCCGTGCCGTAGACGCGCTGGAGCATCGGGTTGCGGTGGTCACCGCGCCAGTACGCTCCGCTGGACGAGAGGATCTTGATGACGCCGATCTTCCCGGTGCTCGGGGCGTGGGGCCCCAGGCAGAAGTCCACCCAGTCGCCGTGGGTGTAGAGGGTGAGCGTCTTGGCGCCGCGCGCGGCGATGTCCTTGACGATCTCCACCTTGAACTTCTCGCCCTTCTCCTCGAAGAGGCGAATGGCGTCGTCCATGGAGATTTCGGTCCGGACGAACGTGAGGTCCCGCTTCAGCTCGGCGTTCGCCTCGGCCTCGATCTTCTCCAGGTCGTCGGGCGTGAACGGCTTCTCGCGGAAGAAGTCGTAGTAGAAGCCCTCCTCCGTCGCGGGACCGATGGTCACCTGCGTGCCGGGGAAGAGCTTCTGGACGGCGCTGGCCACCACGTGGGCCGCGTCGTGCCGGATGAGCTCCAGGGACTCCGGGCTCTTGGGCGTGAAGATCTGCAGCTTCGCGTCCTCGTCGAGCTTCCGGGCCAGGTCCATGTCCTGACCGTTCACCCGAGCGAACAGCGCGGCCTTCGCCAGGCCGGCACCGATGCTCTCCCGAACGAAGTCCGCGATGGTGGTCCCCCGGGCGGCCTGCTTCTGACTGCCGTCGGGGAGGGTGACCGTGATCATGTCGGACATGCGATACCTCGGAAAAACCGCGGGCGGCAGGGCTCTTGAAAGCCGTGCCGCCCGCTGGAGATCACATCAACTGTGTTGGGTCGTAGTGGGATCGAACCACTGACCCCTACCGTGTCAAGGTAGTGCTCTACCGCTGAGCTAACGACCCGGTGCTGAGGTGGCGCGGGGAATAACAGCGGGCTCCCGTAGCTGTCAAGCAAACACGCGACTACGCATCCGATCTTCCCAATTTCCCGGCGCGTCCCTACGGCTTCGCTGCGATCAGCGCTCGGACCCTCGCCATCACCACATCGAACATGGCCGGCGTCAGCCGCCCCGTCTGCGTGTTCTGCTGACTGACGTGGTAGCAGCCCAGGAGGATCCGCCCATCCGGGAGCTCCAGCTCCGCCCCGTGTCCGAACGCGGGGCGCGGCGATCCGAACTTCATTCCGGTCCGCTCCAGCGAGGCGAGCGCCGCGTTCCAGCCGATGGCCCCTAGGGCGAGCAGCACCCGGGCGGGCAACAGGGCCATCTCCCGATCCAGGAACGGCGCACAGCGAGCCAGCTCCTCGGGAAGCGGCTTGTTGTCCGGTGGAGCGCAGCGGGCGGCCGCCACGATGAAGGCATCCCTCAGCGCCAGCCCGTCCTCCCGGTGCTCACTCGTCCCCTGGTTCGCGAACCCCGCCCGGTGCAGTCCCGCGAAAAGGAAGTCCCCGGACCTGTCTCCGGTGAACATGCGCCCCGTCCGGTTGGCCCCATGCGCCGCCGGCGCCAGGCCGACGATGACGAGCCTCGCCCGCGGATCTCCGAAGCCCGGCACCGGCCGCCCCCAGTAGGTCCACTCGCGGTACGCGCGGCGTTTCACCCGGGCGACTTCCTCGCGCCACTCCACCAGCCGGGGACAGCTCCGGCACGACGAAATCTCCTGATGCAGCTGCTCCAGCTTCGTCACCGCGCGCTCCCGCTCACCGCGGCCTCCAGCCGCTCGACCCAGGCCCGGGCATAACCCAGGGACTCCGGGTCCGCGCCCACTTCAAGCTCCAGCTCCGTGGCCGGCTCCTGGACGAACAGCGCGACGAGGGTCACCTCATCCAAGGGCTCCCTCACGCGGATCCGCCGGACAGCGCCTCCCAGCGCCCTCCCCTTCGCGTCGGTCCACAACAAGACCCTCGAAGCCGAAGACCTCCAGGACCACGCGCCGAGAGCCACGTCGCGCCCACCCAGCGCGATGGGCCCCAGCAGCTTCGCACCCGGGAGCTGCACGAACTCGCCCCAGCCCGCCAGGCTCGCATCCTCGGGCCCGGGAAACCACGCCACCCGCGAGGGCCTCACGTCCGCCACGCGACTGGCGACGTCCACATCGAGCACCCCGCGGACCTCCACCGCCACGGCCCTGGGCCCCAGCCGGTGGTGCCAGCCCGACGCGTCGAGCGTCGACGAATCCACCCAGAGCCCCACCCGGGGTGCCCGCCCGAGCTGCCGCGCATGCGCCTCCAGGAGCGGCGGACGGACCTGGACATAGACCTCGGGGAAGCTCTTGAGCGCCTCCAGCGTCGAGTCTCGCAACATGTTCGAGCGGGTGCTCAGCCACAGCACCGTCCCGCTGCCAGCGAGGGAGCGCAGGGCATCCGCGTCTACCGACTCATCCACCCGGAGGTGGAGCCGATAGTGAGGCAGCGTCAGGCTGGCGGGGCCTGGAGCCTGCGCCAGCACCGCCGCCAGCAACACCGCCACGCCGATCACTTCGAGCGAGCCTCGCCCGTGTACAGCGAGGTCCGCTGGTAGCGCTGCACCACCACGCTCAAGACAACCTTGAGGATGGCCGCCACCGGCACCGCCAGGAGGATGCCCACGAAGCCGAACAGCTCACCGAACGCCAGGATGGCGATGATGACCGCTACCGGCGCGAGCCCCACCTTCTCTCCGACAATGCGCGGGGTGATGACGAAGCCCTCCAGCATCTGGCCGAAGATGAACGTGCCCGCCACCACGCCCAACTGCCAGGGCCCCTGCCACGACAGCATCAGCCCCACCAGCGAGAGCACGATGCCGAGCCCCGTCCCCAGGTACGGCACCATGTTGCCGAACCCGGCAATCACCCCGATGACGATGGCCATGTCGATGCGCGCCACCGACAGGCCCGCCGCGTAGATGACCGACAGCATCGCGCCCACCGTCAACTGCCCGCGCACGAAGGCGGACAGCACCTCGTCGACCTCCGCGAAGCGACGTCCCACCAGCCCCACCGCGCGTCGCGGCAGCAGGTCCTTCAGCCGCCCCATCAGTCGCGGGTAGTCCTGCAGGAAGAAGAAGGCCAGCACCGGCACCACCGCCAGCCCCAGCAGCGTCACGACGAACCGCGCCGTGTTGCCCGCGAAGGCCGCCAGGAGGCGCGCGGCGGCGGGGCCCGCGCTCTGCACCAGGTCCGACGCCTGCTGTCCCAACTCCGTGGTGCGCTGCCGCACCAGGTCCGGCACCGAGCGCCCCAGCAACCCCTCCAGCCGAGGCACCACCTGCGTGCTCGCGCGACGGAAGAAGTCCGGCAGCTTCAGCGCCTCGTCACGAAACACCGGGACGAGATAGAGCACCGCGCCCACCATCAGCAGGGTCCCCGCCACGAAGACCACCGTCGTCCCCAGCGTCCGATCCAACCCCCTGCGCTCCAGGGCCGTCACCATCGGATTGAAGATGTAGGCTCCGGACAGCGCCAGCAGCACCGGCACCGCCACGCCGCCGAACACCGCCAGCAGCGCGAACACCAATCCCAGCGAGCCCACCATCACCGCCGACCACCACAGGTCGATGCGGCGAGCCTCGACCTCCGTCAGCTCGACCTCCGGCACCGCGGCTACCAGCGGCGACGGCGCTTCCTTCACGGAGTGAAGCACGGGAGGCACTGGCGCCTGGCTCACCGACCCGGGGCTGCTCTTCTTGTTGTTGCGGCGTCCGATGACCCACTCCTCTTCCACGAATCGTTCGTGGATTACGGCTTCTTCAAGCCGTCATTGCGCATCCCGAAAGCGTCCAGCTTAGGCCCCGTCGGGCCTCAGACGGAAAGGCCCGGCCCCACGGCTCATCATCGCCCAGGCTTCCAGGGAAACCACGAGGGCATCCGTGGCGCGGTCCCGCCTGGTTGGATGAACGGTAGGCAGCCCCCTTGGACATCCCCGCCGCGAACCGGCGACACCCGTCACGGAGTGCTTCCCCCGGGCGCGCTCTCCGAGGAGCGCAGTTGGATGGTCAGCCTCGCCCGGGCACCACTGGGCTCGTAGTACGTCGTATAGGGCCAGTACCCCTGCTTCTTCACTTCGATTTGATGCAGGCCCGTCCCCAGCGTCAGCCCCCGGGGATTGCCGGCGTAGTCGCTGCATGCGCCCTGGAGCACGCCGTCCAGATACACCTCGGCGTCATCGGGCTCACAGCGCAGCACCACGTCTCCACTCGTGCCCTGGGCACCGGCCATCAGCTCGCGCGCCCGCGCCATCGAGTCGGGCTCCTGCTGCGCCGCGCACCCCAGCAGTGACAGCAGGAACAATCCCGCGCCGTACCTCGGCCACCGTCCCACCCGCGCACCACTCACCCCATCACCCTGTCGACCTTCCACCGAAGTCCCCTGCCGCGCGGAACCGGGCCTCGGGAGCCAGCATCCGCGCTACTGCGTGACGATGACGACACGGCCCTCGGCCAGGAAGCCCGTGTTGACCTCTCCCAGCGTCTTCACGTCATCCGAGGCGAGCACCAGGTCGGAGCCCTTCAACCCGGTGGCCTTCACCACCATGGGCTTCTCTCCCACCAGCGCGGCCTTCTTCGCCGCATCCAGGCTGTTGAACCACGCGGCGACACCGGTGGACTCGCGGACCTCGCTCGCGAGCGCACCCGCGCCGTAGAGCGCCTTGCCCGCCGCATCCAGCAGCCGGGGCGCGAGCACGGGCTTGAGCCCCAACCCTCGCGCATCCACCACGAGGCCCGTGTACTTCTTCGCGCCCGCGCTGTTGAAGACGATGGTCGCTCCCGGTGCGGGCACCACCAGCGCGGACGTAATCGCCGCCAGCGGCACCTCCACATCCAGCTCCACGCCACTGTCCGAGAAGAAACGCTTGGCGACGACCTTGTGGCCACGGACCGCCGTCTCCACCCGCTCGCGCACCTCGCTCCGCGCCATCTCGTCGCCGACGCTCCGCCCCGCGCTCAACTGCAGCGTGCGCACCTGCTCGAGGAGATTCTTGGACGCATCCTGCTTCGCGGAGCGCTCGGCCCCCAGGCGCGCCTGCCCCGGATTCGCCGCCTTCAAATCGGGAGCACCCGCCCCGGTCGCCCGAAGCACCTGCCCCTCCCAATTCACGCCCACACTCCCCACCGGACGGACAACCTCAACGGTGGGGACGGGCTTCGCAGCCTTGCCCTGGCCGAACGCCGACAGAGGCACGGCCAGCAACACCGCCCATCGCAAATGCCGCATGGAGCTCCTCCCGTCCTCACCCGATACCTTGGGTAGTCCCAGGGCAGAATGGCTGCCCATTCAAGGAGCCCGCCTCCTTGGAAGTCAAGACAACCTCCGAGGAGCAACGCGTCGCGTCAGTTCTCGCTGCCCGGGCGGCCGTGACGGTCGACGTAGGCGTCAATCATCTTCCGGTGCCGCTCGGTGAGGAGGGTGAACTTCACGCCGGAGCGCTCGCCGCGTTTGGCGGTGGACAGCTCCACCCACTCGCGTACGACTTCGCCTTCCGCGTAGATGATTTCTTCCGAGCCCGGGAGCTGGAACTGGAGGCCCACGCGCTTGGCTTCGTGCTGGGGTTCAATCAACCGTGCCAGACTCACCCCTTCCGGGCTGATGTCCGCGGCCCGCGACATGTACGGCACGCCGCCCATGTACTTGTTCAGGTAGATGTCGAGGGGCGCCCGCTTCGCCTTCCGCTTGTCGCTCATCGCTCCGTCGCCTCCGCTGCGTGCAACAGGTTGCTCCGGGGTTGAAGCAACCTGGATGCAGGGTAGAGGCAGGTGCTGAACTCGCAAGAAAACGACCCACCACTCCGTGCTGGGCGCGAGCGCGTGGGCCCTATATTCCAGCCCACATGATGAAAGGTGGAAGCATGCGAACGACGATGTGCATGGCGACACTCGCCCTGGTGCTTGGCACCACGGGAGCACACGCCCAGGGTGGCGGCGCGGCGAAGAAGTCCGAGCCCACGGCGAAGGCTCCCTCGGCCCCGACTCCTCCTCCCGGGGAACTCTCCGAGGACGGAAAGACCATCTACGCGCTCGGCGTCAGCGTGGGGAAGGACCTCTCCCTCTTCGCCCTCACGCCAGAAGAAGTCCTCATCCTCCAGCGCGGCGTCGCCGACGGAATGGCCGGCACTGCCACCGTCGAGCCCAAGGAGTACGCGCCCAAGATTCAGGCGTTCGCGAAGTCGCGTCAGTCCCAGGCCGGCAACGCGGCGCTGGAGCGCGCGGCGAAGGAGCCCGGCGCGGTGAAGCTGCCTACGGGCGTCATCTACCGCGAGACGCAGGCGGGCAACGGCAAGAGCCCCCGCGTCACCGACACCGTGAAGGTCCACTACGAAGGGCGACTGGTGGATGGCTCGGTGTTCGACACGTCGGCCAAGCGCGGCATCCCCGTCGAGTTCCCCCTCAACGGCGTCATCGCCTGCTGGACCCAGGGCGTCGCGCGGATGAAGGTGGGCGGCAAGGCGAAGCTCACGTGCCCCGGCGCCACCGCGTACGGCGAGCGCCCTCCTCCGGGCTCGCGCATTCCGCCCAACGCCGTCCTCGTCTTCGACGTGGAGCTGGTGGACATCCCCGGCGACACGTCCCGGCGGTAAGCCGCGCGGCTCACTTCACGCGACGAATCCAGAAGCTCCCAGGCCAGTCCACGGGAGCGCCTCGATACGACGGGAAGGCCTGACGCAGTCGGTCCGCATGCGTCAGGTGCATGAAGCTGCTGCCCCAGAGCACCTCGAAGCTGTCATTGAAGGACAGGAACGCCTGGAGCAGGTACTGCTCCGTCCAGAAGCGCCGGTGCTCCAGCACCCAGGACCTGGGGTACTCCGCTGGCAGGAAGATGTCGTGGATGTGCACCACCACGCCCTTCTTCAACCGGGGCAGCAGCTCCAGGAACTCCACCTGGACGTCACTGCCCACCTTCAACACGTGGCTCGAGTCGATGAAGAGGATGTCGTTCTCCTCCAGCCTCGCCACCTCCGACAACGGAATGTCCTGCGCCTTCATCGGCTCCAGGCGCGTCAGCCCGGGGAAGCCCGCGCGCAGCACGTCGCTCGGATAGGGCTCGAACGCCACCAGCTCACACGCGGGCGCGCCGTGTGATTCATTCACCCGGCACGCCTGCGCGGCCAGTCGCGTGGACCAGCCCGAGCCAATCTCGAAGAGCCTGCGCGGTTTGAGTTCCCGCACCAGGCAGTACAACAGCTCCGCGTCCACCGTCCCGAACGCGCTGTTGTCCAGGTGGAACTCGTGCGGGACGCCCGTGGGCTCGCGCGGGAAGGCCGTGTATTCGTCGCGATACTGCGTGGAGAGGCGCTCCAGGAGTTCAAGCTGCCTGGACTCGCGCAGGTCCACGCCCACCAGCTCCGAGCGCGCGCCCCAGAGCGACTCCGGCAGCGAGCTTGTGTCGGGGATGGGCTGATAGAAGTGGTTCGGCGTGACGTGGTAGCCGCTCCGCTCGAAGACCTGGAACAGCCGAGGGTCGTCGAGCAGCCCGAGCCGCCGGCCTCCGTTCACCAGTCCTTGGGCCAGCAGCTCCTTGAGTCGACGCTTGATGGGCATGTGCGGCGCGCAGCCTACCACCGCGTGAGACTACGGCTTCCCCTTCAACGCGGCCTCCGTCGCCCGCAGCAGCGGCTCCGCGCTCACCGGTGCGCCCGTCGCATGCGTCATCCACACGTCCGGCGTCACCGAGCCATAGGTCGCCATCCGCTCGAACTCCGCGCCCAGCGGCCCCTTGCGAGACAGGTGTTCTTCAATCTGGAACGCGATGAGGTGCCCCAGCGGATAATCCGGCAGGTATAGCGGGTAGCTGATCATGTGGCTGTAGATGGCGAGCAGCGTGGTCCCCTCGCCCCCCAGCACCGGCGCGAAGTAGCGGGCCCACACGTCGCGGGAGATCGACACCACCGCCTCACGCAGCTCCGCGGCCGTGGCCTCCGGATGCGCGTACAGCCAGTGCCACACGCCCATGTCCACCATCGCGATGCCCGAGCGCTCCCACGTCTGCCAGAAGTCTCCGAGCACCCGCTCCCGCTCGCTGGCCGCATCCGGCTTGCCCAGCCCCAACAGCTCCAAATCCCGCGCCTGGAACACGAAGGCCAGCGCCTCCGTGAAGGCGTTGTTGGGGACACCCGTGAGCAACGTGTGGTCCACGCCGTAGAGGCTGAAGGCCTGCTCCACGTTGTGCCCCAGCTCGTGCACCGCGATGTTGTAGCCCTTGTAGCTCATGCCCTCCTTCTCCACGCGCGTGCGCAGCCGAGGGAAGTCCCCTCTGCGCATCGCCTGCTGGGCATGTCCCGCCCCCCGCGAGGCATCCACGCGGATGTGCGCCGCGAGCCAGTCCGCCTTCTGCGCGCTGAACCCCATGCCGCGAAGGATGCGGGGCAGGTCTTGCGCAAACGCCTCCGCGCTCGGGTAGCGCTTGCGAGTCAACGCATCCAGCTCCGACTCCGGCCGCTGGGCGCCCGGCTTGAACCCCGCATACCAGACGTCCTGCGGCTCCAGCTTCCGGCCCAGCCTTGTCTCAATCTCCTTCGCCACACGCGGCACCAGCGGGGACTCCAGCACCTGCGCCAGCAGCGCCTTCACCCGCTCCTCGGGCAGCTCCCGACCCAGCTCGAAGGCGCGAGCGATGCGCGTGGGCGCCACCGGCACGAACGGGTCCGCCCTGCGCGCGGCCTGGAAGATGGCGAGCAGCCGCGCATAGCGCACGTCCTGCTCCCGCGTCGCGTCCGCCTTGGCTTCCTTCGATGGCGCATCCGCCTCCACCGTGTCCGCCGGCGCCACCGTCACGACGTTGGTGTATGGGTTCCAGTCCAGCCTCGGGTTGTCGATGACGGCCGCCGGAATCGTCTGGGTGATGATGCGCTCCATCACCTGGACGATCATGCGCTGCTTCTCGCGCCCTCGCGGGTCCGCGTAGTCCGCCTTCAGCTCGTCGCGCAGGTTCCAATGGCTGATGAGCCGCAGCCCCTTCGGGAAGAGCCGCTCGCCGCGCTCGTCCAGCAGGTGATGCATCCACACGTTGTACTCGGCGATGTAGAGGTTCGCCGCCGCCACCTCACGCGAGGACTCCTGGGCGATATCCGCGGGAACCCGCATGCTGAAGCGCCCGGCGAGTCTCGCCTCCGCCCACTGCCTGCGCGTCCACGTGGGCCCCTTCTCCGTACGCTCCGACAGCGTCGTCAGCGGGAAGTTGAGCAGCACCACGAAGGCGACCTTCGCGCGGAACAGGTCCTCGGTGACGTGCGAGGACGGGTCATACGCCGCCACCAGCGGCTCCACCGGCAACAGCGGCCCCAGGTCCAGGTCCGTGTACCACTGCGTCTCGCGCCCCAGCTCGAGCATGTGCCCATCCAACTGCTCGAACAGCCGCTCCAACCGGGCGAACGTCGCGTCCAACACCCGCGCGTCCGACACGAACTGCTCACTCACGAAGACAGACAGGTCTCCGTCCTCGGCCCGCCATTGCAGGGCGACCTGATCGACGCCCCGCTCGATGCGCGCGCGAGACGCCTCCCCGTGTTTCGCCACGAGTCCAGCCTTCACCGCCGCCAGGTCGAACGCGGGCTTCATGGCTCGGGACTCCTCCGGCGCAATGACAGGGGGCCGTGCGGGGGTGGCACATCCCAATGCCAACAACAGAGGCCAGGAACGGACGGCGGAAAAGAAGCGTGGCTTTGGAGAGGACATGGGCAGGCACCAGAAAGCACGAAGGGCCCGACCTTGGCAGGCCGGACCCTCATGATGCATCCAGGAAGTCGTTGCGAACGACGTCGGGAATCAGCCAGCGCGGACGTTCTGCGCCTGCAGACCCTTGGGGCCGCGGGCCACTTCGAACTCCACCTTCTGCCCCTCCTGAAGGGTGCGGAAGCCATCCATGTTGATGGCGGTGTGGTGGCAGAACACGTCCTCACCACCGCCGTCCTGGGTGATGAAGCCGAAGCCCTTCGCATCGTTGAACCACTTCACGGTACCAGTAGCCATTCGATTTCTTCTTCTTTCGTCACGGACGCGAAAATCCGCCGTCCGGTCCTACCGAGCGAACCCTAAAGGACCCGGGGAATCTATGCGGCCTTTCCCCGGGAAGTCCACTTCAGCAGGCTACCAGCCGCACTTCTGGCCCTTGTTCTGGGCCTTCAACCACTGACGCAGCGGGCTGAAGTAATCCAGCAGTGGTGTCGCATCCATCTTCCGCGTTCCAGTGACGACCTGGAGCGCCTCCGGCCAGGGCTTGCTCGCGCCCAATTCCAGCATCGCCTGGAGCCGCTTTCCGGCCTCCTTGTTGCCGTAGATGGAGCACTCGTGCAGCGGGCCCTTGAAACCTGAAGCCTCACACAGCGCCTTGTGGAACTGGAACTGGAGGATGCGAGCCAGGAAGTACCGCGTGTAGGGGACGTTCGCCGGCACGTGATACTTGGCGCCCGGGTCGAAGTCCTGCTCGGAACGAGCCACCGGCGCGGCCACGCCCTGATACTTCTGTCGCAGCGTCCACCAGGACTTGTTGTAGTCCGCCGGCTTCACGCGGCCGGAGAAGACCTCCCAGCGCCACTGGTCCACCAGCAGGCCGAAGGGCAGGAACGCCACCTTCTCCAGCGCGTCCTTCATCTGGAGGTTGATGAGGTTCTTGTCGTTCTTCGCCACTTCCTTCAGCAGACCGACCTGCTGGAGATAGGCGGGGGTGATGGACAGCGTCAGCGCGTCGCCAATGGCCTCGTGGAAGCCGTCGTTCGCACCGGCCTGATAGAGCACGGGCAGGTTGTAATAGTACGTGTAGTAGTAGTTGTGACCCAGCTCGTGGTGGATGGTGACGAGGTCCTCCTCGGTGGGCTTGATGCACATCTTGATGCGCAGGTCGTTCTCGTACGTCACGTCCCAGGCGCTGGCGTGGCAGACGACGTCCCGGTCCTTCGGCTTGGTGAACTGGGAGCGCTCGAAGAAGGACTCCGGGAGCGACTTGAGGCCCAGCGAGGTGAAGAACTTCTCACCCAGCCGCACCATCTTCAGCGGGTCGTAGTCCTGCTTCTTCAACTCGGAGTCCACGTCCAGGCTGGCCTGACCGGGGAACGGCTCCACCAGGGGGTAGATGTTGTTCCACTCCTGGGCCCACATGTTGCCCAACAGGTGCGCCGGAATGGGCTTGCCCGAAGGCACCTTCTCCGCGCCGTACTGCTTCGCCAGCCGGCCCCGCACGTAGCAGTGCAGGTCGTCATACAGGGGCTTCACCTGGCCCCACAGGCGCTGGGCCTCCTTCTCGAACTCCGCGGGCTGCATGTCGTAGCCGGAGCGCCACAGCGTGCCCAGGTCGTTGAAGCCGATGTCCTTGGCGCCGTCGTTGGAGATGCTCACCAGCTGCTGGTAGAGCGGGCGCATGGGCTTGGAGATGGAGTGCCAGCCCTGCCACGCATCCAGCAGCGCGTTGTAGTCACGGCTCTCCGCCATGACGTCCGACAGCTCCTCCAAATCCCTGCACTTGCCCTTGCCGTCGGCGCCGCAGTACTTGCCCTTGCCGTAGAGTCCTTCCAGCTTCGCGGCCGTCGTCGCCAGCTCCGCGCGCTTCTTCGCGTCCGAGGGCGCCGGCAACGCCTGGGACACGCGCAGCAGGTGCAGCATGCGCGCGGTGTCCGCGTCGAGCTTCAGGCCGTCGAAGCGGCGCGAGTCCTTGATGGCGCCGTTGACGTAGCCGAGCACCTCTTCGTTGACGTAGGCGGCGTTCCGCTCGGTGTCATCGGTGATGTACGTGGACTTGATCCACTCGGCGGTGGCCTGTTTCGTCCATAGCCGCTTGAGGTCCGCGTTCACCTTCTCGGCGAACTGCTTCGCCTCCTCGGGCGTGGCCTTCGCGGCGGGCGCCTGGGCAAAGCCCGGGACGGCGGTCAGCACCATGGCCGCGAGGGCCGAGCGCAGCAATGACTGCGGAAGTCGGGTCCGTTTCATGGGGCGGACCGTAGAGGAACCGCCGGCCAATGACATCCCGAAAGTAGGCCCTCAAGCACCTGCGCGCCCCTCCCACCACGTCGGCGTCCGGCCTCGTCGCCGGCTGACGCAACGCGAAAGCGCCATCGAGCGCCCCGGACGAAAGGGACGACACGCGCCCCAGGGCCCGCCCGTGGAGCAGGCGAGTCCCCTGCCCTCTCCCTCCCGAGTCCCCGGGCCGCGTTACAGCTTTGAGGCCATGCTGCTTGGACACACGAAGGACCCGACCTGGCCCGCGCCCGAGGACGCACTCACCGAGGCCCGTCGCTTCATGGAACAACAGCGCGGGAAGCGCGTGCTCGTGGTGCCCCACTCGGAGGTGGATGGGCTCGCGTCCGGCGTGCTCATCGTCCGTGCCCTGGAAGCGCTGGGTGCATCCGGCGCCCTCCGCGTGCCGGGCAAGGGAGAACATGCCCATTCGCCAGGGTTCCTCGAGCGGGTCCGCGCCTCCTCGCCCGAAGCCCTCATCGTGCTCGCCATGGGCAGCCGGGCGACACCTCTCCTCCCCACGCTCGTCGTGGACCGTCATCGAGACACCGAGCCGCTTCCCGCCGAGGTTCGCCTCCTCTCCGCGCACGGCCATGAGCCCGCCGCGAGCACCAGCCTGCTCACCTATGTGCTCGTGTCACCGCTCGTCGTGCCCGGGCCGCTGGAGTGGCTCGCGGTGCTCGGCACGGCAGGCGCGCTCGGCACCGACGCGCCCATGGCGTTCCTCAAGGACGCGCTGCGACGCGCGAACCGCAAGGCCGTGGTGGAAACGGTGTCCCTGGTGAACGCCGCGCGACGCTCCGCGCGCTTCGCCGCACCGAGGGCACTGGAGGTCCTCCTGCGCGCACGCAACGCGAAGGACGTCGCGGACGGCCACGTGCCCGGCGTGGACGAACTGCGCGACTGCCGCCTGGAAGTGCGTCGGGAAGTCGAACGCTGCGCGAAGACACCTCCACGCATCGCGACGAACGTGGCGCTCCTGCTGTTCAGCTCCGAGGCCCTGGTACACCCCCTGGTGGCCGTGAGGTGGGCGCAGCGCCTTCCCGAGCATCTGGTCATCGCCGCCAACACGGGCTACCTGCCCGGGCGCGTGGACTTCGCGCTGCGCAGCCAGGCGACCCGAGATCCGATGACCCTCCTCCAGGGACTGACGCCTTCCGCGCTGGGAGACGCGCTCACAGCGGGCCACGCCCACGCCACGGGTGGGAGCTTGTCCCAGCCCGACTTCCTCCGCTTCGCGGAGGCCGTGGGCCTACCAGGACTGCGCGCTCAAGACGTGGAGCGGCGAGGCGCGTTCCCGGGCTGATGGGATATGACAAGGGCCGTGCCACTCAAACACGCCCTCGTCGTGCTCCCTTCGCTGCTCGCGCTCGTGTCGCTGTCCGCGTGCGACTCCTCGGATGACGGGGAACTTCGCGGCTGCGAGCAGTACAGCTTCCCACTCTCCGCGCAGACGTCGTCAGGCCACCTGGCCGTCTGCGACAGCCCGGCCTGCGGCAACGGAGAGAATCCACCGAACTCCGGCCCGCACTGCGGCAACGTGGCGCGCTGCGGGGTCTACGCGGAGCCCGTGTCTCGCTGCCTCTACGTCCACAACCTGGAGCACGGGCACGCGGTGTTTCTCTATAACTGCCCCGACGGCTGTCCCGACGAGGTCGCGAAGCTCGAGGCCGCCGCGGCCAGCGTGCCCACGGGCGCAAACGGTGTGCGCCGAGCCCTGGTGGCGCAAGACCCGCAGATGCCCCAGCGCGTGGCCGCGCTGCTGTGGCGACGCACGTACCTGGCGGACGCCGTGGACCCGGAGGCCCTTCGCTGCCTCCTGGCGCACCAGGACTCGGATGCCCCCGAGCCTGGCCTTGCCTGCCCGGGCCCGTGAAACCTCGCGCATGACTCCTCGCTCGGAGCCCATGAGCGGTTCCGGCGGATGACAGTCGTCCCTCGCGGCGCGGGCCACGAATGCGGGGGCTCGCCCGTCGGTACGGAGGGCAGGCGTCCCGACGCTGGGTGCGGGCAACCGGTTTGTCGACTGCCAGCCATTTGTAGTCAGGGGCATGAAACCAACGCTCCGACGAAACCTCGCCGTGCTGGCGTTGGCGTGGCTGACAGCCGCCGTGTCGCCCGCCCTCGCTCAATCACAACCACCGGGTGTGAAGGGCCCCGTTCCCACGGGGATGCCCAATCGCCTCGCCGTGGGACTCTTCGAGGAAGCAGGTCAGAACTGGATGCGAGACAGCGGCGTCCCCTGGGACGTGCGCTACCGCTACTTCACCAAGGGCTGGGTGGACAACTGGGGTTGGGGGCAGCCCGATGGAAGCTGGGGGAAGGCCTTCCTCGATGAGTCCAAGACCCAGGGATTCATCCCCGCGCCCGTCTTCTACCAACTGTTCGCCGAGCCCGGCGGTGGTGAGGGCGAGTCGCTCGCCAAGGTGCAGAACGCGGCCACGATGCGCGGCTACTTCGGAGACCTGAAGATTTTGCTCCAGCGCGCGAAGGAGCTCGGCAAGCCGGTGCTGCTCCACATCGAACCGGACGCCGTGGGGCTCCTCCAGTTCCAGACGAACTCCAATCCCAACGCCTATGCCGCGGTCGCCGCCACGGGAATGCCCGAGCTCGCGAGCCTCCCCAACACCGTGGCCGGCTGGGGCCTCGCCTTCCTCCAGCTCCGCAAGTCCGTGGGCGCCAACAACGTCATCCTCGGCATCCACATCTCAGCGTGGGCCAGCGGCAAGGACATCTCCTGCTGCTCCGTCACCGACCCGCTCCAGCCCGAGGTGGACAAGGTCGTCAACTTCCTCAAACCCCTGGGCCTTGGAACCAACGTGACGGGCGCCACCTACGACGTGCTCGTCGGAGACCCGCTGGACCGGGACGCGGACTTCTACAAGCTGACGCGGGCCCAGGACGTCTGGTGGGATGCCAGTGACAACGCCTCCATCTCCTCGCGCTCCTTCAATCGCTACGCGCAGTGGTTGACGCTCATGAACCAGACCACTGGCAAGCGATGGGTGCTCTGGCAGATTCCGCTCGGCAACTCCCAGCATCGCAACATCAACAACGACGGCAGCACCCGCGCGGGCTATCGCGACAACCGCACCGAATACTTCTTCGGCACGAGCGGCGACGCGCACCGCCGCAAGTTCGCCAACACGGGCGTCATCGCGCTCCTCTTCGGCGCGGGCGCGGGCGGACAGAGTTCGTATCCGAATGACCTGGGCGCGGATGGACAGCCCTACCTCAAGACTCACGCGGCCCCGTTCCTCCTCGCGGGTGGACTGACCCTCCCCGCCACGGGCACCACGCTCCCCGGCTCAGGAGGGGGCACTGATGGCGGCTCGGGTGGAGGGACCGACGCGGGCACCGATGCCGGGACACGCGACGGCGGCTCGGATGGCGGCACGCGCGACGGCGGCGTGGGTGGCACTGACGCC
This sequence comes from Myxococcus llanfairpwllgwyngyllgogerychwyrndrobwllllantysiliogogogochensis, assembly GCF_006636215.1. GTDB lineage: Bacteria > Myxococcota > Myxococcia > Myxococcales > Myxococcaceae > Myxococcus > Myxococcus llanfairpwllgwyngyllgogerychwyrndrobwllllantysiliogogogochensis. Next base: position 26,009 of record NZ_VIFM01000004.1, on the reverse strand, counting down.
GGGACGAGCGATGGCGGCACGCGCGACGGCGGCGTGGGTGGCACTGACGCCGGGACGAGCGATGGCGGAACGCGTGACGGCGGCTCGGGTGGCACTGACGCCGGGACGAGCGACGGCGGTAGCGCGGCTCGCGGCTACGGCTTCGAGTCCAGCACCGAGGGCTGGTCGTCGTCGGGCGCTCCACTCAAGGCCGCGACGTCCTCCACGGCGCGAGCCCAGGCGGGGACGCGCTCACTCGCGGTGCCCTTCAGCGGAACCTCGGGAACGGGCGTCGCGTCCGTCCTCACCGCCCCCGTCCCTCGCGGCGCGACCGTGACGTTCCGCGTCTGGATTCCCAGCGGCAGTGGCATCACCGCCATCCAGCCCTTCGCACTGGAAGGAGAGCCAGGCGGCTGGCGCTACACAGGGCGCTGGACGGCGATGGGCAGCCTTCAGACGGGAACCTGGAACACCGTGACGGTGGCCCTGCCCACCAACAGCACGACGCCGCTCTACCAGCTCGGTGTCGAGTTCACGACGAACAGCGGCTGGACGGGCACCGTCCACCTGGACGCCATCACCTGGTAGCCCCAGGGGCCCAAGAGTCGGGCCCCGTGGCCCCTCCAGGCCCTTCGGAATTCGCACCGGGGATCGCAACTATTTCCGGACTTCAGTGTTTTTGTTCCCGGGGGAGTCCTCTCCCCCTTCGCGAACCAACTGAAGGAGTACCTCCGGATGATTCGACGCCTCACTCTCACCCTCGCCGTGTGCGTGGCCGCATGCGCACCCGACGAGGGCCCGCCCACCTCCCATACCCCACCGCTCGACGCGCCAGGACAACAGGAGCAGCACGCCGAGCCCCTCGAGACGCCCACCGAGCCCAACACCCTGCGCTTCCTGGAGCAGGCGACCTTCGGACCCCGGCAGGCCTTTGGCGCCCCGACGCCGCCCATCGACACCGTCGAACACGTCATGACGGTGGGCATCCGTCAGGCCATCACCGACCAATTCGCCGCGCCGCGCTCCACCTTCGACGGCCTTGCGACGAAGGACCTGGGCTCGCAGTTCTTCTTCCATGCCGTCCATGGACAGGACCAGCTCCGGCTGCGCATCGCCTTCGCCCTGAGCCAGATTCTCGTCGTCTCCCAGAACGGCATCCCCAACGTCATGTCCACGCCGGAGCCCGAGCCGCGCGTGGCGATGGCCAGCTACCTCAACCTCCTGTCCCAGCGCGCGTTCGGCAACTTCCGCCAGCTCCTGGAGGACGTGACGCTGCACCCCGCCATGGGCACGTACCTGGACATGGCCAACAACCGGGCCTTCAAGCCCAACGGCCAGCCCATCGAGCCCAACGAGAACTACGCGCGGGAGATGCTCCAGCTCTTCACACTCGGCCTCCACAAGCTGAATGAGAACGGCACCCCGGTGCTCGACAACCTGGGCCGCACGACGCCCTCCTACACCGAGGCGCAGGTCCAGGCGTTCGCCCACGCCCTCTCCGGTTGGACCTATGCCGGCCCCACCTGCCCGACCATCGGCCGGACGAATCCGCCGACCTATGCGGCGCCGATGATGGACTGCGCGGTGAACCACAACAGCACGTCCAAGGAGCTGCTCCGGGGCATGTGGACCACCGCCAACGGCACGCCGCGTCAGCACCTGAAAGAGGCGCTCGACAACGTCTTCGACGACCCGAACCTGCCGCCGTTCATCTGCAAGCAGCTCATCCAGCACCTGGTCACCAGCAACCCCAGCCCCGAGTACGTGCAGGACGTGGTCAACATCTTCAAGAACAACGGCAGCGACGTCCGGGGAGACCTGCGCGCGGTGATCCGCAGAATCCTCCAGCACGACGAGGCCCGGGGCCCCGTGCCTCCCGCCGCGCAGCTCGCGACCTTCGGCCACCTGCGCTCGCCCGCGCTCCACGTCACCACGCTCGTCCGCGGCCTGAAGGGAACGCTCGACACGACGGGCACGTTGGACCCCGGCGCGAAGCTGAGCTCCTGGAGCCAATCCATGGGGCAATACGTGCCCCAGCCTCCGTCTGTCTTCAGCTACTACCCGCCCAACGCGCCCGCCCCGGGAGGAGGAGGTCTGCTCGGTCCCGAGTTCGCCATCCTGGACACGGCCACCGTCACCGCGCGCGCCAATGTGACGCATGACCTGCTCTTCGCGGCGGCCACGGCCAACGCGGGCGTCCTCATCGACCTGGACATCCTCCCCGTCAACTCCAGCGACACCGTGCAGTGGCTCAACCGCTACTTCCTGCACGGCACCATGTCTCCGGAGCTGCGGGACATCGTCCTCAATGCCATCTCCCACCCGGATGCCGGCGACACCCTGCGCAGGAAGAAGCTCGCCGTCTACCTCACGTCCCTCGCTCCCGAATTCCAGATCCAGAGGTAGCCCATGAGCTTCTCACGACGACAATTCCTCCGTGGCACCTCGCTGGGCCTGGGATATCTGGCGGTCTCCTCCCCCATGCCCGGTTGGCTCGGGAACGCCGCCGCCGCGACGCTGTCCGGTTACGCCGGCTACCGCGCGACGGTGTGTGTCTTTCTGCTGGGTGGCAATGACACCAACAACGTCCTCGTTCCCCGGGACGCCGGCATCCACGCGCAATATCTCGACGCGCGCTCCACGCTCGGCATCCCCTTGAACGACCTGCGCCCCATCAACCCCGTGGGACTGGCGCCGGGCGCCTATGGGCTCCATCCCTCGCTGGAGAAGCTCCAGGCGCTGTTCGAGCAGGAGCGCGCGGCCTTCGTCTGCAACGTGGGGCCGCTCACCCTTCCCATGCGCAAGGTCAACTACGAGCTGGGCGACGTGCCCCGTCCCGACAACCTCTTCTCGCACAGCGACCAACAGGACGCCTGGGCCAGCGGCATCTCCAACCCCTCCACCGTGGACCTGCCCCCAGCGCTCGAAGGCAAGGCCACCGGCTGGGGCGGACGCACCGCCGACCGCCTCCACACGCACAACCCCGGTGACTATCCGGAGGTGACCTCCTTCGGCGGCAAGGCCCTGTACTCCGGAGGCGCCGAGCGACAGCCGATGATGGTGTCCTCTTCGGGCGTGCTCGAGATGAAGGGGACGTCCGACGCGGACTTCAACACCCTGCGCTCGGAGGCGCTCGCGGACATCGTGGCCCTGGACCGGGGCGTCACGCTGGAGGCCTCTTACGGCGGTGTCTTCACCACCGCGCAGACCTTCGCCTCCGCGCGAGCCACCGCGCGCGCCGCCGCGTGGGATGCGCTGACCGACGACGCGCGGCTCGACATCGACGGCTACTTCACCCCGCCGCAAGGCACGACGGGCTGGACGCTGCACACGCAGCTCTACCAGGTGATACGCGACCTGGTCGCCGGCGCCGTGCCGTCCACGAGCGGAGGGCTGGGCGTGCGCCGACAGATGTTCTCCGTGGGGCTCGGCGGCTTCGACACCCACGTGGGCCAGGACGCCACGCAGACCGCGCTGCTCCTCCAGGTCGACTTCGCGCTGGACGCCTTCCAGAAGGCGATGACCCGCCTGAAGACCGAGGGCGTCTTCGGCGTGAATCCTCCCCAGTCCACGCTCTTCACCATGAGCGACTTTGGCCGGACCCTGGCTGAGAACTCAGACAAGGGCTCCGACCACGGCTGGGGCAGCCACGCCATCGTCCTGGGAGACCGGGTGCAGGGCCGCCGCCTCCACGGCACCTTCCCCAACCTGGACCTGTCCGCCGGCGCCGTGAACAACCTGGACTCCGTCGACGCCAAGGGCCGCTGGTTGCCTTCACTCTCCGTGGACCAATACGGCTTTACCCTGGCGTCGTGGCTGGGGCTGGGCGGCGTCGCTGATCGCGACCATGCCTTCCCCAATCTCACCGACTACGTCGCCGCCGCAACCTCCGGGGGCTTCCCCGCCGCCGCGCGCGCCTACCGGATTCCGTTCCTCCTGCCGGACCCCTGAGCGACGATTTTCAGAGGGGCGCGGGGTCACCTTCCCCTTCATCCACCCCGCGCCCCTCGACCCCCTGCGTCACCTTGAGCCAGGGTCAGCAATGACAACCCGGAAATGGTAGGGCCGAACCGTTGTTTCGTGCCCTACCTGATAAACCCTTGAAACCGGAGTGTTCGCTAACATACTGTGCGCATGCGTTCATGTTTCGCATGAGCGCACTCATTTTCACTTGAGGGGGACATATCCATGGCAGCAGACGCAGCGGCGAACGTTTCCGACGCTTTGGCTACAGTGGACAACATCGCCATCCAGGTCGAACAGGCGCTGTACAAACTGTATCTGGCCGTGAGCGGTACGGGATTCAAGAGCATCACCGACAAGATTTCCGTCATCTGGACGCCGGTACGCAATGTACTGAGCTCGGTGCTCAAACAAGTCGAAGGTCTCATCAAGCCGCTGATGGATCCGCAGGTCGTCACGTCCATCAAGGACGTGCTGGAAGCGGGCCGAGACCTGGTGAACTCCACGCTGGACCTGCTGCCTGACTCCGCGCGGAACCTGGCGCTGACGGGACAGCGCTTCCTGAACATCATCGTCGACTTCGTGGGCGCGGGTGTCGAGCACATCGTCGCCATCGTCGACCTGCTGCTCAACGTGGGCAAGGCCATCATCGGCGAGCTCTCCACGCTGGCGGCCACCACCATCGCCGCGCTGCGCAAGACGGGTGTGCAGATTCCCGCCACCAATCCCTGATTCAACCCCTGTCGTCTGTCGCATCTCCTGGTGTGTCGCGGGCGTCATGGCTCGCCGCCAGGAATTCCAGCGTGTCGTCACGGCCCTGCGCACGCTTTTCTCAAATCAGTGTCTATGAATAGGACCGTCCCCCATCAGGGGTGGGCGCAAGCCCAGGCACGCGGTCCAGGGAACCTGCACCCGGAGCAGGGATTTCCACCCCCTCGCTGGCGAGGGTCGGGGAGCGTATGGCCACAGGTCTCATCATTCCTGGTGTCCAGGTCACGGTCGTCAAGGAAGTGTTGCCCCAACAGCTTGCACCGTCTGGGGTTCTTGGAATCACAGGCTTCTTGGAGTCAGCCAACGGCAAGGTCGTCCGAGCCAGCAGCTGGTCTCGCTTCCTGGAGGTGGCCGGACGCGCGAGCGCCTACAGCCTCCCGGAGGCGCGCCAGGCGCTGGACAATGGCGTCTCCGAGCTGGTGATTTCCCCCCTGCCCGCCACCGCGGGCACCGCCGCGACGATCGCCGTCGCGGCCGACAACAGCAAATATCCGCCGGGACACGTCGGCGATAAGTTTGGCGCCACCTTCATCGCGAGAGTCCCAGGCCTGTGGGCCAACGGAATCACGCTGAAGGTCACCTACCGTGACAACATCGACCTGTCGGTGTCGTTCGACCTGGAGGTCACCCACCCCTCCAGCGGCTCGGTGGAGGTGCTGCGCAACGTCAACTCCGCGTCGCTGACCTCGTCGCTGGACACCTCGTCGTTCATCCGCATCGACACGACGAAGGGCGTGGGCTGGCCCACCGCGGGCACGTACACGCTGGCCACGGGCAAGGACGCCACGCCGGACGACTACGCCACGGCGCTGGGCCGACTGAAGGACCAGCCGGACGTGGACCTGGTGCTGGCCGCGGTGCAGGACTTCTCCGACCGGACCAAGCTGACGCGCATCTACGGCGACGTCATCAGCCACTGCAACACGCTGAGCAGCGAGAGCAAGGGCCGCCTCGGCTTCGGACAGGTTCCTCCCGCCGGGACGATGGCGGAGAACACGCAGCTCGCCGCCAACCTGGTCAGCGACCGGTTCGTGCTCGTCGCGCCTCACGGCACGGTGGGCGCGGTCGCCGGCATGGTGGGGAGCCTGGCGCCGCACCAGTCCCCCACGTTCAAGCGCGTCTCCGGACTGAACGAGCTGCTGGTGGGTGTGGAGGACCAGAAGGCGCTGTTGCGTGCCTTCGTCGTCCCCGTCGTCACCGAGCGCGGTCGGGGCACCATCGTCGTGCGTGGCCTGACGACGGACGGAGATCAGATCAACGTCCGCCGCGTGGCGGACCGCGCGGTGCGCACGCTGAAGATGGTGGGCGACCTGTTCATCGGATTGCTCAACAACGCCGACGGGCGCAGCGCCCTGAAGCAGAAGCTGGTGGAGGCGCTGGTGCAGATGCAGAAGGACGGCGCCATCGTCCCCTCCACCGACGGGAAGGATCCCGCCTTCAAGGTGGAGGTCTATTCCTCGCAGGCGGACTTCGCGCTCGGAATCGTCAGGGTCAACATGGCCGTCAGACCCGTCCGCGCCATCGACTACATCTACGCGACCATCACGGTCCAGGTCTGATGAAGGAACGCACCGATGCCAACGGTATTCTCAGCCAACCGTAGCAGCATCCTCGTCGACGGAGAGGCCGTGGACGGCCTCCAATCCATCGCATTCCGAGTGGTCACCGAGCGCGAGGACATCCGCGCCATCGGGTCCAACGAGCGCGTCGACGTCATCTTCGGCCTGCGCACCGTCATCGGTGAGCTGGTCATCCGCTCCGCGGCCGTGAAGCTGGACACCCTGCTCTCCGAGCGCGGCAAGTTCCAACTCGTGGCGAACCTCAAGCGCACCGAGGGCACGGACGACACGCGCACCCTGTCCTTCGACGACTGCTTCGTCGAGGGCAAGTCCTTCCAGATGGACGCGCACGGCAGCGCCGCCACGACGTACGCCTTCACGGCGACCCGCATCCGCGAGGAATAGTCCGTGAGGGAGTCGCCCGCCAGCTCACGCATGGAGTCCGGTGCGGCGCCGATCTCCCTGGAGATCGACGGCCGGACCTTCCACCTCCACCCCGGAGTCAACTCCGGGGCCCTGGAGGTGGAGTGCTCCACTGGCGAACGTCTCGCGCTCCATCCGTGGAGCTTCGAGGCGCACCTGCGGGCGCTCGACCTTCATGCGCGGCTCGATGGCCCGGGACTGGCCTTCGACGCCGACGGTTTCGCCGCCGACGTGCTGCGGAACTCAGGGGTGCCGGAGTCCCTCCACGCGGAGCTGGCGCCCCTCGCGTTGTGGTGGGCCTCGGGCGGGGCACAGGAGCCTTCGCCCGGGACGCTTCCACCGGGCTGGGTGCAGGCGGGTGCGGTGCGTGCCCGACTGCGGCCCTGGACGTTCTCCGAGCGCTCCCGGGCGCTCGAGGAGAGCCTGACGTCGCAGCCCGATGGCTCGAGGGAACTCAGCCTGGAGCGCTACCTGCGCTCGATGCTCTCCAGTTCCGTCGTGGAGCACTTTCCCACGGCGCCCCTGGAGACGCTGGATGGGGCCAGCACCGCCGCGCTGCTGGACGCCGTGGTCGCGCTCAACGCGGGGGACGAGCGCGATGAAGACCGCACGATGCGTGCCTCGGGCAAACAAGCCCGGGTCCTCGCGGAAGTGACGTTGAAGCTCTGTCGTGCCCTGGGGTGGACACCTTCCCAGGTCTGGGCAACCCCCGCCGCCGAGGTGGACCGACTGCTCGCGATGTTGCAGCTCACGGAGCCTGGTGCTCCGGCCCCGGCCCCGACTTCGCGGCCGAGGAGACTCTCCGACTTTCCCGACGCGGTGGTCATTCAGGTGGAGGACGACTGATGCGCACGACGTTCACCACCACCGAGCTCACCGCGCGACTGGCCCGCCCGGCGTTTCGAGCACTCGAAGGTGTCGCCCGACAGCTCGGCGTCAAGCTTGCTCCCCATGCTTCGGAGCATGGCGAGCCTTCACCTGACGAGGCGTCAGCGCCGACCTCGGGCAGCGATGCGACCACCGTGCGTCCCAGAGTGGAGGCACCGGCGACGGCTCGGCCCACCGGTCTCCTCTCGCCTTCACGCTCCAGCGGCGAGGTGGATGCAGCTCCGGGTCCTCATGGACAGCGACCCTCCGGGCCCCTCGTCGCTCGACCTGAGCCCGTCAGCGTCCCTGCGGCCCCTATCGCTCCCCGGTCCGTCGCGCCCTCGCGGCCCGCGGTGACGCCGGTCTCCGCTTCCGAGGTCTCGAGGTCCGTGAGTCGTGCGCCCACGTCCGATGAGGGGCATTCCTCCTCTTCGGCGCACGACCTGCCTTCGTCCGGGAAGCGCGCCGGCATTCCCCTCGCGAGCGACGCGCGAGTCTCCGAGATGGCTCCAGGCGACGACACGCACGCGGTGAACTCCGGTGCGAGCCACCCGATGCAGTTCGACGGCACCACCCTCCACGCGGGCGCATCGACTTCGTTGCCCTCGGAGTTCTCGGCGGGTCCGTCGAAGCACTCGGGCATGGGGGACAGGCGCACGGACGAAGCGCCTGTCGCGGCTCGGACTCCGAGCGATGGCGTCGAATCAACAGCCAGCGCGTCCCCCCTGAGTGCCCCTCCGGAGTCGCTCGCCACGAGCAGCGATTCGTCCGAGGGACTCCGCGTCTCCATCAAGGCCACCGAGCCCCGGTCGCCCAAGCGACAGGTCGTGCGACTCATGCGACCGATGCCGCTCCCCTCCGAGACCTCGGCGAGCGAGAGCGTCCCCACGCTCCAGCGCGCCAGTCCCCTGCCCGCACGCGGCGAAGACGCTTCCTCGAACGTGCCGCCCGCGGCTCGCGAAGTGACAGCGGACGCACCTCGCTACGAGGCGAGCACTCCGGCCGGGGTCACCCCGCGTCCCCCCTCCGCACCCGTCGAGGCTCACACGAGCCTCCCGTCCGCGACGCCCGTCATGCGCGTGCTGTCATCGACTCCCGCCGCGTTCCGGGCGCCAGGGTCAGTCGCGCAGTCCACGCCCGTGGTGCGTCCCGCCGCGCCCGCCGTCTCACGCCCCAGGTCCCGCCTCACCTTCCTTCCGCCCATGGAAGCCGAGCCCGTGGCTCCTCCGTCGTCACCCGAGCCGGAGCGCGCGGTGCCACCGGCCGCGCTGGCCACATCCCAGGTCGTGCGCCAGGTGAGCCAGGGTCTGACGCCCGTCCTGGAGCGAGCCCAGCAAGTCACCCACGAGGCCCTCACCGTCGAGCGCTCCTCGCGTCCCGCCTCGACTCCCGCCGTGGACTCCGGTGCGAACGCGGCGGTTCGCAACACGTTCAACGTGAACGTGCAGATGGGCGCGGAGACGGCGACGGCGGGCATGGACCGGCGCACGCTGGAAGACGCGCTGGTGGACATCCTTCGCGAGACGGCACGCCGTCACGGACTGGAGGTCTGAGCCCATGGCCGGCATCGGATACTCCGTGACGATTGGCTCCCTCCGGGCTTCCAACAAGGCCCGCCAGGGACAGGCCTTCATCCGCTCCATCACCAGCGAGCTGACCATGGACGGCGCGGGCGGCCGGTGCACCGTGGAGCTCGTTCCCTCCGACGCGGCGCTCCCGCCTCCCGGAGAAACCACCACCATCGCCCTGGATGGCGGCGATGGCGCGGTCACCGTCTTCACCGGCCTGGTGCTGGAAGCCCGCGCCGCGCCGGACACGTCCATCGTCATCGGCGGAGATGCCCTGGCGAAGCTCGCGCGGCTCGACGTGTCGGGCGCCTACGAGCAGATGTCCGCGGGCTCCATCGTCCGTGAGCTGGTGAAGAAGGCGGGCGGCACGCCGGGCACCATCGACGACGGCCCGACATTCCCCAGCTACGTGCTGCACCGCGGGCCTCGCGCCCTGCGGCACATCCTCCAGCTCGGAGAGCAGTGCGGCTTCGACGTCTTCACCGACGGCGAGGGGAAGGTGTACTTCACGGCGCCGAAGCAGGGCGGCGCGGACCACACGTTCGCCTACGACGCCCAGGTGCTGCGCACGCAGCTGGGCAAGCCGCTCCCCGCCATCGACGGCTTCGAGGTCTGGGGCGAAGGCGCGGCCAGCTCCCAGGGCGAGAAGAAGGCGCACTGGCTGGTGGATGACCTGGCCTCCGTCCACGGCAAGGCCGCGCTGGGCACCAGCGGCAAGGTGCAGGCGGGTTCCACGGGAAAGAGCTCGCGCGAAGTGAAGGACGGCTCGGTCCGCGCGGGCGCCGACGCGTCCGATCAGGCCAAGGCCCGCGTGGGCGCGCTGGCCGCCCGTCCGCTGCACGGCTTCATCGAGGTGCTGGGAGCGCCCGCCGTGAAGCCTGGAGACTTGATCAAGGTGGACGACATCCCGGAGGGCCATCCCGTGGAGGCCCTGCTGTCCGGGAAGGTTCTTCGCGTCCGCTCGGTGCGTCACACCCTGAATGCCCGCACGGGCTTCACCACCCGGATGGAACTCTGACATGCCCGTCCGCATCGGAAAAATCGAGCTCATCGGGCTCACGCAGATCTACACCGAGGACGCGCGCAACCTCGTGCAGCAGCGCGTGCCCGGTCAGTCCGGCTCCGTCTTCCAGGACCTGGGCCGTGAGCCCGTCACCGTCGTCATGGAAGGACTCCTCCTCGGCGAGGACCCGCAAGCGGCGCTGGAGGAACTGCGACAAGCACAGATGAAGGCGACGCCGATGTCGTTCGCCTCGGACGCCATCGCGGGAGCGGACCTCACCGATGTCCTCATCGCGGACTTCCAGGTCCGCCAGCTCGCGGGACACCAGAACCGCTTCAGCTTCTTCCTGCGCGTCAAGGAGTACGTCGAGCCCCCCGCCACCCAGGACGCGGGCGTCGGCGCGGTGAACGACGCGGTGGCCGACGACGCACAGTCCTGGGCCCAGGGCTCCACGGACGCCGCGGGCGTGCTCCAGAACCCCGAGTCGCTGATGGACGCCGTCGACGCGAACCCGGACCTGCTCGGCCACCTGTCTCCGGATGAGCTGGGCTCGGTGGTCAACGGCACCAAGGGCTCGCTGACGGGGAAGAACTTCGGAAGCCTGCTGGGCGCGCTCGGCAAGGTGAACCCCGGCGCCATCATCGGCTTCGTGCAGTCGCTCAGCCAGGCAGGGAGCCTGGGCGAGTTCATCGAGAAGCTCGCCACCGAGGGCATCAACATCCTGGAGCAGATGACCGGGCTGGACCTCGGCGCCGCGCTCGACATCGTCAAGGGCATCGCGGGCGCCGGGGACTTCCTCGCGAAGCTCCAGGCCGTGGGCAAGGAAGCCGGCGCACTGGGCGCGGCCATCGGCGGGTTCGATCCGCTCGGACCCTTCAAGGACCTGGAGAACCTTCCGTGAGCACGACCGCCGATATCGTCGACAGCATCACCCGACTCGTCATCGCCGTGGACAACCTGCTCAAGACGGACACGGTGAACGCCATCGTCAGCCTGGTGCGCAGGTTCGGCATCGGAGCCCCCGTGAAGGTGGGCATCGACGCGCTGGGCAATGCACTGAACCTCATCATCGGGTGGATCGCCAAGCTGGAGCAGGTCGCGGCCATCCCCGAGCTGCTGGAGAAACTGGACCCCGCGCTGGAAGGACTGAAGGCCATTGGCGACAAGTCCGAGCAGGAGATGCGCGACATGGGCATGGAGGCGCTCGCCCCGCTCGCCGGCGCGGCCCACGCGGCGCACCTGGTCCTGGAGAAGATTCGCGCCGGCGCCGTCGTCATCCTCCAGGGCTATCTGCCCAAGCAGTCCCTGACGTCCCTTCGCGAGTCTGTCATCGGCGTCAAGGCGACGCTCAAGGCGCTCGGTGAGGCGCTGCTCGCCGCGCCGCCGCCCACGACACCCGCTCCCTCGCTGGGTGCTGGCACCATGCCGCTGCTCGCGGGAGGCACGACGTGAGCGACCTGGTCACCATCATCCGCTCCATCATCCGGGACGAGCTGGCGTCGTTGCGCCTGGGCGACCTGGGCGTGGTGACGAGCGCGTTCCCCCACGCGGACGGCGACGCGAACAACCACGAGTGCCACGTGAAGCTGCGCGAGAGCGGCCTGGAGCTGCGCCGCGTCCCCATCGCCACGCCGCACATCGGCATGGTGAGCGCGCCGCACGCCGGAGACCTCGTCGTCATCACCTACCTCAACGGCGACCCCAATCGCCCCGTCATCACCGGACGCCTGTACTCGGACAAGCTCAACCCGCCCATTCACGAAGCGGACGAGTGGCGCGTCGTCTCGCCACCGGGTGGCAAGACGTCCATCGCCATCGACCAGGAGCAGTCGGTGGTCATCACCGCCGGCGAGACGGTGGTGACGGTGAAGCAGGACGACGTCATCACCATCAAGGGCAAGACGGACCTGTCGCTGGAGGTGGAAGGCAACGTGCAGCTCAAGTGCACGGACTGCACGGTGGACGCGTCCGGGAAGATCGACCTGGGCAAGGGAGGCAGTGGCGTCATCACCGAGATGAGCCACAAGTGCTACTTCACCGGCGCTCCGCTCAAGGGCTCCAAGGACGTGAAGGCCAAGTAACCATGCCTGCACCGAGCGGAAGCGAAATAGGCGCCCTGGCGAAGAGCGCGATGCAGTCCGCGAGCCTCCGGGGAGAGAACGCCCCGGACCTGGCCACCGCGCTCGGCGACGCCTGTGGTCAGGCCTTCACCCTCTTCGCCTCCATGGCCATGGTGACGCCGGGAATCCCCGCCGCCGCGCCGCCGCCACCGGGCGCGGGCAGCACCGCGGGGCCCGGGATGATGCTGCCACCGCCGGCAGGCGGCCCCGGCGCGTCGCAGATAGAGCCCATCGCCAAGGGCCTGCTCGCGTCGAACAAGATCAACGGCGAGCAGCGGGACGCGCTGGCGAAGGCGATTGCCCAGACAGTGGAGCAGGCCCTCATCCTCTTCACCGTCCAGGTGATGGTGGCGCCGGGAATCGCCATCGCGGGCTTCGTGACGTCGTCGCCCGGCAGCCTCATGGGCGCCGCTCCCGCGAAGCCGATGCTCCAGCCGATTGCATTGGGCTTCCTCATGGCCGGTGGCATCCGGGGCGAGAACGCGCCGGACCTCGCGGGCGCCATGGCCGAGACGCTGTCCAACGCGCTCACACAGATGATGACGCGCCTCAAGGTCTCCCCGGGCATTCCCAGCTCGCCCGGGGCGACGGCGGGCCCGGGGAGGTTGCTCTGATGGCGGACGAGCTCAAGACGGACCTGCGCCTGAAGTTCAACGAATCGGGCGGCGTGGACCTGGACTGGTCCACGGACGACGGCGCCACCACGGTGAGCGGCAAGGACAACCTCATCCAGGCCCTGACGATGCGGCTCATCGTCTACCGGGGACACCTGGAGCAACTGGGCCACCAGCGCTACGGCAGCCGCGTGGCGGACCTCATCGGCGAGCCGTTGGATCGCGCCAATCTGGACCTGCTGCGCCGCTACGTGCGGCAGGCCATCAAGGAAGACCCGCGCGTGGACGAGGTGACGCAGTTGAGCGTCACGGCCCGGGCGGATGTGCCGGGCGCGGTGGATGTGCGAGCCCGCATCAAGGCCATCAGCGGTGAAGCGGTGGAGCTGGGATTGGCGCTCGACCTGGGTTGAGCGCGGCGGCGTGGGCAACGGGTACGGACACGACTTCGGGAGAGCGTGATGAACGGCAAGGAAAAGCAGGGCATGAACGGAGTGCTGACCCTCGAGCTGCTCAACCTGGATGGCTCCCTGATGGAGCGGCGCCGGGTCCCCAACCTCATCACCACCGCGGGCAAGCGGTTGGTGGCGGAGCTGCTGATGGGCCGGGTCAACGGGCTGCCCGTCAAATGGTCCATCGTCGTGGGCACTGGCACCGAGGCGCCAGTGCCCGGGGACACCGTGCTGAAGGGCCCGGCGGCCGAGGCCGAGGACCCCGCGCCCAAGGTGGAGGTCATCGACCCGGGTGACGGCTCCAGCCTGGTGCGCGCCCTCGTGACGGCCACCCTGCCCGCCATCACCGACGCCACGGTGCAGCCGCTCACCGAGGCCGGCATTCAAGTCACCCTGGGGGAGACCACGAAGATCCTCTTCAACCGGGTCCGCTTCGAGGAGGTCAATCGCGGCTCCAACATGGTCATGAAGATGATGTGGGAGATCTCCTTTTGAGCCTCATCCCTCCCGAGACAACCACCTTCAGCGCCATCGTCGAACGGCTGCTGAAGAACATGGGGCCGGGAACGGACCCCAACGCCGGTGGCATGGCGCGAACCCTGGCCGAAGCCTACGCACGGGAGATGGCGACCTTCTACGCCATGATGGAGCTGGCCCATCGCTCCGGCTACCTCGACACAGCGGAAGGCGCCGCGCTGGACAACGTCGTCGCCGTGCTGGGCCTGAAGCGCGCACGCGCAGGTCGCCTCACCGGCGAGGTGGAGCTCAGCCGCGCCGCCCCCGCGCCGGAGGACATCGGCATTCCCGCGGGACGGCAGTTGACGGGCCTGGCGGCGGACGGCAAGCCGCTCCCCCTCTTCGAGACGCTCGAGGACGCCACCCTGCGCAAGGGCGACACGCGCGTCCTCATTCCCGTGCAGGAGATCCAGGATGACGCCGGGGCCGCGGCCGAGGCGCCTCCCGTCATCAACCCCTTCCGGCTGACGCTGATGCCCAGGCCCATCCTGGGAATCGAGGCCGTCACCAATCCGGCCCCCCTGCGGCGCGGCTCGGATGATGAGACGGACGAGAACCTCCGCGCGCGCGCTCGCACCGCGCTGCGGGATGGCGAGAAGGGCACGCTGGAGTCCATCGCCGCCGCCGTGCGCCAGCAGGGCGTGCAGCAAGTCACGGTGAGGGAGCCCGCCGACGCGCCTCCGGGCGTCGTCGATGTCCTCGTCGGCGACACCGACTTCGAGTCGGACGTCGAGGGCGTGGTCCGCGTCGAGTCCGCCATCCGGGAGACGAAGGCCGCCGGCATCCACGTCCGGCTCCGCTACGCGAAGACCGTCTTCTTCCAGGTGGACTTCCAGGTGGAGCCCACCAACCCGGAGATGGACGAGGTGACGTTCGACCGGCTCCGCCGGGAGCTCCAGCAGACGCTCGCGCTCCACATGAACGAGCTGCCCGTGGGCGCGCCCGTGAGTCGCCGCAAGCTGGAGGCCCTGCTCTTCGGCAACCCCGCGGTGCGCAGGGTGAACGAGCTGTCCGTGGAGACGTATGTCTGGGGCACCGACCCCGGACCTCCCATCAAGAAGGTCCTCGTGAAGGAGACGGCGGGCCGACTGTATGGCGCCAACCGCGACTGGAAGCTGGAGCCCCTGGAGGCCGCGCGCATCGACCTGGAGCTCAAGCCGCCGCGCATCACCCGCCTGCGCGCGCCGACGTGGCGGCTGGACCTGGTCGTCTCGCTGTCCAGTGGCGAGGCGCGCACGGCCGAGCAGGTGCGCGAGGCGCTGCGAGGCGCCCTGGACGTGTACGCGGCGCGGCTCTCCGAGGACGCTCAGATGGGTCGCGAGGCGAAGCTCACCTTCGACTCCCTGCAGCAGAGCCTGAAGACGCAGGCGCGCATCGAAGCGCTGCTGGGCTGCGACGTCACCCTGGAGACCGGAATCACCGCGACGCTCGTCCTGGCGACGAATCCCGCCCATGTCGTGCCCGCCCAGGTCACCCAGCTCCTGGTGCGAGCCGACGTCCGGCTGCAGTTCGGCGGGGCAGAGCTGGTGGGTGTCGGATGAGCGCGGACCAACGCAGACGTCGCATGGTGGGCTACCTGCCGCCCGTTCTGCAGTCCGGAACGAAGCTCAACCTCTTCTTCTCCACGCTCGCCCAGGAGCTGGAGCAGATGGAGGGAGGCCTGACGCGGCTGATGCGTTCCCGCTGGCACGCGCTCGCGCGGGGCTTTCCCGTCGAGGAGTCGCTGGCGAACAAGGCGGACTCGGAGCTGGGGCAGCTCGCCGCGCTCTACAACCTGCTGCCTCGCCGGGGAGAGTCCGCCGACTACCTCCGCCAGCGCGTCGCCACCGTGGTGGAGCTGCACCGCACCGGCATGGCCTCCGCGCGCGCGCTGCTCCGGCTCGTGTCCCTGGTCTACATGGCACGGCAGCCGCCGGTGATTACGTGGGAGGGGAAGCTCGCGGTCGGCCTCTTCTCCGTGCCGCGCACGGATGGCACCTACCGGACCATTCGCGTCGAACTGGAGGACAATCCTCCGACGCCTTCGAGCGCGAGCTTCCGCAACGTGAGCGGGGGCCAGCGGCTGATCGCCACGAACGGAGGGCTCCACGTCGCATCGCCGGCCATCTCCCTCAAGGCGACGGAGAAGGAGATCGCCGTGCCCGTCTTCCGCCACGAGCAGTCCGGGCTGGACCTCATCTTCCTGGGCCGGGTTCCCCTGAACTCCACGCTGACCTTGCGCGACGAGCGAGCCGCCTTCATCGACGGCATTCCCGTGGACCCCGTAAAGAACCCCGTCATCCGGACACACCCCACCCGCTTCTCCGCCCTGACGGACCCGGGCGTCCTCACGCGCTTCGATGCGCCCGAGTCCCGCTTCTCCGTGTTCGAGGAGGACCAGCACGTCCCCGACCTGGCGCTGGGCGAGAACCACTGGCGCTACGACACGCTGGATCAACAACAGGTCCACTCCTACCTCACGAGCTGGTCCCAGACACGACGGGACGCCGCCGTGGCGTGGGCCCTGCCCGTGCGAGCCACGCCGCGCGCGGACGTGCGCCTCGACTGGACGGAGATAACGCCCGCGACCTGCACGCTGACCATCCCCGTCGACTACATCCCGCCGCACCTTCAGGTGCCCAACGAGGACCAGGTGGTGCCCGGGCTGCCTGGGTTGGTGAAGGAGTTGATGCGCGCGCTGGAGTACGGCCGCTGCGCCGGCGTGCGCACGCGCATCGAGTTCACGCTGCCCCTGCCTCCGGAGGCGCTCGTCGCCAGCGAGGGACCGCTCCGGATGGAGGTCGACACGTCCCTGACCGAGAAGCTGGAGCCGAAGGACGCGCTGACCTCGTTCGGTTCCACCATCGAGTTGCACGAACAGTTCCCAGATCCCCAGGAGAAGCTCGCCTGGGACGGCGTCTTCTCCGCGACCCGCTTCGATACCTCGAGGTTCCAGTCATGAGTGATCCCTTCTACACCGCGAAGTCCGGTGACCCCATCCTGGCGGACACCTGGAACAACATGCAGATCAAGACGCGGGATGAGATCCGCGCCCACACCCACCATGGCTCCGACGACGGCCGGCAACTGGATGGCGAAAGCATCTCCGCCACCGCCGTGCTGAAGGTGAGCCGGGTGGACGCCACCGTGTCGATGTCGGTGGGCGGCGTGGACCTGGCCACCCGGCTGAGCACCCTGGACACCCAGAAGCTGTCCATCGGCGGTGGCAACCTCACGGGCCCGCTGTCTGTCGCGACGGCCAACGTGGGCATCGGAGCGACGGCGGGGACCAAGCGACTGCTCGTCGTGGCGCCGGGCAGTGGCAACCAGAACGCCCCCCTGGAGCTGCGGAGCGGTGGCGATACGGGCTGGGGCATTGGCGCCGTCATCCGGACCACCGGCGGCACGGAGGGCGCGGGGCTGGTGCTGAGAAGCCGCGCCAAGAGCTGGCAGCTCCGCGGTGAGCAGGGCGCCACCGCCACCGGCCTGCAGATCACCGAGGACGGAGGCGACGCGGACACGGGCTCGGGCCTGGGCACGCCGCGCATCCACATCAAGTCCGGCGGCAGCGTGGGCCTCAACACGACGGACCCGCAGGGCGCGCTGGACATCCGCCTCTCGGGGGCCGCCGCCGGGTTCGACAGGTTCGTGGTGAACACGACGACGGACTGGGGCAGCGGCACGGCACAGGTGACCATCGGCGCCGGCGGTGGCGCGGGCCTGATGATCAACAACCCCCACGTCATCTGGCACAAGACGGAGAACCGCGCGTCCATCCGCTACGGCCTGAGCGGCGGCGTCGCCACGGGCCTGTTCTGGGACGTGGGCGCCCGGGTTGGCAACGCATTCTCCTTCACGGTGAATGGCACCCAGACGATGTGGATGGGCGCGGACGGCAGCGTCGGCATCGGCACGGTGACGCCGGGCGCGCGGCTGGACATCCAGGGCGGCGGCCTGCGCGTCAGCGGCGCCATCATGCCCTCCATCGGCAACGCGTCCGGCAATGGCATCCAGTTCCCCGAGGACTCGTGGGGTGGCACCGGAGACGCGGCCTTCATCCGCTACTACCGCGTGCCCAACCCGCTGCCCGGTGAAGAGGAGAACGGCCGTCTGGTCATCGCCTGCACGAACGAGCCGGGCGACTCCATCATCTTCCATCAGGCCGGCGCCGAGCGGCTGACGCTCGTCAATGGGTTCATTGGCATGGGGACGCCCCGCCCCTCCACGCCCTTGCACGTCGTCCAGCAGGCGGCCAACGCGGGCCTGCGCATCCAGGAGAACACGTCCGGCCGCTTCATGGACCTCTGCTACGAGGGCCAGGGCACCTTCCACCTGTTCCACAGCAACGGCAACGGCCAGTGGATGCAGCAGGACGGCATCTGGCGCGGCCCCTCGGACGCGTCGCTGAAGGACAACATCACCTCGCTCCAGGACATCCTCCCGCGCGTGCTGGCGCTCAGGCCCGTGAGCTTCAACTGGAAGAACACCGGTGACCTCAACCTGGGCCTGGTGGCGCAGGAAGTGGAGACCGTCTTCCCGGAGCTCGTCAGCGAGCTGAAGCTCGAATCCGCGGGCGGCAAGGTCATCAAGGGATTGGCCCACCAGGCCTTCAGCGTGCTCGCCATCGCGGCCCTCAAGGAACTCAAGCAGCAATACGACGAACGATTGGCGGCGCTCGAGCAGCGTCTCCAGAACCAGGAGCTGAAGTCATGATGGATGCCATCGAGAAGCGCCTCGCGGACCTCCGGGCCGAGCACGAAGCAGGTCAGAAGATGATGGCGGAGCTGGAGGCGAAGCGCTCGCATCTGGTGCAGACGATGCTTCGCATCGAGGGCGCCATGCAGGTGCTCCAGGAGCTGCTGCCCGCGAAGGCCGAGGGCGGCACCGCCACCGTGACGGACATCAAGGAAGCCGCTCGCTGATTCCCCGCACGACGTCAGGACTCCGCCATGAGTGATACGCGCGTCGGCGCCACGCTGACCTATACCGGGACGGCCACCCCTCCCACGGCCGCACAGATTCCGGTGGACACCGCCGGTCTCGTCGTCGCCCTGGACGTGCCGGCGGGCGTGGCGTTGGTGCGCGCGGCACTCACCGTCCGCGCGCCGTCGGATGACGTGACGGTGAACCTGTCGCCCACCGCCACGCTGGCCACCAGCGGGGGGCAGACCGTCCTGGACCCCGCGCAGCCCATCACCTGGCTCAGCCTGGACTGGGGGGCGCGTCGTCCCCTGTCCTCCGTGGACGTGCGGCTGCCGACCTCTCCCACGCAGACGGAGAAGAAGGGACGCCTGAGCGTCGCGGAGGGCGGCGCCTGGTATCCCCCGACGCCGTCGGACACGGTGTCGGTGAACGCCGTGGCGCCAGCGCCACTGCCGGGCATCCTCGCCAGCCGCTTGCTGGTGGAGTTCGTGGAGGCGAGCAGCGCGCCGCCTCCGGTGGGGACGCCGAAGACGCTGGCGGCGACCCAGGTGGCGAGCATCGCCCTGCGCGCGCCCGCGCGGCCTCCCGACCTCACCGCGACAGTGGGCGTAGGCGCGGGCGCGCTGTTCTTCCACCATGCGCTGCCCCTGCTGCCCCGGCAGGAGCTGGTGCTGGAGGATGCGTTGAGCGACGCGCTCCAGCGCGCGTGGCCGGTGGACCTCAAGTCCGGCGCGGTGGCGGTGGCGCTGCGCTCGTCGGGGCTGGGCATGTTCGACCGCGTCCAGCTCGTCATGGACACGCTGGAGGTCATCCAGCGCTGGAGCGACGGCGCGGAGAGCCAGACGCTGGCGGTGAACACGGACAGCAGCGTGTCCGCGCGAGTCACCGTGCCCAGGGACCGCGCGCTCTCCGAGGTGCGGTTCCACGTCCAGCATCAACTGCACGATGAGGACCTTCCCCTCGCGCCGCGCCCGCCCTCGATGCCCGCGCTGTCTCACCACTGCGGCTCCGGGTACTCCGCCGCGCAGGCCTTCCGTGCGACGCGCGCCACGGGCCCGCTCGCGGCCCTGGACCTCCACTTGCGTCCGCTGACCCGGCGCGTGGTGGGAACCCTCGCCTTTCATGCCGACGTGCATGACCGGCCCGATGATGCGCCCCTGGCTGGCGGTTCCATTCCCCTGCTGCTGGAGCAGGAGGGTTCGGCTCCGTGGGCCTCGCGCTGGGTCGCCTTCACTCCTGGCAAGCCGCTCGCGCTCGGAACGGGCCCGTGGTGGGCCGTCCTCACGGTGGACGAAGGAGATGTCCTCTGGAGCCTCACGGACCATGCGGAGACCGCTCCCACGCCGGGCTCGTTGACGCCTGGCACCGCGCTGCATCGCACCGAGGCCCTGGGCCCCTGGCTGCCTCGGGAGAATGGCCTTCCGGGAGCGGAAGAGGACGCGGAGGCGCTCTGGGCATGCTCGCGTCCACGCCTGCGTCCACTCACAGCCGTGCCTCCGCTCCCGCCCCGTCTTCAGCTCCGCTGGGGCACGAAGGTGCTCGACGTGACGGCTCGCGAGGACGGTTCCGTCGCGCTGGATGCCAAGGCCCTGGCCACCCTCACGCCGCCCGGGGGCACCGGAAGCCCGCCGCCGCTGGAAGTCCTCGTCCAGTCGCGCGTGGCCGGTGACATCACCCTCTCCGGGCTCCAGGTGGTCATCCCCCAGCGGGAGACCTACCCACTCTTCCCGAGGTAGCGAGACCCCCACCCCATGCTCCTCGCCATCGAGTCCTACTTCCACGATGCCCTGCGCCCCGCCGTCCCCGAGACGGTGGAGGTCGCGACCGGCCCCTCACGAGGACCCGCCGCCGACGCGGAGGCGCTCGTCGAGGTCTATGCCTCCCGACTGAAGCTGGCGCTTCCGGAAGGCGATGACCTGGCGGCGCAACGACAGCCGTCCTATTTCGCCCAGGTGCACCGCTGGGCGGGCAACGGGACGACGAAGGACTTCACGCTCCCCGCGAATGCGCGCGGACAGGTGAGCGAAGTGGAGTCACCGCCCGGGCACCCGCTGCGCAGGGGCGATGACTACACGCTCGAGGACACCACGCTGCGCCTCTATCGCGCGCCCGCCGTGGCCAACGAGGCCGTGGTCGCCTTCCTGCGAGGAGACCGCGCCGACGGCTTCCTGGAACGGCGCCGGTGCGAGCTGTCGCTGTCCATCCGCGCCTGGGTGAAGGCCCCGGGCAACGCCGCGCCCCTGCTCTCGCGTGCCCTGGCCGCGGCCTTGGCCGCCTCCGCGGACATGGGCAACCTTGAGGACGAGGACACGTATCCCGACGAGTCGGGCGTGAGGCTGCGGCTGCTCCAGCCCGCGGCGAGCCTCCTGGACATCCAGCGCGCCATGGAGCCCGTGGGTGAGACGTTCTTCAGCCGCGCCCAGGCGAACTTCATCGTCCGGGGAGAGCTGGAGCAGCTCATCTCACTGGGGACGCCGGAGCTGGAAGGCACCATCCTCGAGGTGCGGCGCGTGACGTAGCCGTCGGAGGCTGGCGCGGGAGCAACCGCCGTACAACGGCCCGACCCAGGGAATGCCTGGGCGGGCCGCTCTTGCTCAAGGACCTGCTACTCAGCTTCAGCCGCGTCTACCGCGGGGCAGAAGCGAGCCATACAGGCATCCCAATCCGCGACGCATTCATCAGCCGGCCTGTTTTCAAGAAACAGGCAGCGGTTGTAGAGGCGGTCGCACACGCCCCCGCACGCAAGAGCCTCGACCGAGGGGTCCTGTTCCGCGTCAACGCCACCACATCCCGACAGCAAGCCCACGGTCAGCAGCGCCTTGGTGATAAAGGACTTGATCCGCATGTACGCCTCCTCGAGCGCCTTTCTGGATTGAAAGACATTGGAAGAGTAGCACCTCCTCCCAGGGCCACCCGGTGCGAATCGGCTCCACGCCATCAACAACACCCTGCGTCATCTGGTGCTTGTGATTCAGAACCGACCCACCTTCTCGGCATGCTTTCGAAACCACGGGAGCCATCGCTGATTTCGAGGAGGGCGAGCACAGGCCGGCTGCCGACGGACGGGATACGTCGAGAAGATGCGGCGCCACGTCCACACCTCGCGCCCAGCCGACCCACCCGTGGTTCTTGTCTTCACGGCACGCGGTGATGCCTCGAAGGGAAAGCCAGACGACCTTCGCTACGTCGAACCCAGCCTCATGAGGACTTCGGCGACTCCATCCGGGTGTTCCTGATGCTCATCGATGATGGTGTGGAAGCCACACTTTTCGAGGACGCGGATCGACGCGGTGTTGTGGACAGCGACCCACGCATGAAGCGGCCGGGCGGGCACGAGCGCGAGAAACTCAGTGAGGGCCCGGGTGGCGATGCCTTTGCCCCACTGCTCGCGCCCCACCCAATAGCCGATGAGGCGCTTTCCATCCTGTTCCCAACTGCCGATGTTCCCAACGACCACGCCACCCACAACGATGGTGCGGTTGACGTTTTCAGGGCGGAGAACATTCGTGCGCCAGTGAGTCATGAACGCGTCGCGCGCCCGCGATGGAAACGCGGCCATACGCAGCGCTTCCGGGTCGCACTGGTGCTCGAAGAAGATGGGAAGGTCCTCATCCGTGACGATGCGGAGAATCATTCTGAAACAGCTCCGTCCAGTCTGCGCCGCGAGGGACGTCGCGAGGCGAATGGTGGACGGATTCTAGCTTTTTCGGGCATGACGAAGCGCGGGAATCTGGACCGGCGAGACGCCCCAGGACCGCAAGGCACGCAGGAGCCCCATGCCGTTCGCCGAGGTCCCGCACGGACTGCGTCTTCACCCTGGGTTCATTCCACCTGTCGAATCCACTGACGCACGAGCGCCTCGAGCGCCTTGCGCTGGCTCCGTACGGACTCGAGCGTGACGAGACAGCGGTCTTTCGCGAGCCACCGGCAGAGTCCCTCCGGATCGTCGAGCTCGACTCCACTCTTCGCGCTCTGCTTCACCTTCGCGCCGGTGTGGAAGACGAGCTGCACGCGGTCCTCGGAGCGAAGGTGCACGGCCGCGAAGAACTCGGTGGTGCGGAAGCTCGCGGTGTTCCACTTCACCGCCTCGGAGATGGAGGGGTCGACACCGAGGATGAGCTTTCGGACCTGGTCGATGTCCTTGCGCAGCGGGTGCGCTCGCTCGTCGAGGAGCGCGGTGACCTCCTTCGAGCCGTCTTGCGGGGGCGTCACAGCGCGCTTCGCGGCCATGGTCCTGTGTCTCCTCTCCGGCGATTGCGTCCCGGTGTCTACCATGACACGCCCCAACTCAGCAGGAACCGACAGTCCCTGAAGGGACAGGACTCACGAACGGTTCTGGCCTTGAAACCGTGGCTGGCAATGCGGACCACTTCGAGCGAGCACTCGCGGCGAAGCGCGTCAACACTCGCACCGTGATGGCGCTGACGACAGCCGTGCGCGCGGGAGAGGCCGCGATGCTGCGCTCGGATGAGACCGCGTATAAAGCAGCGCATGAGCAGACCCTGAAGGCATTGCGTGCGCTCTCGCCGGAGGAGCTGCGCGCGGTCGAAAGCATCACCACGTCGATGCAAGTCCGTTGAGCCCCCCGTGAGGGGCGCCGCTCCGCGCTTGTCGTCGACGGTGCCTTCGACGCTTCCCTGCGATTGAAAGACGCATGGGCCGCCCCAGAACTCCGGGGCGGACCCAAGCCCTACGCACCCAACGTCGGCCTCAGGGGCAGTAGGTGCAGTAGAAGAAGCCGGAGTGCGAGGCGTACGGCCCATCCCCCGAGCCTGAACACTCCGTGGTGCAGTCATCGTTCGTATAGCAGGAGGCCACCAGCCCCTCCTCGCTGTAGGGGAGCGAGCTGTACCAGGCGCTGTACCGAGGGCGGTAGAGCTGCACACAGGCCTGGGCGGACACCTCCCCGGCGGTGCCTTCCGTGGGCGCGCCTTCCAGGACAGTCGACGGAACGGGCTGCTCCGAGAGCGGCGGGGACTCCCCGCCACACGCCATCAGGAAGCCCGCGGCCAGCACGGCGAAACCACTCAGGGTGCTCTTCATGGTGACACTCCTTCCAAAGGGAGGCCTGCAGGAGAGCACATTCCCTCGCGGACCTCGGTGCGAGGAAGCGCCCTCCTCCTCGGCCCGAGGCGTCACACCCGTCCGGGGCATCCAGGACCCTGTGGATCCCACGTAGTCATTGGGCGCCGCTCTTCGGAGTGGACCGCGCGGCCAGTCCCCTTCCGCCACTTGCGCCAATCACACGCGCAGTCCGCACGAAACATCCCTTTTCAGAACTCCGAGTAAACCAAGGGAAACAGATGCGACCTTCCAGCGCGCGCTCCGTTCCATCCCTGCGCGGGCGGACTTACTTGCCATTTGAAGGTCATCTCGCTCCATCTCGACCTTTGTCGAAATGAAGTTGCATCAGTATCAAAACTACAAGTATTCCCAGAGCCCCCGGAACTTCCCGGCTGGCGGCACGCGTGCGTGCATGACAAGGATTGGTGGAAACATGGCGTCCCGTCTCGGTGATACGTCTGCGAAGGGTTTGCGTTGGGGTGCGGTGTTGCTGGCGGGGCTGGTGGGCTGTGGCCCCACCACGACGAAGGAGCCCGCGACGAACCAGGAGGAAGTGCGCTCCATCGAGGAGCAGTCCAAGTCACTGACGCCTCCCCCGGGCTGTACCGAAATCACGCTGGGAGAGCTGAGCAACGGCGTGGAGCTGACGCCGGTGAGGTACTCGCAGCAGCCGACGTACCGGGGCACGTTCACCAACCCGGCCGCCCCCACCGCCACGAACCTGGCGTACCTCCGGCTGGACGTGAATACCGCGCCCGGGCTGTATGACTTGTCCGTGGGCGGAGGCAACACCTTCACGTGTGATCGCTGCGTGATGGGCTACCAGGACTCCGGTGCGCCAACGGAGAAGTACCTCGTCGCCGACTCCGGGACGATGCTCGTCGCGCTGAAGGTCTCGCCGGACCAGACGATTGGAGCGCTGGCGAACGTGGTGCTCCGCGAGTCCGTGGACGCCGCGCCGCTCAACGCCCCGTACTGGGGCAGCGCCGTGGTGCCGGGCGGCGAGTGCAAGTGGATCCGCTTCGCGACGTGGAACACCGTGCGCCCGGGTGGCTGCGATCCGCGCGAGGGCTCGCTGACGGCGAACCTGCCGGACACCACCTGCGTGCCCACCAACTACGCCGCCAGCGACGGCACGCTGGAGCGGGCGCTGGGCACCAAGACGCACGGCCAGGCGTGCACCACCACCCCGGCGGTGAGCGAGTACGAACTGGACTCCACGGACTGCGAGCAGGGCTTCACCTGCACGGACCTGCTCTCCGCGAACGCCCAGTGCCTCAAGACGTGTGACTTCATGGCGGCGAACCCGGGCTGCCCCACGGGCACCGTGTGCGGCGTCTACGGCCTGTGCATCGAGCAGTCCGTGCTCCAGCCGCTCGGCTTCGACTTCGACCCCGCGCGGATTGGCGAGCAGTGCAGCGTGGGCTACGCGGAGTTCTGCGGCACCGAGGGCGCGCGCGGCGCGTGTCTGGACCTTGCCCGTACGGGCAAGGGCACCTGCTACGCCTATGAGCGCGCGCGCAGCAACTGCGGCCCGGGCGAGGAGCTGGGCTACATGAACTACGGCCGCTCCGGCGGCGGCTACGACCGCACCTACGGCTTCTGCTACCACGACGGTCGCTAAGGGAAGTGAGCGGGGGCGTTCGCTGTCCGGGTCCCCTCCAGCCCGGGCAGCGGCGCCTCCGCTCAGCTCACCGCGCGCCCACCGATGCGAGAACCCGCGTCTTCTGGCAACCGCCTGAACAGCGGCCCCGCCAGCGAAGACACCACGCCCACGGCGAGGAACGGCAACAAGAAGCGGTCCGGGGTCAGCGGCAAATCCCCACTCCCTCGCGCCAGATGCAGCATGAGCGCGCCCAGGCTGATGCCCACGCTCAGCGCCATCTGCTGCGTCACCACCGCCACCGTGGAGGCCTGGCTCATCTTCTCCCGAGGGATGTCCGCGTACGCCACGGCGTTGATGGCGGTGAACTGCAGCGAGCGCACGAAGCCGCTGACCATCAACGTGGCGACGATGAGCGGAATGGGCGTGGAGTTGCGGAAGAACGCCGGGAGCGCCGTCAGCACCGCCGCGGCCAGGTTGGAACCGACGAGCGTCGTCCGGAAGCCCAGCCGCTTGATGACCCACGGCGCCACGGGCTTGCAGGACATGGCCCCCAGCCCCGTGCCGATGGTCACCATGCCCGCCTCGAACGGCCCCCACCCCAGGCC
>NZ_VIFM01000049.1 GCF_006636215.1 Myxococcus llanfairpwllgwyngyllgogerychwyrndrobwllllantysiliogogogochensis | reverse complement strand
GCTCGGAGCAGCCACGGTGGGGTGGGCCGGCAGCGCCATCACCTCCACGCGCACCTGGTCCTCCTGCACGGTGGCTCCCGGGGTGCCCACGCGAGCGCGGGCGAGGAAGCGGCCAGTGGACGGCTCGATGCGGTCGAGGAACGGCTGCGGCATCAGGCCCATCACTCCGACGAGGATGATGAAGGGCAGCACCGTGAGCATCTCCCGCAGGTTCATGTCGGTCAGGTGCTGGTTCTCGCGGTGCGTGAGGCCGCCGAAGAACACCTTCTGCACCATCCACAGCATGTACGCGGCGCCCAGGATGACGCCCAGGGTGGCGAACGCGCCGAACACCATCGTCAGGTGCGGGTTGCCGGCGGCCGCGCCCAGGTCCGACTTGAACGTGCCCAGCAGGACGAGGAACTCACCGATGAAGCCGTTGGTGCCCGGCACCGCCACCGACGAGAAGGTGATGATGACGAAGGCCACGGTGAACACCGGCATGACCTTGGCGATGCCGCCGAAGTCCGCCATCAGTCGCGTGTGGCGCCGCTCGTAGAGGAAGCCGAACAGGAGGAACAGCGCGCCCGTGGAGATGCCGTGGTTGAGCATCTGGTACGCGCTGCCCGTGGCACCCTCCGCCGTCAGGGCGAAGATGCCCAGCATGCAGTAGCCCAGGTGGCTCACGGACGAGTAGGCAATCAGCTTCTTGATGTCCCGCTGCGCCAGACACATCAGCGCGCCGTACACGATGCCGATGACGGCCAGCGTCGCCAGGAAGGGCCGGGCGTTCTGCGCGGCCACCGGGAAGAACGGAATCGCGTACCGCCAGAAGCCGAACGTGCCCATCTTCAGCATGACGCCAGCCAGAATCATGGAGCCGGCCACCGGCGCCTGCACGTGCGCGTCCGGCAACCACGTGTGCACCGGCCACATGGGCACCTTGATGGCGAACGCCAGCGCGAAGGCGGCGAAGAGCCACGGGCCATAGGTGTGCAGCGTCGCGGCCAGTCCCGTGAGCGAGTCACACGCTCCGGGGGGGCCCGCGTTGCAGGCGGACAGCTGACGGTTCGCGTCCAGCAGGCCGTTGTACATCGTGGAGTAGTCGAACGAGCGCGCGCCCGCGGGCGAGCTGATGAAGTACACGGCGATGAGCGCCACCAGCATCAGCAGCGAACCGACCAGCGTGTAGAGGAAGAACTTCACCGCCGCCATCTGGCGGTCCTCGGCGCCCCACACACCCACCAGGAGGTACATGGGGATGAGCATGGCCTCGAAGAAGATGTAGAAGAGCAGCACGTCCAGCGACACCAGCGCGCCCAGCATCGTCGTCTGGAGCACCAGCAGCGCCAGGTGGAACTCCTTGATGCGGTGGCTGATGTACGTGGTGGAGGCCATCACCACCAGCGGGCCCAGGAACACCGTGAGGAGCAGCAGGCTCACCGCCAGGCCATCCACGCCCAGGTGGTAGCTGAGCCCGAACTCCTTGAACCAGGACACCCGGTACTCGAGCTGGAACTCCGGGCCGCCCGGCTCGAAGCGCATGTACGCCCACACGCCGAACACGAGGTCCACCAGCATGGCGATGAGCGTGACGGTGCGAATCTGTCCCGACTCGCCCGCCGGCAGCATCAACACCAGCACCGCGAAGATGAGGGGCAGGAAGACGACGAGGTTGAGCAGGTGGGTGTCGAAGAAGCTCATTGCAGCACCTGGATGAGGGCGTAGGCGACTCCGCCCAGCAGGGCGAGGGCCATCACTGCGGCGTAGGCCTGGGCGTCGCCCGACTGGACGTAGCGCAGCGCGCTGCCCACTCGCGCCGTCACCCACGCCGTGCCGCGGACCGCCACGGTGTCGATGAGGAGCGCGTCCACCACGCGGAAGAGGATGAAGCTCATGAACTTCACCGGCCGGATGATGGCCAGCTCGTACAGCTCATCCACGTAGAACTTGTTCTGCGCCGTGCGGCGCACCGCCCGGGCGAACGCGGGAACCGGCTGGCCCACGCGCGCCGGGAAGAAGCGCAGGTACAGGAAGCCCGCCAGCGCGCCGCCAGAGACGGCGACGAGCCACGCGAAGACGTAGTCGCCCATGGCGGGGACGCTGGTGTCCAGCTCCACCGTCTTGCCCGACGCCACGATGCGGTTCATCGCCGCGAACACCGGGCTCAGGAAGTTCTCGAACACCGGCTGGGGCCGGCCGTCGCCCGGCGCCTTCATCAGCGGCCACGCGTACACCGCGGACACCACGCTGAGCACCGCCAGCACCACCAGGGGCAGCGTCATCTGCCACGCGCTCTCGTGAGCGTGCGCCAGCTTCGCCTCCTTGGAGCGCTGACCCTCGAAGGTCAGCAGGTACACGCGCGTCATGTAGAACGCGGTGCAGGCGGCGATGAGCAGGCCCAGGTAGTAGACGACGCTGGACACCCAGTGCAGCCCTTCCAGGTGGTTGTGGTGCACTCCGTGGAAGATGGCGTCCTTCGAGAAGAAGCCGGACAGCGGGATGATGCCGGTGATGGCCAGCGTGGCGACGAAGAACGTGCCCCACGTCCACTTCATCTCGTGGCGCAGGCCGCCCAGCTTCTTGATGTCCGTCTCGTCCCCGTTGCCGTGCATCACGCTGCCGGCGCCCAGGAAGAGGCAGGCCTTGAAGAACGCGTGCGTGACGAGGTGGAGCACCGCCGCCCAGAACACGCCCATGCCCACGCCCATGAACATGATGCCCAGCTGGGACACCGTGGAGTAGGCGAGCACCTTCTTGATGTCGTCCTGCGCGAAGGCGATGAGCGCCGCGAGCAGCGAGGTCAGCGCGCCGATGATGGCCACCGTGGCCATGGCCGTGGGGCTGAGCACCAGCAGCGCGGACATGCGGCTGAACAGGTAGATGCCGGCGGTGACCATCGTCGCCGCGTGGATGAGGGCGGAGACGGGCGTCGGGCCCGCCATCGCGTCCGGCAGCCAGACGTAGAGGGGCAGCTGCGCGCTCTTGCCCGCGGCTCCCAGCAGGAACAGCAGCATCGCCGCCGTCATCACCCCGCCGAACGTGTAGCCCTCCAACGGGCCCGCGGCGATGGGGGTGGACAGCGTCACCTTGCCGCCGCCCTCGGGCAGCGCCTCGGCCATCTTCTGCAGGCCCAGGAAGGTGACGGGGCCCTTGTCCTGGAGCGCGGACGCGTAGCGCTGGCTGCTGCTGCCCGCCACCGTGTAGTCGCGCTCGTCGGCCTGCTTGTTGAAGGCGCCCACCAGGAGCACCATCAGGAACGTGGCGATGAGGAACGCGAAGTCACCGATGCGGTTGGTGACGAACGCCTTGCGGCCCGCCCACGCCTTGGCCGGGTCCGTGTACCAGAAGCCGATGAGCAGGTAGCTGGCCATGCCCACGCCTTCCCAGCCCACGAAGAGCAGGACCAGGTTGTCGGCCAGCACCAGCGTCAGCATCGCCGCGACGAACAGGTTCAGGTACGCGAAGTACCGCCAGTAGGACTCGTCGTGCTCCATGTAGCTGGTGGAGTACAGGTGGATGAGGAACCCGACGCCGGTGATGACCAGCAGCAGGGTGCCCGACAGGTGGTCCACCATCAGCCCGAAGTTCACCCGGAAGTCGCCCACGGCGAACCAGGTGCCGTAGTCGTGCGCCAGGGCGTAGCGCACGTAGTCGCGCTCGTTGCCGAACGGGTTCACGAGGAAGGACAGGAGCCTGCGAGTCTCCGGGTCCGTGGCGCTGGTGGCCCAGAAGGCCAGCACGCTGAGCACGAACGCGCCGCCCACCGCCGAGCAGGCGACCAGGTTCACGTTGGCCCGGCCCAGCATCTTGCCGAACACGCCGCAGATGAACGCGCCGAGCAGCGGCAGGGCGATGATGAGCCACAGGGAGGGCGCCATCACGTCGGGAGCGACGGGCGCCGTCGTCAGGAATTGCGAGAGGGTCATGACAGGGCTCCTGGCGGGTCCGTCAGTGCTTCATGGTCCGGATGTCTTCCACCAGGACGCTGCCTCGGCTCCGGAAGACGGCGATGACGATGGCGAGGCCAATGGCCGCTTCCGCCGCCGCGACGGCGATGACGAAGAAGGCGGAGACATGGCCAACGCTGTCTCCGTGCATTCGGGCGAACGCGAGGAAGGTCAGGTTCGCGGCGTTGAGCATCAGCTCCACGCACATGAAGATGACCAGCGCGTTGCGGCGCACCATCACGCCAAACATGCCCATGCAGAACAGGGCGGCGGCAAGCAGGAGATAGTAGGAGATGGGGACCATGGGCCGATTCGGGGCCTCGCGGGCGACGACCTGCGCCGCCATCTAGCACAGAAAGTTGGGGGGGAGTCGGCAGCGATCAGATTCGCGACTTGGCCACCACCACGGCGCCCACCATGGCCACCAGCAGCAGCAAGCTCACCGCTTCGAAGGGAAGCAGCCACTGGGTGAAGATGACCTGACCCAGGGTCGCCATGGTGCCGAAGGTCGCCTGCCCCTCCAGTCCCAGCGAGGGCGGCGGCCCGGAAGGCAGCTTCGACAGGGCGATGCCCAGCACCACCAGCAGGCCCACCGTGGAGGCGCCACCCACGATTCGCGCCAGCGTGGGCCGGCCCCGCGTGGGGGACTCCCCCAGGTTGAGCAGCATGATGACGAAGAGGAAGAGCACCATGATGGCGCCCGCGTAGACGAGCACCTGGAGCACCGCCACCGTGTGCGCCCAGAGCAGGATGTACAGGCCCGCCAGGAAGAAGAAGGTGGAGACCAGGGCCATGGCGGAGTTGATGGGGCTCCGCGCGAAGATGACCGTCCCGGCCGACAGCAGCGTCAGGAGCGCGAACGCCCCGAAGAGGATGAGCTCGATGTTCAAGACCAGTCTCCGAACGAACCCCAGGGCTTGTCGCCGAACGGGCAGCGGTGCTCGCGGATGTGGGCCTCGAACTCGTCCTTGTACCGCATCAGGAACGAGTGCGTGGGCAGCGCCGCCGCGTCACCCAGCGCGCAGATGGTGTTGCCCAGGCCGATGGGCGGGTAGGGGGCAATCGAGGACGCCACGTTGGACAGCATCTCGATGTCGCCCGGCTCGCCGCGGCCTTCTTCAATCTTGCGCAGAAGCCGCGTCTGCCACGGCGTGCCTTCGCGGCACGGCGTGCACTGGCCGCAGGACTCCTCCGCGTAGAAGCGCGCCACGCGCCACAGGCTGCGCACCATGCAGGTGGAGTCGTCCATGACGATGACGCCGCCGGAGCCCGCCATGGTCTGCTTGACCTTGAGGGCCTCGAACTCCATCGCCACGTCCAGCTCGTCCGCGCCCAGCACCGGCGCCGAGGACCCGCCCGGAATCACGGCCTTCACCTTGCGACCCGCCGGCATGCCCCGGCCGAACTTGTCGTCGTAGATGAGTTCCGCGAGCGTGGTGAACATGGACACTTCGTAGACGCCGGGGCGGTTCACGGAGCCCGACAGGCAGACCAGGCGCGTGCCGCCCGACTTGTCCGTGCCCAGCTTCGCGTACCAGTCCGAGCCCCCCGTGAAGACGTGGGGCACGCTGGCGAGCGTCTCCACGTTGTTCACCACCGTGGGGCTGCCGAACAGGCCGACCACCGCGGGGAAGGGGGGCTTGAGGCGCGGCCAGCCCTTCTTGCCCTCCAGGCTCTCCAGCAGGGCCGTCTCCTCGCCGCAGATGTAGGCGCCAGCGCCACGGACCAGGTAGCAGTTGAGCTCGAAGTCCTTGCCCAGCATCTTCTTGCCGAAGATGCCCGCCTTGTAGGCCTCGTCGATGGCCGCCTGGCAGCGCTCCGCGGGGAACTTGAACTCGCCGCGCAGGTACACGTAGCAGGTGTGCACGCCCAGCGCGTACGACGCGATGGCGATGCCCTCCAGCATCATGTGCGGGTCGTCTTCCAGGATGTAGCGGTCCTTGAAGGTGCCCGGCTCGGACTCGTCGCCGTTGACGGCCAGGTACTTGGGCTTGGGGCTGTCCTTGGGGACGAAGCTCCACTTCAGGCCCGTGGGGAAGCCGGCGCCGCCGCGCCCTCGGAGGTTGGACTTCTTCACCTCGTCGATGATGGCCGCCGGCTGCATCTCCAGCGCCTTCTTGAGGCCCTCGTAGCCACCGCGCTTCTTGTAGCTGTCCAGGGTCCAGGACTGCGGCTTGCCCCAGGCCGCCGAGATGATCGGGTCGATCGTCTTTGCCGTAGCGGTCATGTGATGACGTCCTACCTGAGTGAAAAAGGGTGGGGCTAGCTCAGCTTGGCCAGGATGGCGTCCAGCTTGGCGCGGGTGAGGCTCTCGTGATGATCCTCGTTGATCTGCAGGCACGGTGCGGTGCCGCAGGAGGCCAGGCACTCGGTCTCGCGCAAGGTGAACTTCTCGTTGGCTTCACCTGCCTTGAGGCCGAGCTTCTCCTCCAGGTAGGCGAGCATCTTCTCCGCTCCCCAGAGCGAGCAGGACAGGTTCGTGCAGACGTCGATGACGTACTTGCCCGGCTTCTTCAGGTGGTACATCACATAGAAGCTGGCGACCTCGTAGGCGCGCTCCGGCGTGACTTCCAGGCTCTTGGCGACCAGCCGCAGTCCCTCGGGCGGCAACCAGCCCTTGATCTCCTGGAGCACGCGCAGCGCCGGGAGCATGCCCGCGCTTTTGCGATCAGGGGGGTAGTGGGAGATGATCTCCGCGATACCCGCGTCGAACTTCTTCTGCTCTTCAGGAGTGAACAGGGGCTCCGCCATGGCGGGGGGCTACGTATTGCTCCCATGGCCGCGTTGTCAACATAAACCCTCGACGGTACACTGGGCCGCCATCAGCAAATTGCCGAGCGATTTCAACCCCTTGTTATGACCCCGGGCCCAGAGAACAAGCGCCAGCACCCCCGGATCCCGGCCGTGCTGAAGGTGGAGTACGCGGACGGACGCCATGCGCGTGACGTCACGGAGAACCTGTCCCATGCGGGGCTCTTCGTGCAGACCGAGCAGGCCTTCACATTGGGGGAGGACGTCCGGCTCGCACTTTCTTTCCCGGGACTGCTGGATCCGGTAGAAGTCAGCGGCATCGTGGCCTGGGTCAGGCCGGCGAGCTTCGATCAGCCCGGAGGTGTCGGCGTCCGAGTGGAGCGCGCAGAAGACCGGCGGAGACTGGGTGACATCTTGAGTGCGGCAGGTCCAGACAGCCAGGAGTCCACCGGCGAGCACGAGGGGTACCGTGTGCTCATCGTCGAGGACAACCCGCACATCATCGAGATGTACAGCTACGTCCTGAAGAAGCTGGCCAGCGGGGAGCTGCACGGGAAGGTGCCCCTGGAGGTCCACTTCGCGCCGGACGGGCACCACGCGCTCCTGATGCTGCGCGAGGGCCGCTTCAGCCTCGTCATGACGGACCTGTACATGCCGGTGATGGACGGCTTCGCCCTGGTGGAGCGCATCCGCGAGGAAGAAGCGCTCCGGGCCATCCCCGTCATCGCCATCTCCGCGGGCGGCAAGGAGGCGCAGGACCGCGCCCTGCAGCTCGGCGTCGACATCTACCTGCGCAAGCCGGTGAAGTTCGTCGAGGTGCTGGAGACGGTGAAGCAGCTCTTGCGCATCAAGTAGCCGGCCCCCGGGTTCTGGCAGTCCCACGTTGAGTGAGGACGGGGGGACGTCGTAGAGTCGCCCACCCATGCCGAAGGCCGCCATCAACCGCGACGCCGTCAGTGGCGAGGCGCTGTTCATCCTCCGTAACCTGAGGGAGAACGGCCGACTTGGACGCTCGAACAAGCTGGCCGATGTGAAGGCCGCTCTCGAACCGTCCGTCTCGCTCGAGTTCGACAACTACTTCTTCTTCCTGCGCAAGTTCCACTACATCGCCATGGACCGCGAGGCCCAGCTCAAGCTCACCGACCAGGGTGAGCGCGTGGCGGGCGGGGAACTTGGGGACAAGTTCTCCACGGAGGTGGGCGAGTTCTTCGCCGAGCAGCTCGCCTCCGCCGAGGACGAGCCTCCGGTGGCCCAGGGCACCGAGGAGCCCATGCAGCTGCCGCCGCCCCCGCCAGAGCTGTTGCTGGACGAGGCGGAGGTGGTGCCCACCGCGGCCACGCAAATCGCGCCGCCTCCCTCGCCTCCGTCCATGGCGCCCATGCGGGCCGCGCGCTCGGCCATGCCCGCGCTGGAGTTGACACCCCCGCCCGGGGCGGCGCAGGTGCCGTCGTCCGTCGGCTCGCCTTCGCCCGTGGCGCTCATCACCCCCGCGGTCCCCGAGCCTCGCCGGGAGACGTCCATCGGCCCCGCTCCC
The DNA here is from genome assembly GCF_006636215.1 of Myxococcus llanfairpwllgwyngyllgogerychwyrndrobwllllantysiliogogogochensis. GTDB lineage: Bacteria > Myxococcota > Myxococcia > Myxococcales > Myxococcaceae > Myxococcus > Myxococcus llanfairpwllgwyngyllgogerychwyrndrobwllllantysiliogogogochensis. The sequence goes on along the minus strand of NZ_VIFM01000049.1, from coordinate 45,732 downwards.
GTCGCTCCCGCGCCGCTGCCCTTCGCTCCTCCTGCGTCGTCCGTTTCCTCCATGCCCCCTCCCGCCGCCACTCCTGTCGCCGCCGCGCCCGTCGCTTCCAAGGGCACCGAGCTGGACCTGCGCTACCAGAAGTTCGACCCCATTGGCACGGGCCCCCTGGGCACCGTCTTCAAGGGTCGCTTCACGGCGCTCGGGCTGGACATCTGCCTGAAGGAGCTCAAGGACATCTTCGGCTACTTCTCCTTCCTGCAGCGCGGGGAGGTGCTCAAGCGGCTGAAGAAGGAGCTGTGCGCGCAGGCCCAGGTGCGCCACCCCGGCATCGTCCAGGTGGTGGATCAGAACGTGGACGCGAGCCGGCCCTACTTCGTGCTGGAGTTGATGAACGGCAGCCTGAAGGAGCGGCTGGAGGCGGGCGGTGGCAGCGGCGTGCCGGTGCCCTTCGCGCTGCGCACCTTCCTGCAGATGGCCTACGGCCTGCGCGCCGCGCACGCCACGGGCCTGACGCACCACAACCTCAAGCCGGAGAACGTCCTCTTCGACGCGTACGGCAACGCGAAGCTCGCCGACTTCGGCCTGGGCCGCGTGGTGGAGGTGGACTCCACCAAGGGCATGCCCCAGGTCTTCGTGGGCACCGGCGGAATGCCCTACATGGCCCCGGAGCTGATGAACCGCGGCGCCAAGGAGCCGGGCCCGTCCGCGGACGTCTACGGGCTGGGCATCCTGCTCTACGAGATGCTCACCGGGCAGATTCCCGGCCGCCGCTCGCCCCTGCCCTCGGAGGTGAACCCCGAGGCGCCCAGCGGCCTGGACCAGCTCTTCGACAAGGCCACCCAGGACAAGCGCGAGCAGCGCTACCCGGACGTGGATGCGATGCTCGAGGACTTCTACAAGGCCTTCCCGGACAAGGAGTTCCTCGTCCGGGGCGACCTCGTCCTCTCCTCGGACGCGCCGCAGCCGTGATTCACCGGTGGGCGCGGGCCGCATGAGGCCCGCCCCGCCCGCGTGCGGTCGTGGCATCGTCGGGGGGACATGACCCCGACTTCTTCCGGCTGCGTGCTCGTCACCGTCACGGGCAAGGACCACCCTGGCATCACCGCCCGCCTCACCGGCCTGCTCGCGGAGGCGGGCGCGGAGCTGCTCGACGTGGAGCAGGTGGTGGTGCAGGGCCGCCTCACGCTCTGCCTGCTGGTGCGCCTGCCCGACGCGCGCGGCATCCCCAGCGCGCTGCTCTTCGCCGCCCGGGAGCTGGGCGTGGACCTGGACTTCCAGGCGGTGGAATCGCCGGACGCGAGCGCCCCCGCGAAGTCCGCGCCCGCGCGCTACGTCGTCACGGCGGTGGGCCGCGCGCTGGGCGCCCGCGAGCTGCATGCGTTGTCCTCGCACCTGGCGGGGCAGGGCGCGAACCTGGAGCGCATCGTCCGGCTGACGCACACGCACCTGGGCTCGGTGGAGCTGCACGTCACCCTGTCTGACTCCGTGGAGCCGGAGGCGCTGAAGCGCTCCCTGCTGGCGCTGTCCATGCGCGACAACACCTTCGACGTGGCGCTGCAGCGCGAGAGCCTGTTTCGCCGCAGCAAGAGGATGGTGGTGATGGACATGGACTCCACGCTCATCCGCATCGAGGTCATCGACGAGCTGGCGCGCGCGCACGGCGTGGGCGAGCAGGTGTCGCGCATCACCGAGCGCGCCATGCACGGGGAGATGGACTACGACGAGTCCCTGCGCCAGCGCGTGGCGCTGCTGGCGGGGCTGGACGTGGCCGTGCTGCACCAGCTCGCGGCGAACCTGCCGCTGACGGAGGGCGCCCAGACGCTGGTGCGCGTGCTGCGGCGCCTGGGCTACCGCACCGCGGTCATCAGCGGAGGCTTCTCCGTGGCCGCCGAGGCGCTCAAGGCGCGCCTGGGCATCGACCATGCCTTCTCCAACGTGCTGGAGGAGGAGGGCGGGAAGCTCACCGGGCGCACCGTGGGGCCCATCGTCAACGCGCTCCGCAAGGCGGAGCTGCTGGAGCAGCTGGCGAAAGAGGAGGGCATCCTGCTCGAACAGGTCATCGCGGTGGGCGATGGCGCCAATGACCTGCTGATGCTGGAGCGCGCGGGGCTGGGCATCGCCTTCCGCGCCAAGCCCCGGCTGCGCGAGGCGGCTGATACCTCCATCTCCGCCGGCGGCCTGGACGCCATCCTCTACCTCTTGGGGCTCACCGGTCGCGAGCTCGAGGAAGCCGGCTGACGACTACAGCCGCATCTTCGCGGCCAGCTCCCGCTGCTGCAGCTTGCCCTTCTCCAGCAGCAGCTCCAGCAGGGCGCGCAGAATCTTGGAGCTCTTCTCCTGGTTCTGCTGGAGCGTCTGCAGGCGCTGCAGGTCCTCGTCCGTCCACTCGGAGGCCGGGACGCCGCCGGCCAGGATTTCATCCAGGATGTCCGCCGCGCTGGAGGAGCCATTGGCCACGGGCGGTGCGGGCTTGTCGGCGGCACGGGGCGCGGGCGCGGTGGCGGGAGAGCCCGGCGGGACGATGTCGGCGATTCGCTTCACCACCGTGTTGCCGCTCATGTCGACGACCTTGAACTCGTCCTCCTCCTGCTGCTCCTCGTCGACGGTGGAGGGCGTGTTGGCGGACTGGCTGCGCGATGGTGCGAAGCGGCTGCTCGCCACCGGCTCCTGGTTCCGGTAGTGCCGCAGGATGGCGTGCTCGATTTCGCGCTCGCCCGCCACCATGGGCACCACGCGAGCGCGGCTGCGGGCCGCCACCTGGTCCAGCGTGGCCAGGTCCGTGGGGTCCGCCATCGCCAGCACCAGCGTCTTGCCGTTGTCCTTGAGCGACACGGGGAAGACCGCCTTCTGCTCGGCCAGGCCCACCTCCACGCGCGCCAGCGCGCTCGCGTCGCGGCTGATGTTGCCCAACTGCACCCGCTGCATCCCCAGGCCCTGGCAGATGGCCTCCGTGACGATGTCCTCGCTGGCCAGCCCCAGGTCCGCCACCACGCGCGACAGCCGCCCGCCCCACTGGTCCAGGGTGGCCATGGCGCTGCGCAGCTGGAGGTCGTCGATGACGCGGGCCTTGACGAGGATGTCACCAATACGATTGCGGGAAGGAGAAGCCATGGCTCGGGAGTCTACCGTCTGAATGCGCGGACGCTCAGTCCGCGACGCAATCGCCCGCTTCGAGGGCGAGGAGGCACCACCATGCAGCCCTTCGCGGAAACCGCCATCCAGCAGTGCCCCTACTGCGGCGAGGAGGTAGAGGTCGACGTGGACCCCATCGGCGCCAGCGCGGAGCACTACATCGAGGACTGCCCCGTGTGCTGCCGTCCCTGGACGGTGCACGTCGCCCGTGACGAGGAAGCCGTCTCCGTGTCCCTGGGCCGCGAGGACGACTGACGCCGCGGTACCCGTCCTGGAAGGCGCCTTCCCGGTGCATAGGAGGGCAGGCAGGCGGGCTTGTGGGGACGGGCGCGGCGGGGCCGGGGGCGTTGCTTGACACGTCCCGGAGCATGGTTCTCTTGAGTCTTGTGAGGCGGCGCTGGAGTGGAGCCCCGATGGGGCCCCCGAGGCGACCGCCAACTACGACAACGTCTGTGATTCACACATCGTGCACCCTGCCCAGGGTGGCACGCACAGGAGAAGACCATGCAAAGCCGAAACCCGTTCAACTCCGCCGTGGTGGTGAACCCCCTGATGCGCGACTTCGACGCGCTCTTCCGTGAGCTGGGGCAGCCGGGCTTGTTCCGTCAGTCCGCGCGGAGCACCGAGCGCGCTCCCGCGGCCGACATCCTCGAGTCCGAGGCCGGCGTCACGTTGCACCTCGACATCCCTGGCGTGGACGTGAAGGACATCCAGGTGACGGTGGAGCGCGACGTGCTCACCGTGAAGGCCGAACGCAAGGCGCAGCCGCTCGCCGAAGGCGTCAGCGTGCGTCGTCAGGAGCGCGGCCAGGGCAGCTTCACGCGCTCGTTCTCCCTTCCGGAGACCGTGGACGCCACCCAGGTGGAGGCGCGCTACGAGCAAGGCGTGCTGACGCTGACGCTGCCTCGGCGCGAGGAGTCCAAGCCCCGAGTCATCGAGGTCAAGGTCCAGAGCTGAACCGCGCGCACACCCCTCCTGGGAGGCCGCTGTTCGCCGAAAACGGCGCGGCTTCCTGCTGACTTCACCCCTGTCGAGGGCTTCCGCGAGGGGGTGGCGGAAGCCCTCCGCGCTTCAGCGCTTGGCGCTGAGCGAGATGGGCACGCGGAACAGCTCCAGCACCTGCTGTACATCCAGCGGCTTGGCGAGGCACGCGAGCGCGCCGGCCTGCTTCGACTGCTCCACCACATCGGCGGTGTGCACGGACGTCATCGTGATGAGACGCACGCCCTCCATCTGCTTGCGCTGACGAATGCGACGGCACACCTCCAGGCCATCGATGTCCGGCATGTTGAGGTCGATGATCATGCCGTGCGGCTTCTGCTCGGACACCAGCAGCAGCGCCTCCACGCCACTGGTCGTCGTCTGCAACTCCACCTGCGCCGCGAACGGCTTGAACGCGCGCTTGATGGCGTCCAGCACCGCGCGCTCGTCGTCCACCACCAACAGGCGCACCGTGCCGCTGCCCAACTCCTCAGGCACCGGCATCTGGTGGGTGATGAGGAACGTGCGCAGGTCCGCCGACCGCACCCGGCGGTGACCGCCCGGCGTCCTGAAAGCCATCAGGATGCCCCGGTCAATCCACTTGCTCACCGTGGACGGATCCACCTGAAGCAAGCGACTGATGTCGTGCGTCGTGTAGAGCTGGTCCGTCATCGCCGTACTCCCCTCTTGCTGCATCATTCCGCTGCCCATGGAATCAACCACCTACCTTGAATACGGGGTTTCCTTCAACCTCTCTGCGCACTGCGTCCATCAGTCCCCCTCATCAGACCCACGGCGTTCTCCCACCGTCCACTGGCCTTGAGGCACAGCTCGACGAGCTCTCGGGCGGCGCCACGGCCGCCCGGACTCTGGGTGATGAAGTGAACCTCCTGACGCACCTCGGGAACAGCATCCGCGGGACACGCGGACAAGCCCACCCTCGAAAGAGGGGCCAGGTCATTGTGGTCGTCACCCATGTAGGCACACGCCTCCAGGGGAACGGCCAGTTGCTGGAGCAGCTCGTCCAGTGCGGCACCCTTGTCGCGGCGGCCTTGAAACACAGCCGCCAGCCCGAGCTCCCTCCCGCGAGCCTCCACGATTCCTGAGGTGCGGGCGGTGAGGATGGCGGCGGGCAGGCCCGACAACCGGGCCATGACCAGGGCGTGGCCATCCTTCACATCGAAGCGCTTCATCAGCTCCCCGCCGTCGCCGTAATACAGGCCGCCGTCGGTGAGCACCCCGTCCACGTCGAAGACAAGCAGCCGCACGCGTGCCGCGCGAGACGTCAGCTCTTCCTTTCCAGGCTTGGAAGGTGCTTCCGTCGACATGACTCGCTCGGCTCCTCCCCTCGTCGTGTCCATCAACCGGGCTCGTGTCCCAACACCCGGCGGATGTTCAGCACATTTCGTACCACGTCCTCGAACATCTGTGGATTGAGGGAGCACGGACCGTCACACAGGGCACGATCAGGGTCCTCATGGACTTCCGTGAACAATGCATCAATCCCGGCCGCCGCGGCGGCATGGGCGAGCAGTGAGACGAACCTGCGCTCGCCCCCCGTCACTCCGTCGCCGGAGCTGGGCTGCTGCACGGAGTGCGTGGCGTCGAAGCACACGGCCAGGCCCGCCTCGCGCATGTGGGCGAGCCCTCGCATGTCCACCACCAGGTTGTTGTAGCCGAACGTGGACCCCCGCTCCGTGACGAGCACGTTGGGGTTGCCCGACTCGAACGCCTTGCGCGCCGAGTGGACGATGTCCCTGGGGGCTACGAACTGTCCCTTCTTCAAGTTCACGCCCTTCCCCGTGCGAGCCACGGCCTCCACCAGGTCTGTCTGCCGGCACAGGAACGCCGGTATCTGGATGATATCCACAACTTCCGAGGCAGGACCTACGTGGCTGGTTTCATGGACGTCCGTGAGGACCGGGACGCCCACTTCATCCCTGATACGCGCTAGAATACGCAGCCCTTCCCGGAGGCCAGGACCTCGGAAGGACTTCCCGCTTGTCCGGTTGGCCTTGTCGTAGGAGCACTTGAACGCGTAGGGCACGCCCAGTCGGCTGGTGATGCCCTTGAGCAAGTGAGCATGTTTCAGCGCCATCTCCTCGGACTCGATGCTGTCCGGGCCGGCGATGACGAAGAGCTTCTGCCCGGGGCCGACCTTGTAACCACACAGGTTGATGGGGAGGCTGCTGGCGCTCATGCGCGCACCTGACCGGCCGTGGCGTCACGCTGCTCGAGCGCCGCCTTGATGAAGCCGGAGAAAAGGGGGTGAGGAGCAAAGGGCTTGCTCTTGAACTCGGGATGGAACTGGCAGCCGACGAAGTACGGGTGGTCCGACAATTCAATCATCTCCACGAGGTTCAGCTCCGGATTATGCCCGGAGATGACGAGTCCCGCCTCCTGAAGCCGGCCCCGGTAGGCGTTGTTCACCTCGAAGCGGTGGCGATGACGCTCCTGGATGGTGTCCTGGCCATACAGTTGGTGTGCCCGTGAGCCGGGCTTGAGCGCGCAGGCGTAGCTGCCCAGACGCATGGTGCCGCCCTTGTCCTGCACCGTGACCTGGCTCTCCATGAGCGTCACGACGGGGTGCGGGGTGTGCTCGTTGAACTCCAGGCTGTTGGCCGCGGGGAGGCCCAGCACGCTGCGGCTGAACTCCACGACGGCCATCTGCAGGCCCAGGCAGATGCCGAAGAAGGGGATTTTCTTTTCCCGCGCGTAGCGGACCGCGGCGATTTTGCCCTCGGTGCCACGCACGCCGAAGCCGCCGGGCACGAGGATGGCGTCCACGCCCGCCAGCAGCTTCTCCGGGCCTTGCGCCTCCACGTCCTGGCTGTCCACGAAGTGCAGGTTCACCTTCACGTCGTTGGCGATGCCGCCGTGCAGCAGCGCCTCGTTGAGGCTCTTGTAGCTCTCCGTCAGGTTCACGTACTTGCCGACGATGGCGACCTGGACCTGGCCGCGCGCGGGCTCGTACACCTTGCGGATGATGTTCTCCCAGCGCTCCAGGTGCGGCGCGCGGCTCCAGATGTTGAGTACCTCCGCGAGCCGGTCATCCAGACCCTGGCGGTGCAGCTCCAGCGGCAGCTCGTAGATGCTGCGCACGTCCGGCGAGGTGAACACGTTGCCCGTGTCCACGTTGCAGAACATGGCGATCTTGTCCTTGATCTCCCGAGACACCTCGCGGTCCGTGCGACACACGAGGAAGTCGGGCTGGATGCCAATCTCCCGCAGCTTCATCACCGAGTGCTGCGTGGGCTTGGTCTTCACCTCGCCCGCCGCGCCGATGTACGGCAGGAGCGTCAGGTGCACGTAGACGGCGTTCTGGCTGCCCACGTCGTAGCGCATCTGCCGGATGGCCTCGAGGAACGGCAGCGACTCGATGTCGCCCACCGTGCCACCGACCTCCACAATCACCACGTCCGCGTCCTGGGCCGCCTGACGGACGCTCGCCTTGATTTCATCGGTGATGTGCGGAATCACCTGCACCGTCTTGCCCAGGTACTCGCCGCGGCGCTCCTTCATGATGACCGCGTGGTAGATGCGGCCCGACGTGAAGTTGTTGAGCCGGCTCATCCGAGCGTTGGTGAACCGCTCGTAGTGGCCCAGGTCCATGTCCGTCTCGCCACCATCCTCCGTGACGAAGACCTCGCCGTGCTGGAACGGGCTCATCGTGCCCGGGTCCACGTTGATGTACGGGTCCAGCTTGAGCAGCGTGACGGCGAGCCCACGGTTCTCGAGCAGGGCGCCGATGGATGCCGAAGCGAGGCCCTTGCCGAGGGAGCTGACCACTCCGCCCGTCACGAAAATGAACTTGGTTTTCTTGGAGCGCATATCCCGTTCTGCCAAGTAGGGCAGGGATGCGTCAATTATTCTGAGTAGGACGTGCGGCCGGTCGGCGCCCCGGCTGACACCTTCTCAGTTGCCGTCCCAACCACCCGGGCGAGACACGGCGAACTCCCGGACGTCGGGTTGTCCGACCCGGAAGGCGCGCAGATCGCAATTGCGGCAGCTCCACCCCTCCCAGCCGCGCTTGACGACCATGTGCAGGCAGGCGTCGTAGTTGGGGCAGTAGAGGTTGCGCTGCGCATCGACAGCCTCTTCGTCGCGCAGGGCGGTGGGCAGAGGGCTGGGGCACGGGGTGATGGACACGGCGAATCTCCCGGATGGGTACGAAAAGGGTCGGCCACTCCCCCCGGCGGGTCGGAACAGGTCGCTTACGACTCCATTCCCGGGAGAAAGTAAAAGACCCGTCCCCGCGCGAACGCGGAAACGGGCCCTTGAAACCTTCAGCGTCTGCCACCGCCGCGGTGACCCTCTTCAGGCCGCCGTGGCGGAGGTGGACGCCTGATTCTTGCTGTCAATCAAGGCATCACCTCCTTTCTTGAGGATGGAAGAGCTAATCACCGGCTTGATTCCGCGCCACTTTCCAGAGCGATAAGCGCGGGCTCGGGTGGTGGCCAGCCGTTCAGGCGGCGACGAACTGGCGCTCCACCAGCCGGCGGTAGAGGCCCTCCTGGCTCATGAGGCTCGCGTGGGTGCCGCTCTGGACGATGCGGCCGCCCTCCAGCACGAGCACCCGGTCCACGTTGGCCACGGTGGACAGGCGGTGGGCGATGATGAGCGTGGTGCGGCCCTTCATCAGGCGCTCCAGCGCGTCCTTCACCAGGTGTTCGCTCTCCGCATCCAGGGCGCTCGTCGCCTCGTCGAGGATCAGCAGGCGAGGGTCCTTCAGCACGGCGCGGGCGATGGCCACGCGCTGCTTCTGGCCTCCGGAGAGCTGGACGCCGCGCTCGCCCACCTGGGTGCCGTAGGCTTCCGGGAAGCGCTGGATGAAGTCGTGGGCGTTGGCGGCGCGCGCGGCCTCTTCCACCTGGGCGTCGGTGGCGTCCGGCTTCGCGTAGCGGATGTTGTCCGCGATGGAGCAGGAGAACAGCTGCGGCTCCTGCGCCACCATGCCGATGTTGCGGCGCAGCCACTCCGGCTCCAGCGTGGTGAGAGGGTGTCCGTCCAGGGCGACGGCGCCCCCTTGCGGGTCATAGAAGCGGGACAACAGTGACGCGAGGGTGGACTTGCCCGCACCGGACGGACCCACCACGGCGACGACCTCGCCGGGCCGCAGCTCCAGGTCCAGGCCCTGGAGCACCGGCACGTCGGGGCGCGTGGGGTAGGAGAAGCGCACGGCGCGGAACTCCACATGTCCCTTCACCGAGGCCAGCCGCTCGCCTCCGGCGGGAATCGCGGGCTCGCGGTCCACCAGCTCGAAGACGCGCTCGGCGGCGCCGGTGGCGCGCATGACGTCCGCCCACACCTCCGTCACGGCGCTCAGCGAGAGCGCCACCAACGAGGTGTAGATGAGGAACGACGTGAGCGCGCCGGCGCTGAGCTCGCCGTCCACCACCATCCGGCCGCCGTACCAGAGCATCGCCGCGGTGGAGCCGTACATGGCGATGGAGGCGCTGCCCATGAAGAGCGCACCCTGCCGCGCGCGCTCCTTCGCGAGTTGGAGCGCCCGGTCCACCGCCGCGCCGTAGCGTTCGACTTCATGGCTCTCCGCGGCGAAGGAGCGCACCGTGCGGATGCCGGAGAGGTCCTCCTCGGCCACCTCGCTGGAGGCGGCGAGCGCGTCCTGTGCCGCCTTGGCGAGCACGCGCACGCGACGGCCATACACCACCGCGCCAATGGCCACCGCGGGGATGAGGGCGAGCATCACCATCGTCAGGCGCGGGGACGTCAAGAAGAGCAGCACCACGCCGCCGAGCCCCTGGCAGGCGTAGCGCAGCATCATGGAGACATTGGTGGTGACGGTGCTCTGCAGGATGCTCGTGTCCGAGGCGAGCCGGCTGGTGAGCTCACCGGTGCGGCGCTCGTCGAAGAAGGCCACCTCCTGGGAGAGCAGGCTCTGGAACAGGCGCTTGCGCAGCCGCGTCACCACGCGCTCGCCCGCGTTGCTGAAGAGGTAGACGCGCAGCGCCATGGCCACCGACTGCACGACGAAGACGCCGAACATCACCAGGGCGATGGTGTCGAGCCGCGAGCGATTGCGGGCGCCGAGCGCCTCGTCCACCAGGTCTCCGATGGCGCGCGGAAACACCAGCGTGGCCGCGCTGCTGACGAGCAGGAAGAACGTGCCCACGACGAGCGTGGGGACCTCCGGCTTCGCGAGGGTGAGCAGGCGGCCCAGCGTCAACCGCGAGGGGAGATGGGGCTTGGAGGCGGTCGAGGTGGGGGACACGCGCGGAGACTAGCGCGGAGCCCCTCGCTTCGCACGGTCGCGGGCTGTCGGAGCGGGTGGGAGGTGCTAATCCTTCGGGGCACGGAGGTAGGCCATGGAGCAGCGTGTTTTCGGTGGCACCGGGAAGCAGGTCCCCGTCCTCGGTCAGGGCACGTGGCAGATGGAGGAGGATGACCGCGAAGAGGCCATCCGCTCCCTGCGCGCGGGGTTGGACCTGGGGCTCACCCACGTCGACACCGCCGAGTTGTACGGCCACGGCCGCGTCGAGGAGTCCATCGTCTCCGAGGCCATCGCCGGACGACGCGAGGAGGTCTTCCTCGTGTCGAAGGTCATGCCCTCCAATGCCACCTACGCGGGCACGCTGACCGCGTGCGAGCGGAGCCTGAAGCGACTGCGCACCGACTGGCTCGACTGCTACCTGCTGCACTGGCCCGGCTCGCACCCGCTGGCGGAGACGGTGCGCGCCTTCGAGAAGCTGGTCGCGGACGGGAAGATTCGCTCCTGGGGCGTGAGCAACTTCGCGGTGTCCGATTTGGACGAACTGCTGACGCTCACGAAGCCCGAGCGCATCGCCTGCAACCAGGTCCTCTACCACCTGGAGGAGCGGGCCATCGAACACGCCGTCCTCCCGTGGTGCGAGGAGCGCGGTGTGGCGGTGGTGGGCTACAGCCCCTTCGGCAACGGCCGCTTCCCCAAGCCCCAGAGTCCGGGAGGGCGCGTGCTGGAGGCCATCGCCCGGGCGCATGACGCCACGGCCCGGCAGGTGGCGCTCCAGTTCCTCGTGAGGCGGCCCTCGTTGTTCGCCATTCCCAAGGCGAGCCGCGTGGCCCACCTGCGCGACAACGCGGCCGCCGTGTCGCTGAAGCTCTCCGCGGACGAGCTGGCGCGCATCGACGCCGCGTTCCCCAAGGGCGCCTACAGCGACGCGCTGCCAGTCATTTGAGGCCGGAGGCGAAGGCCTTGCGGAAGGCGGACACGGTGGGCTCTCCCTCGCCCACCGTCACCGTGCCCGTCTCGCCCTCCAACGCGGCTCGCATGCCCTTGCCCCGGACGAAGCGCACCGTGGCGATGCGGCGCATCACCTCGCGTCCCTGCTCCTGCGCGAGCGCGCGCAACGCGTGGCCCGTGACATTCACCGCGGCCTCCAGCGCGCGACGTCCGGGCTCGTCATCCAACCCCACCCAGTCCACCTCGAAGCGCAGCGGCCTGCCACCCAGCGCCTTCTCGCCCGGCCAGAACTGCTCGGTGAGGGCGTGCGGCAGCTTCTCCACCAACGTCACCACGTCCTGACGCGTGGGCGTGGGGCGCACCAGTTGCGTCAGCTCGAGCAGCTTGCTGGCCTGGCCCACCGTCACCGCGACCACCGTCGCCAGGTCCACGTACGTCACCGACTCCGAGCCGAGCAGGCCCTCCTTGCCGAGCGCCAGCAGCACCGAGTCTCGCGGCGCGTAGTCCACCACCGTGCCCGTCACGGTGTGCCCGTGGGCCAGGTGCAGCGTGACGGTGACGGTCGGGACCTCCTCGCCCGTGCGGGCTCGTATCGCGAGCGTCCCGAGCTGCTCCAGCACCCGCTCCACCTTGCGCGACACCAGTCGCTGCACGCCCTCCATCTGGTGCTCCTCGTCGTCCGCCCACTTGCGTCGGCGCGGGTCGTTCTTCGGCGTCGGTGCGGGCGCGGGCGTTGGCGCGGGCGTCGGTGCCGCCGCCGCGACGTGGGGATTCGCGGGGACTTCCTTCGCGGGCTCCGGGGGCGTGGCTGCGGGGGCCTCCGGCGTCTCGTCCTTCGCCTTGGTGTCGTTTCCGCCGAACAGGTCCTGGAAGATGCCCATGGCTACAGTCCTTTCTCGCGCATGACGGCTTCAACCTTCGCGACGTCTCCGGGGACATCCACCGCGACCGTGCGCCAGGAGACTCGGGCGCAGCGGATGGAGATGCCGTGCTCCAGCGCGCGGAGTTGCTCCAGCTTCTCCGTCTCCTCGAGCGGCGTGGGCGCCAGCTCCGCGAGCCGCAACAAGACGTCCCGCCGGTAACCATACAGGCCGATGTGGCCCCAGCGGGGGACGGGAGTCCCGGTCTCCCGCGCGTGGGGAACGAGGCTGCGGCTGAAGTAGAGCGCGTCGCCGTTGAGCGCGAGCACGGCCTTCACCACGTGCGGGCTGTCGGCTTCGTCCGCCTCCAGGGGCCTGACGAGTGTGCCCATGCGCACGGTGGTGTCCGTGAAGAGTCCGGCGAGCGACTTGAGCGCCTCCGGGTCCACCAGGGGCTCGTCACCCTGGACGTTCACCCACACGTCCACGTCGGGCCGCTCGCGCGCCACCTCCGCCACCCGGTCCGTCCCCGTGGCGCAGGCGGGGCTGGTCATCACCGCGCGGCCTCCGAAGCCCTCCACGGTGGCGCGGATGCGCTCGTCGTCCGTGGCCACCCAGACCTCGTCGAAGACGCCCGCCTCCTGACATCGGAGCCACACGTGCTCCACCATGGTCTTGCCGGCGATGAGGACGAGCGGCTTGCCGGGGAAGCGGGTGCTGGCATGACGGGCGGGGATGACGGCGATGGTGCGTGAGGAGGGCATGGCACACTCGGTCTATCAGATTCAGGACGGACGCTGGCTCCGCGGAGGCGAGTCGCCCCGCAGCCACTAGGCATCCGACTCGCCGTGCCTAGCTTGGCTGGCGACATGAAGAAGGTCATCCATATCGTCGGTGCGCGGCCCAATTTCATGAAGGTCGCGCCCATCCACCGGGCCATCGCCGCGCGCACCCCGCTCCAGCAGATCCTCATCCACACGGGGCAGCACTACGACGTCAAGATGAGCGACGTCTTCTTCTCCGACCTGGGCCTGCCCGCGCCGGACGTGCACCTGGGCATCGGCTCCGGCAGCCACGCACAGCAGACGGCCCGGACGATGGTGGAGCTGGAGAAGGTCTTCCTGGAGCACAAGCCGGACCTCGTCTCCGTCGTGGGTGACGTGAACAGCACTGTCGCCGCCGCGCTCGTGTCGTCGAAGCTGGCGATTCCCCTGGCCCACGTCGAGGCCGGCCTGCGCAGCTACTCCCGGCACCAGCCGGAGGAAATCAACCGCGTCGTCACCGACCGGCTGGCCGACCTGCTCCTCACGCCCTCGCGCGATGCGGATGCCAACCTGCTCAAGGAAGGGCTGGAGCCGGACCGCATCCACTTCGTGGGCAACGTGATGATCGACTCACTGCTCGCCTCGAAGGAGCGGGCGGAGCAGTTGCCCGTGCTGAAGAGCCTGGGCCTTGCGCCTCATGGCTACGCGGTGTGCACGCTCCACCGGCCGTCCAACGTGGATGACCCGCGCGTGCTCGGCGGGCTGCTGTCCGCGATTGCTCACGTGGCGTCCCGAATCCCGGTCGTCTTCCCGGTGCACCCGCGCACTCGGAAGATGATCTCCGAGCAGGGCCTGGGCTCCGCGTTCGAGCGCAATCCGAACCTGCGCCCCGTGGACCCCATGGGCTACCTGGAGTTCCTCGCGCTGACGTCGCAGGCCCGGCTCATCCTCACCGACTCGGGCGGCCTCCAGGAGGAGACCACGGCGCTGGGCGTGCCGTGTCTCACCCTGCGCGAGCAGACCGAGCGCCCCATCACCGTCGAGGAAGGGACCAACGAGGTGGTGGGCACCGACCCGGACCGCATCCGCGAGGCCGCCGACCGCGCGCTCAACGGGCAGGGCAAGAAGGGCCGCGTGCCGGAGTACTGGGATGGTCGCTCGGGTGAGCGCATCGCGGACCTGTTCTCGCGCTTCCTCTCCGTCGAGCAGGGCTCGCTTCGCGCTGTCTCCGCTTGAGGGATGTGACGAGGGGGCCGCGACACCTGTGTGACGGTGCCTCGCGGCCGTGCTCGTTCCGACTGTGCGTGCTTCCGCTCCATGTTAGAGCTGGGAGGTCATGCGCGGCGATGAGGACGCATCGGCGGAGGTCTCCGCCTCCGAGAAGGACCCGGCCCCCGAGGGCTTCGTCGACATCCCCTTCGTCGTCGAGCCCAACTATGCGGGCTGGCGCCTGGAGGACTACCTGGGCCAGAAGCTGCGCCGCATGCCTCGGGAGCGCCTGGCCGGAATCATCCTGCGCGGTGTCCGGTGCGACGAGCAGCGGCTGAAGCCCTCCACGCCCGTGTATCCCGGCATGGCCTTCCGACTGCGCCGTCCCGGTACCGAAGAACCCGAGACGCCCACGACGCTCCCTGTGGTCTTCCAGGATGACTGGCTGCTCGTGCTCGACAAGCCCGCGGGACTGCCCATCCATCCCACCGCGCGCTACCACAAGGGCACCCTCGTCTCCATCCTGCGCGAGCGCTTCGGTGAGCGCTTCGCCGAGCCCGCGCACCGACTGGACCGGGAGACCAGCGGGCTCGTCGTCTGTGGACGCACCACCGAGTCCTGCCGGGTGCTGGGACGACTCTTCGTCTCGCGCGACGTGCACAAGGAGTACCTCGCCGTCTGCGAGGGCCATCCCACCGAGGACTCCTTCGTTGTCGACGCGCCCATCGCCGAGGGCACCGAGCTCATCCGCATCGCCGTGCGCATCGACCCCGTGGAGGGCAAGCCGAGCCGCACCCGCTTCCAGGTGCTCCAACGCTTCACTCGCGATGGCGCCCCCTTCGCGCTGCTGCGCTGCTTTCCGGAGACAGGGCGTCAGCATCAGATTCGCATCCACCTGCACGTCGCGGGCTTCCCGCTGGTGGGCGACAAGATGTACGGGCCGGACCCCGGCTACTTTGATCGCTTCAGCAAGCACAGCCTGGAGCCCGAGGCGTGGACCCGGCTGCGGCTGCCTCGACACGCGCTGCATGCCGCGCGCATCGTCTTCCCGCATCCCGGCACCGGTGTGGAGGTTGCCTTCGAGGCTCCGCTTCCCTCCGACCTCACGGACTTCATCGCGGGGGCTTCGCTGCCGCCCGCGCCTCCCGTGAAGGGCGGCGGGGAGGTTTAGCCGGGGCCCGCAACTTCCGGGCGGCTCCTGGGTTCCAGAGGGAAACACCCTCCTCGCGTCACTGACGCGCCCTCCTCGGGAGCCTTTCATGCGCCGCACCATCCTCGCCGCCACTGTCGCTTTCTTCCTCGGCGGTTTCGTCAACCAGGCCCAGGCGGAGCGTCAGCCGCGCATGCGTGACGCCATGGTCCATCTGGAGAAGGCGCTCTCCACCCTGAAGAACGCGGCCCCCGACAAGGGCGGCCACCGCGTGAAGGCCATCGGCCTCACCGAGCAGGCGCTTGGCGAGGTTCGCGAGGGCATCCAGTTCGACAACCGCCACTGACGCGCGAAGTACTCGGCGCCTCGCTGGCGTGGAGTCTCGACTGACGCCCGGAGCGACCACGGCCCTGGTCCATGGGCGTGGGGCCTCGCTGAAGCGAGGTCGCGACCGCCACCTGGAACGAGCAAGGCCCCCGACCCGAAGAGAGGGCAGGGGGCCTTGTGCTGGTACGTCCCGTCAACGCCCGGTCAGGCGGTGAGCTTGTTTGCTTCCGGCATGGAGGGTGACAGCTCTCCGATGAGGTACTCGCCCGAGAAACACGCCGTGCAGAAGCTGCCTCGGCTGGGGTCTCCCACCGCCGTGCCCAGCCCCTCCAGCGAGATGTAGCCCAGCGTGTCCGCCGTGACGTACTTCGCGATTTCGTCCGTGCTGTGCGTCGCCGCGATGAGCTCCTGACGGCTCGGCGTGTCGATGCCGTAGAAGCAGGGCCACTTCGTCGGCGGCGAGGAGATGCGCAGATGCACCTCCAGCGCTCCCGCGGCCTTGATCATCTTCACGATTTTGCGGCTCGTGGTGCCCCGGACGATGGAGTCGTCCACCACCACCACGCGCTTGCCCTTGAGCACGTGCCGCACCGCCGACAGCTTCAGCTTCACGCCGAAGTGACGGATGGACTGCTGCGGCTCGATGAACGTGCGGCCCACGTAGTGGCTGCGGATGAGGCCCACGTCATACGGAATCCCGCTCTGCTGTGAGAAGCCGATGGCCGCCGCCACGCCCGAGTCCGGCACCGCGATGACCAGGTCCGCGTCGGGCGCCGGCTGCTCGCGCGCAAGCTGCATGCCCATCTGCTTGCGCACCTCGTACACGCTGTTGCCGAACAACACCGAGTCCGGACGCGCGAAGTACACCTGCTCGAAGATGCAGCGCCCCAGGCGCGGAGGCTCCGCGAAGGGCCTGCTGGTGCGCAGCACGCCGTTCTCGATGACCAGCAGCTCGCCCGGCTCCAGCTCGCGCACCACATCCGCTTCGATGAGGTCCAACGCGGTCGTCTCGCTGGCGACCACGTACGCGCCTTCCTTCATCCGCCCCAACACCAGCGGCCGGATGCCCAGCGGGTCCCTCACCGCGACCAGCTTGTTCTGCGTGAGCACCAGCAGGCTGTAGGCGCCTTCCACCTTGCGCAGCGCCTCCACGAGCTTCTGCTCGAAGCTCACCTGCTTGGAGCGAGCCAGGAGGTGCATGATGACCTCCGTGTCCGCGTCCGACTGGAAGATGGCTCCGTCGGCCTCCAGCTTCTCCTTCAGCGCTCCCGCGTTCACCAGGTTGCCATTGTGCGCGACGGCGACCTGTCCTCCCGCGTACGCCACGAAGAGCGGCTGAGCGTTCTTGAGCTGGCTGCCACCGGCCGTCGAGTACCGCACGTGTCCGATGGCCGACTGGCCAGGCAGGCCGGCGAGCACCGGCGCGTCGAAAATATCAGCCACCAACCCCATCTGACGGTGCGCCCGAAGACCGTGGCCGTCGGAGGCGACGATGCCAGCGGACTCCTGACCGCGGTGCTGCAGGGCGTGCAGCCCCAGGTACGTCAGGTTAGAGGCCTCGGCGTGTCCCGTGATTCCGAAGATGCCGCACATGGCGCGGTGCCTTACTCCTTTCGGGCGATGAGCGGAACAGGAACGCACGCCCCTCTGGTGGGTATTCCACCCGCCACCGGAGTCGGCCCATGTGGGCACACGAGCCTCGCGGTACGAGCACCGTCCCGTTAGTCTCGCCACCGCATGGCTTCCCCGCGACGAGCCTCCTGGCGTTCCCTGTTTCCCCTGGTCCTGCTCACCGTGGGTGCCGCTTATTCATTGGGTTCATGGAACTGGTGTGGCACCTGGGCAGAGCGCGCGCCCGTGCTGCTGTCTCAGGTGAAAACAGAAGGTGCGTTGCGCGCGGGCGCGGCGAAGGTGCCGCTCGTGCCGCCGTTTCCGGTGGTGGTCGCGGGGTACTCGCCTCCGCGTCCGGATGCGAGCCAGTCCGACCCGCCGCTCCATGCTCGCGCGGTGGTGCTGGAGTCGGGGAACACGCGGGTGGGGTTGGTGTCGCTCGAGTTGCTGCTCGTCACGGATGCGGTGACCGCCAAGGTGCGCGAGCGAGCGCTCGCCGCCGGACTGCAGGACGTGCTGGTGCTGGCCACGCACACGCACTCCTCGCTGGGAGGTTATGACAGCCGCCTGGTGTCACAGCTCGTCGGGACGGGGCGCTACCGGGAGGACTCGCTGGAGGCCGTCGTCGCCGCCGCGAGCGCCGCGCTGCAACAGGCCGCCGCCGCGCTCACCGACGTGACGCTGGAGCTGGGCGAGGCGAAGGAGCCCTCCTTCGTCTACACGCGCAGCGGTGGCACCGCGCCGGATGGCTCCTTGACTCGCGCGGTGCTGCGCGGCGCCTCGGCCCCGGTGGCGGAGCTGCTCTTCTTCGCCGCGCATCCCGCGATGGTGCCCCGGCAGCGCGCGTACGTGGACCCGGACTACCCGGGGCGACTCAGCTCGCTGCGCGAGTCCGAGGGCAGCGGCGTGACGCTGCTGTTGCAAGGCGCGGTCGGCAACGCCTCGGTGGCCTTCTCCGAAGGGCAGGGGCTGGAGCGTGTGTCCGCCTTTGCTCGGGCGTTGTCCGACCTCGCGGGCAAGGTGCCCATGGCTTCCGTGGGGCCTTCGGTCCGGCTGTCATTGGTGCGCGCGGAGGCGGTGATGCCTCGGCCGGATGCGTCGCGGCTGGTGCCGTCATTCACTCGCGCCGCGGGTGACAACCTGCTGTGCGGTTCCTCCGAGCGCGTGGCGGAAGTGGCGGCGTTGGTGCTGGGGCCGCTGGAGCTGGTGACGGTGCCGGGTGAGCCCACCGTCGACGCGGGCGCGGTGCTGGTGGGACGCACCGGGGCCTCGGGGGTGCTGGGGCTCGCGGGTGGATACGTGGGCTATGTGGAGACGCCGGAGTTGGTGCGCGTGAGCGGCGGTGAGTCGCGACGGCAGTACTTCGGTCCCTCGCTGCTGGAGCGACTGGGCGAAGCGGCGGAGCTTGCCGCCAGCACCGCGGGCTTCACGCGCTGACGTCGCCCGCGGTGGTTGGATGCACGGGCCTTGTCGGCGGCCTGTCGGGACGGTCCTGAACGTCCTTTGCTGGACGGCGGGGCGAGCGCGATGGCGTCGCCAGGGCCGCATGGCGGAAACTGGCGCTCCCTTCTTCACCGTGGAGCGCCCCATGAGCCCATCGGATCCTCGCATCACCCTGGAAGTGCGCGGTCACCTCGCCCTCATCGGCATCCACCGGCCGGAGAAGCGCAATGCGTTCGATGTCGGCATGTTGCGGGGACTGTCGTCCGCGGTGACCGAGGCGGACCGTCATCCGGACGTGCGGTGCATGGTCATCTTCGCGGTGGGCGACCACTTCTCCGCGGGCCTGGACCTGGCGAGCGTCGCGCCCGCCCTCTCCAGTGGCGAGCCGCTCTACTCCGAGGGCGCCATCGACCCGTGGGGCATCCAGGGAGCGCTGAGGACCAAGCCGCTCATCGTCGCCGTCCAGGGCCTGTGCCTCACGCTGTCCATCGAACTCATCCTCGCGGCGGACATCGCGGTGGCCTCCGAGGACGCACGCTTCGGACAGATTGAAATCAAGCGCGGCATCTTCCCGTTCGGCGGCGCCACCCTGCGCTTCCCGCAGCGGGCGGGATGGGGCAATGCCATGCGCTGGCTGCTCACGGGCGACGAGTTCGACGCGCGCGAGGCCTACCGGATGGGACTGGTGCAGGAAGTCGTCGAGCGCGGCCGTCACCTGGAGCGCGCGCTGGCCCTGGCGGAGACGGTGTCGAAGCAGGCGCCGCTGGGGGTCCAGGCGACGCTCGCGTCCGCGCGACAGGCGGTGCACGAGGGGCCCGAGGCGGCGGCGCGCGCGCTGCTGCCCCAACTGCTGCGGCTGGCGGGAACGGAGGACGCCGCCGAGGGCGTCCAGTCCTTCCTCGAGCGCCGCGAGGCCCGCTTCACCGGCAAGTGAGGCGGCCCCGGGCGCGGTCCGTCAGAACTTCTCGAACTTGGAGTCCTCTTTGCGCTTCTTGAAGAACAGGGCGGTGCGGCCCAGGAGCTGGGCCTGGTCGGCGCCCGTGCCCTCGGCGATGCGCGCGGAGGCTTCCTGGCGCGTCTCCGGACCGTCGTTGATCTTCACCTTGATGAGCTCGTGGTCATGCAGCGCCTGCTCGACGGCGGCGATGACGCCCTCGGTGACGCCGGATTGACCGACGATGACCACCGGCTCCAGGTGGTGTCCGAGCGCGCGCAGATGGCGGCGTTGCTTCCCGGTGAGCGGCACGTTGCTATCTCCTTCGACTCGTCCGGCGGGGCCCCAGGCCCCTCCCGGACGGGGGGCGCACCCTACTTCTTCTGGGCCGCCATGCGAATCTCCCGCTGCGCGTCGATGTGGTCTGGCTGAAGCTCCACTGTCCGCTTGAAGTGCTTGAGCGAGCCCGGAACGTCCCCCGACAGCTTCGCAATCACCCCGAGGAAGTAGTGCGCGGGCGCACAGCGCTCATTGCGCTTGATGGCGTTCTGGATTTCCCGGAACGCCTCTGGCTGCGCCGCCTTCTTGTCCGCCGCCGTGAAGAACCGCGCATAGCCCCGCCACGCGTAGAACTCAGCCTCCTCCGCGTTGAGCTGGATGGCCTCGTTCAACATCTTCACGGCCTCGGGGAACTTGCGCGCCTTCACGAGAATGCACGCCTTCTGGAAGAGCTCCTCGGCCTGGAGGATGGCGTTGATGTCGACTTCCGCTCCCGCGCCGCCGCTCTTGACCTCCTCCAGATAGGACGCACGGCTCTTGTCGTCGGACAGCATCCGGTAGGCATCGCCGATGTAGGCGAACACCTCGGCCTTGAGCTTCTCCAGCTCCGGAGGCGCGCCCTGCGGCAGCGTGTCCGGGTGGTAGAGCTTGGCGAGCCGGAAGTAGGCGACCTTCACGGCACTTGAGTCCGCCTGCTCCGAGAGCCCCAGCCGCTGGAAGTGGTTCTGCTGCTTGAGCGCCATGACGAGCTGGCGCAGCGACGGAATCTCGTCCGAGCCCGGGGCATTGGCGGTGACGGTGGGCGGCGCCGGACGGGCCGTGCCTGGGCCCGCCGTGGGCGCCGCTGAACCGACGACCGGAGGACCCGCGGGACGGGGCGCGGCTCCTGGGGGATTGCCGGGACGCGCGGCTCCAGCGGCGGCGGTGCCCACGCCGGGAGGATTGCCAGGGCGAGCGGCTCCAGCCGGGGCCGCTCCAACGCCTGGAGGATTGCCGGGACGGGCGGCTCCGGCCGGGGCTGCTCCAACGCCTGGAGGATTGCCGGGACGGGCGGCTCCAGCAGGCGCGGTGCCCACGCCTGGAGGATTGCCTGGGCGAGCGGCTCCGGCCGGGGCTGCTCCAACGCCGGGAGGATTGCCAGGAGTCGCCGCTCCCGAAGGGGCGGTGCCGACGCCGGGAGGATTGCCAGGACGGGCCGCTCCAACACCTGGAGGGTTTCCGGGACGAGGCGCCTGGGCCGCCGTGGGTGCGGGACCGGTCGGGGCGGCTTGTGGACTCGCGGCAGCAGGACCGGGGGGCGTACCGGCTCCTGGCTGCGGGGCCACGGCGGCGAAGGACACGGCGTCCAGCTCTCGCAGCAGGAACGCGAGGCGCAGCAGGTGGTCGGCGTCCTGCGGGAAGTCGGTGAGGAGCTGGTTCACCGAGCGCACGCCGTCGATGACGGTGAGGGCCCGGACTTCATGCGGGGTGAGGCGCAGCTCGCTCGCGGCGACCATGCCCCCCGACTTCATGATGGGCAGCTGGAGCACCGGCATGAGCCGGCGCTTGAGCTCCGTGGACGGCATGCGGCGCACGGTGTCGCTGAGCACGGCCCACCGGTTGCCGAGCGGCATGGCCTTGTTGCCAGCCAGCTCGCGGACCTCGAAGGTGAACGTGCCCGCCTCGGTGCGCAGGGCCTTGAACAGGATGCTGGCGGCGCGCTGCGCCAGGATGGCGAACGCGCTGGCGGGTTGCAGCAGTCCCAGACCAAAGAGCGCGGCGAGCAGGTCTCCACCGAAGCGGTCCTTCGCGGACTCGGCCTGCTGGAGCTGCTCGGGCGTGAGCAGTCGCCCACCCATCAGCGACGTGCCCAGCGCATCCTCGGGATGGGTCGAGTCGACGAACTCCGGGTTGCCCTTGCGGAAGTGAATCAGGGCAACGCGGTCCGAGAGCGTCAGCGTGAGCAGGCCCGTCTGCTCCGCCATGGCGACGCGCCCGTAGAGGTTCAGCGGCGAGGTCTGCTCCAGCTGTCCCTGGGCTGGCACCGCGTAGGGTGCGGCCTCCGTTGCGACGGCCGCGACGGGGCGCGCGCCAACAGCGGGAACTCCCGCCTGAGGAGCGGCTCCCACGGGGGCCTGCTGCGCTCCGGGAGTTGCGGGGGCCTGCTGCGCTGGTGCCGCGGGGCGCGCGCCGGTCGCGGGCACACCTGCATGCGGAGCACCGCCGCCGGGCGGTTGCGGTGCACCGGCGGGACGGGCGCCAGCAGTGGGAGCTCCCGCCTGCGGAGCGACCCCGGGCGCCTGCGGTACTCCAGGCGCAGTGGCCATGGGTGGCCGCCCGGGGGCCGTTGCGACGCCGGGCGGGACTCCCGGAGCAGGACGCGCGGCGACGTTCGGCGCTCCGGGGGCGGCGGCACCCGGAACTCCGGGGCGTGCTCCCTGTGGTGCGCCAACGCTCGGGTTGCCTGGGGCGCGAGGATCTCCAGGCCGCGTCCCGGGCCCTGCCATCGGAGCCGACCCAGGCGCGTTTCTCGCGACCGCCCCGGGTCCCGCCATATGCGCGGTGCCCGGACCGGCCATGGGCATTCCGCCAGGATTCGCACCCGGGCCCGCCATCGGCATTCCACCGGGATTCGCACCGGGGCCCGCCATCGGCATTCCACCGGGATTCGCACCAGGGCCCGTCATGTGCGCGGTGCCCGGACCGGCCATCGGCATTCCACCCGGATTCGCACCCGGACCGGCCATGGGCATTCCACCGGGATTCGCACCGGGGCTTGTCATGGGCGCGCTCGGCGCTTGCTGGGGCGCGTCGGGCGCTCCGTCACCCCAGAGCTCCCGGGGGAAGGTGTCGCGGGCCTCGGGGAATCGCCAGGGGAACGCGAAGTTGCGCCCGTCCTCGGAGACCTGGAGCTTCCCCTTGATGGAGCCGCTGTCGATGAGCAGCTCGATGGTCGGCAGGGTGAGGGGCCCCCACAAGGTGCCCCTGTCGTTGCGAACCCAATATTGACGGACGTCACCCTCCGCCATGTGCGGTTCTACTCCGTTCGAGCTGCGAGAAGATGGAACCCTACCGCTCTCCCCGGAAGGGTCAAAGCAGACGACGGGGCAGAGTGCTCATACAGGGCGTCAGGGCGTGGCGCCGTCGAGGGTGGCCAGCCCCAGCACGGACAGGCACGCCGCGTCCGCCTGCTGCTCGGCCGGGGGGTCGAAGCAGAACACCTCACTGTCGAAGACCTTGCACAGCCCCGCCGGCGTGGACGCACAGGCCGACTTCGAGAACGCGGTGGTGCACCCGTAGCCACACACCGGCCCGGACTCGCTGTTGCGGCACTCGGGCGCGGGCAAGGTGCGCTTCCAGGCGCAGAGCGCGGCCGGAGACGGGTCGAAGCAGGTGATGCGGCCACTCGCCATCTTGCACACTCCCGCGGGCGTCTTGTTGCAACGCACCCCCTCCGGGACGTTCAGGCAGTTGTAGCCGCACGTCAGCTCCACGCTGTTGCTGCGGCAGTCCGCGCGGGGCGTGTCCTTGCCGTAGACGGCGAAGACGATGGCCGGTGGGTCGAAGCACTCCACCTCGCCGCTGCGACCTCGGCACACCCCGGCCGGAGACTTCGCGCACTTCACCCGACCCGGCTGCGTCGCGCAGTTGTAGCCACACGCCACCACGCCATCGATGGCCTTGCACTCGGGGTCCGGCAGCGAGGCGCCGTACGCCTTCACCACGTAGGCCGGCGGGTCGAAGCACACCGCCTGGCCGTCCACCACCTGACAGCGCCCCTGCGGCGTCTGCGCACACCGGGCCCGGTTCGAGTCCGACTTGCACCCATAACCACAGGCCACCTGGCTGTTCATGGAGCGGCAGGAGGGGGCGTTGGGGTCCTGCGACGGCGGTGCCGAGGCCAGCGTGAGCGCCAGCAAGGTGACGAGGGAGGCGAGCATGGTGACCTCGGAAGCAGGGGAGTGTCGCGAGGGCATTGACGCCCAAGGCGCGCGGTGACGCAAGAAGCGGGCGGGCGCGACGGCGCTTCAGGCGCGTGGTACCCAGGCGCCGTTCGAGCCGAGGGAGACACCCAGGTGGATTTCATGGTGGACGTCAGTGCGCAGCAACTCCTCCTGCTGTGCGTCGCCGCGCTGGTCGCGGGCCTGGTGGACGCCATCGCGGGAGGTGGCGGGCTCATCACCCTGCCCGCGCTCCTGACGGTGGGGTTGCCGCCCCACGTGGCGCTGGGCACCAACAAGGGGCAGTCCGTCTTCGGCTCGTTCGCCGCGCTGGTCCGCTTCTCGCGCTCGGGGCTGGTGGACTGGAGGCTGGCGCGTGTGACGTTCCCCTTCGGCCTGGGAGGTGCGTTCGCTGGCGCCGCGCTGGTGCTGCTGGTGAAGCCGGAGGTGCTCAAGCCGCTGGTGCTCGTGCTGCTCATCGCGGTGGCCGTGTTCCTCGCGTTCCGGCGGACGCCTGCCTCCGGGGCCAGGACGGAGCCCTCACCCCGGCCGCGCGCGCTCGCCATCGGCGGGCTCATCGCGCTGGCCGTCGGCACCTATGACGGGTTCTTCGGTCCGGGGACGGGCACCTTCCTCATCGTCGGCTTCAACACGCTGCTGGGCCACGGACTGGCCCGCGCCTCCGCCGACGCGAAGGTGGTGAACTTCGCCTCCAACCTGGCGTCCATGGCCCTCTTCGCCCTCAATGGCGTGGTGCTCTGGAAGGTGGCGTTGCCCATGGCCGCCGCGCAGTTCACCGGCGCGTGGCTGGGCGCGCACCTGGCGGTGAAGGGCGGCGACACGCTGGTGCGCAAGGTGGTGCTCGCCGTGGTGCTGGCGCTGGTGCTGAAGCTGGGGCGCGACGTGGTGATGGGCTGACGTGGGGCGCGCCCCCGGTGGCTTCAGCCGATGTGCACCAGCAGCGCGTCCCCGCGCTTGCCCATCTGGGCCATGAACTTCTGGAGCTCGTCGAAGTAGGAGACCATCTCCTCCAGCGGGTCCGAGTCGTCGGGCGGCTCTTCCCACGTGCCGGGGTAGATGTCCTGGGCCTGCATCTCCACCGCGTCGTAGCGGCGGCGCAGCGTGTTCTCGGACACCTCGCGCAGCGCGGAGGCGAGCACCTTCACCTGCTCGGGCGAGAAGACGCGCGCGGTGCCTTCATCCGAGGGGATGTCGCCCACGTCCACGCCGCCGCGCACCAGGAAGTCCAGCGGCGCGCTGCCCTCCCAGGGCGTCCCGGTGAGCAGGTACTGGAGGCCGTGCCAGGCCTCGCCGATGTCCAGTTCCAGGAATGCTCCGCCCTTCGGGTCTCCGAAGTCCTCCTCGTCGTCGAGGAAGTCGTCCAGGCGCTTGGGGGCCTGAAGCAAGGCGTCGCGCTGCGCCTCCGTGACGCTGCGCAAGGTGCAGAGCATCTCCATGCGGGGGACCTCGTGTGCCGCGGAAGCGGGGGGAATCGTGAGCGGCGAGGGACCCTACCAGTCCCGGGTGATGTCGCGGAATTTCGATGCGGGGCCGGGTGCTCCATCGTTCAGCGGAGGGTCAGCAGGGCGCCCGCCACCATCAGCGCCACGCCCGCCCCCAGCTTCCACGAGAGCGGCTCGTGCAGGAGGACGACGGCGAGGAGCACGGTCAGCGGCAGGCTGAGCTTGTCGAGCGGCGCCACGCGCGAGGCCGGCCCGAGCTGGAGAGCGCGGAAGTAGGCCAGCCACGACAGGCCGGTGGCGATGCCCGACAGCGCGAGGAACAGCAGCGTCTTGCGGCTCAAGGACGGCAGGGCGGCGTGTTCTCCCCGGGCCAGGGAGATGCCCCAGGCGAAGACGAGGACGACGCAGGTGCGCAGGGCCGTGGCGAGTGTGGAGGGAACACCCTCGACGCCGACCTTCGCCAGCACGGCGGTGAGCGCCGCGAAGAGGGCGGAGAGCAAGGCATAGACCCACCACGACATGAAGACCTCCCGACCGCGAGCGCACTCTGGAACCGCGATGTTAGTCTTTCGAGCGTCGACCGCCGCGCTCTCGCAATGGTGGTCCCAGGAGAGACCACCGGATGGCACCAGGGGGTCGATGGACTGTCGCCATCGTGGGAGTCGTGCTGTCGCTCTCGCTCGCGGCGTACCTGCGGCGTGAGCTGAGTCCTCCGACTCCGCACCGCGTGGTGGAGAAGGCCCCGCCGCCCGTGGAGCCGCCTCCCGACAAGGTGCTTCCTCCGCCTCCGCCGTCCAGGCCGGAGGCGCTGGGGCGCGTTCATGTCCGGGCCCTGAAGAGATGGAGTGGGCATCCGCTGCGAGGCGTGACGGTGGGCATCATGCGGGAGACGAGGCCCCGCGTCGTGCATCCGGAGCAACTGCGGACGGACGCGAACGGCATGGCCGAGTTTGTCGCTGTCCCCTCGGGGCGGTTGACCGTCTGTGCTCGCGGGGCGGGCTACATGGAGTCCTGTTTGACGAGCTCGCTCGCGGCGGGCGGTCTGCTCACCATCGACTTGAGCATGTCGGAGGAACCGGCGAGCGCTCCACTCGCAGTCCCATGAGACCAGCCCCTGAGTGGTAGCCTTCGCGCCCTACAGGCAGCGGGGGTTCCACCCATGTGTGACGTGACGTGGATGCGACGAGCACGGACGTTGCTGCGCCAGACCGCGGTGTCGTTGGGGATGGGAGTGCTGACGCTGGCTCCCGGTGCGAGAGGGGAGTTGCCGGAGCACTACACGCTCCAGCTTCAGGCTCGCACCAACATGTTGGGCAATGCATCCGGTGCCTACAACCTGAAGCCGGGCAATCTGCTCGCGGGGAGTCTTCAGGTCCCGGTGGTCTCGGATGGGAGGGTGGCGTTCCGGTTGTCGATTACCCCCGAGGGGCCCAACGCCATCTGGTGGGGAAGCGACGCCGCGGGCCATCACCGTTATCTATTGCCGGACCTGGGGGAGGATGCGCGCGCGAGCGACCCGGGGTTCAACTCGGCGGGGCTTGTCGCGTTCGCCGTCACGGGGGCCAGTGCCGTCACGAGCAATGGCATCTATCTGCTGCGCACCGAGGCGCCGAACGACGTGCGCATCATCCGCGAGCCGCTCGGGGCGTCGGACTGGTCCAGCCTTGCGCTCAATGATTCGGGGCAGCTCGGGTTCCGAGCCAACTTCAACTTCGTCGGCCGTGGCTACGTGGTGCTGACGCCGCAGGGTGCGGGTTGGACGACGACGTATCTGGCGAAGGAGAAGACGCTCGACGACACGAGTCCCTACGAGTTCCTCTACTCGCCAGCGTTCAACGACCTGGGACAGATGGCGGGCGTGGGAGACGTGGCGCCTGGAGGGTCTGAGTACTACCAGGAGTTGCGAGTCTTCAGCGCGGATGGCACGTCCCGGCTCATCGCGCAGTCGCGGGGCCGGGATGCGGGCTCGCCCATCTACCGGTTTGCTTCGGTGCAACCCGCGTTCGACAACCTGGGGCGTGTCGCCTTCATCGCGACGGCGAGGGTTGGGGCGGGACCGAACCTCACGACTGTTTTTCTGTGGGATGGCGCGGAGCTGCGGGTGGTGGCGCAGAACGGGCAGGGAGGCATCAAGGAGGTGGAGTTCTTCCCTCCGGACATGAACGACGAGGGGCTCATCGTCTTTCGCGCCATCGACAGCAACAGTCGGCGCGCGGTGTGGGTGAGCGATGGGCGAACGCTCAAGCGGGTGGTGTCGGAGCACGACATCGTCGATTCGGACCAGGGGCCGGCGCGTGTCGACCAGGAGACGCCGAGCAACCCGGTGTTCGCGGGAAGCGTGAGCATCAGTCCGAGAGGAGATGTGTCCGTCGTCGCGGGGTTGGCGCCACCGGAGAATGACCAGGAGGAGTGGGGCACCGCCATCTTCGTGGCACAGGCGTACTTCGCGCCGCCCGCGGATGGTGGCGTGGATGCGGGACCTGGCGAAGAACCGGACGCTGGCTGCGACGGAGGCGAGTGCCCCGGCGAGGGAGACAGTGGCACTCCGAGCTGTGACGGCGGTGAGTGTCCCAGTGAGGGAGACAGTGGCACTCCGAGCTGCGACGGAGGCGAATGCCCCGGCGAGGGAGACAGTGGCACTCCACGCTGCGACGGAGGTGAGTGCCCCGGCGAGGGAGACAGTGGCACTCCGAGCTGCGACGGCGGCGAATGTCCCGGCGAGGGAGACAGCGGAACTCCACGCTGCGACGGAGGTGAGTGTCCCAGTGAGGGAGACAGTGGCACTCCAAGCTGCGACGGCGGTGAGTGTCCTGGCGAGGGAGACAGTGGCACTCCAAGCTGTGACGGCGGTGAGTGCCCCGGCCAGGAAGACAGCGGAACTCCAAGCTGTGACGGCGGTGAGTGCCCCGGCCAGGAAGACAGCGGAACTCCAAGCTGCGACGGCGGTGAGTGCCCCGGCCAGGAGGACAGCGGAACTCCAAGCTGTGACGGCGGTGAGTGCCCCGGCGAGGGAGACAGCGGAACTTCAAGCTGCGATGGAGGCGAGTGCCCCGGCCAGGAAGACAGCGGGACTCCACGCTGTGACGGAGGCAGGTGTCCGAGTGGTCAGGACGGCGGAGCCGTGGACGCGGGCGGTGCGGGGCCCAGGCCCGACAGCGGCGGCTGCGGTTGCCAGTCGACGCCTTCCTCCGTGCTCCTGCCGTGGATGTTCCTCGGCCTGGCCTGGTTCGGTGCGCGCCGTCGAAGAGGTCCGCGCGGTCACTGAGACGGTGGACCTCTTCTGAGGTCATGACGCCACGCCCGGGTGGGCAGCTCACCTCACCCGGGCGGCGGTGCTCCGACTCAGCAGGGCAGCCAGGGGCCGACGCCGCGGTTGCATGAGTCGTAACAGATGGAGATGGCCGCGGCGCACCGCTCGCTCGTCGCCTGACACTGGACCTCGCACCAGAAGTTGGCCTGGTAGCACTCGTCCGCGCAGGACATCTGGGCCTGGGTGGAGGCCTCGCTGTCGGTCGTCTCCGGGCTCACGGCCTCGACCTCGGGAGCGCCCACGCCACAGGCCAGAAGGGCCATCCCAGACAACGAGGCCAGGACGAACGAGCGGATGCGGCGAGCATTCATGGACAGCTCCTTGCTGTGAAAGGGGACCACGGGCTCAGCGTAGCCCGACGTCTCGGTGTGTCGCGGGAGTACCCAGACTGCTCTTGTCTCAACGGAGTTCTGGGGCTCAGGCTGCAATTCCAGGACCGGAAGCCGTCTCCTCGGCTGTGGCTCGAGCCCAGGTCGGGAGATGGGCTTCATCTGACAAGCATTGGCCCGGCGCCTCCGAGTGGGGCGACCGTGAATGACACAGGCTTTCGTACCCCGACAGTCCCCTCACCGAGGTGTCTCATGACGTCGTTGGTTCGCGCCCGTGTCTGGTTGTTGTCGTGTCTGCTGGGAGGGAGCGTCCTGTCCGCCTGTGACGACACTCCGAAGGGGACCCCCGATGCCGGAGTGGAACCCGGCGCCTGGGATGGGGGCGCCACGCCACTGGAGGAGCATGGCAACTGGTCGGACCGGGGGCCGTACGCGCCCTGTTCCTTGCGTGAGCAGGGGACTCCCCTGCGGTGCGACGGCCTGGGGCTCGGGAGCTTCGACCTGTCGGCTTGTGACTCGGACGCGCTGGCGCTCGTGCCTCAGGAGGGCATCTACCAGGCGGGACAGCGCTACGAGTCGAGACTGGCGGATGGCGGGACGCAGGTGATGTTCGGCGTCGGCATCGGTTTCAAGCTGGACGGCGCGGGCGGCGGCACGCTGTCTTCGCGGCCGTTCATCACCCGGACGACCGAGGGCGGCACCTTCTTCATCACCTCGGGCTCGCGAACGGGCACCGCGGTGTCGCGCCTGTATGCCGGTTGCCAGCGGCCCACGCCAGAGACCCTCACCGGGTGCTACGTGACGTGCAACCTCGCGGGGACGGTGAGCCAGAGCGGCACCTTCGAGGCCCATCGCATGACCTGGCCCGTGGGCGAGCCGGAGTCCTCGGGAGGCCTGACGCTCGTCTCGGAGTCGCGCGTGCCGCTCGGCCGGCCGGTGGACATCTACGTCACCAGGAACCACGCCTATGTCGTCTCCGTGTCCGACTCCCTCACCGAACAGCCCGGTGGGCTCACCGTCTTCGACGTGACTGACAAGGCGCACCCGGTCCTCAAGACGTCCATCAGCCTGCCCGGAGACAACTACTGGAACGGCGTCTGGTCGAAGGGAGATGCGCTGTACATCGCCAGCGATGTCGCGGGCGTCATCGTCTATGACATCTCCAAGCCCGCGGAGCCGGTCTTCGTGCGGGGCCTGTGGGCGGGTGACTATGGCGTCCACACCGTCCTGGTCGAGGGCGACCGGCTGTACGCCACGTCCAACGAGGGCCGGACGGAAATCTACGACCTCACCCGTCCCCTGGCGCCGGTGCTGTTGCAGAGCATCTCCCTGTCGGAGGAACTCTCCGCGGGCGGCCCCCACGACACCTTTGTGTACGAGGGGCGGCTCTACATCAGCAACGCGCAGGGGGGCTATTCCATCATGGACATCACCCGGCTCGACGACGTGAAACACCTGGGTCAGTACAGCTACCCGGATGTGTACTCCCACCACAGCGCGGTGGGCACGTTCGCGGGTCGCACCATCGCCTTCGAGGGAGGAGAGTTCGCAGGCTCCCACCTGCGTGTGCTCGATGTCACAGACCCCGCCCACATCATCAAGATTGGTGAGCACCGCCTGCGGCCCGTGTCCTCCATCCACAACATGATTCTGAAAGGCACGCGCCTGTATATCGCCTGGTATCAGGAGGGCGTGCGAGTGCTGGACGTGGCCAATCCCACCCAGCCTCGGCAGGTGGCGCACTACAACGTCTTCCGAGAGGAGGATGCGACGCGCACGGACAGCATCTTCCAGGGGGCTTTCGGCATCCGCCTTCCGGGAGATGGCTTCATCTACGTCGTCGAGTCCGCACGCGGACTGCTCATCTTCAACGAACTCTGAGCCGCGGTGCTCCACGACGTCCCGACGAACGAAGCCCGCACCTCCAAGGCACTCCCGCCCGCAGCGGAGACAAAACAGGTTCGCGTGTCGGAAATTGACACGGCGAATATTGTGTTTGCATTTTGATTCCCGCGACTCTTTGAGTGGCGGTGCGGGCTTGGTTGTCTTTGATTCGTGGAGGGCTCGATGCCTGGAAAAGTATCGCCGCTGAGCGCGTCGCGGCTGGGTCGGTATGGAGTGTTTACGCGAGACGCGGGTCTGTCCGAGTTGTGGGCTCGCCAGGTCGAGGTCCGTCCGGAGGCCATCGCGTTGCAGCAGGGGATGAAGCGCGTCACGTATGACGCGCTGAACCGGCGCGCGAGTCGACTCGCGGGCGCGTTGCGGGAACTGGGGGTGGGGGAGGAGACGCCGGTCGCCGTGGGGCTGAGGCAGGGCATCGAGGCGATTGTCGCGCACGTGGCGCTCTGCAAGCTCGGCGCGACGTGTGTGCCCATCGACCTGGAGCATCCGCCGGAGCGCATCGGCTTCGTGGTGACGGACAGCGGCGCGGAGGTGCTGCTCACCGGGACGCTGGCGGACGAGGCCCGGTGTGGAGAGTGGCCCGCGACGCGGCTGTGTCTGGAGCGTGACGGTGAGCAGGTGGCGCGGCGGTCCGATGTTCTCGTGGCCCCGCTCGGGGACGGAGGGCGCCGCACCCATGTGTTGTACACGTCCGGGACGACGGGCCGGCCCAAGGGCATCGAGCTCGTCGCGCGTGGCATCCGCCGGATGGTGATTGATACGGATTATGTGTCCATCGACTCGACGGACCGCGTGGCGCAGATTTCCAACCATGCGTTCGACGCGGCGCTGTTCGAGGTCTGGGGCGCGCTGCTCAACGGCGCGTCGCTGGTGCTGCTGCCCAGGTCGAGCGTGCTGGATGCGTCCGCGTTCCGCGATGCCCTGCGGGAGACGCACGTCTCCGTGCTGCTGATGACGACGGCGCTGTTCAACCTGGTGGCACAGGGTTGTCCGGACGCCTTCGGGACGCTCAAGTATCTGCTGGTGGGCGGCGAGCGAGCCAAT
The DNA here is from genome assembly GCF_006636215.1 of Myxococcus llanfairpwllgwyngyllgogerychwyrndrobwllllantysiliogogogochensis. GTDB lineage: Bacteria > Myxococcota > Myxococcia > Myxococcales > Myxococcaceae > Myxococcus > Myxococcus llanfairpwllgwyngyllgogerychwyrndrobwllllantysiliogogogochensis. Next base: position 13,903 of record NZ_VIFM01000049.1, on the reverse strand, counting down.
CCCCGCACCTTCCGCGCGGTGTTGGAGCGCGCGCCTCCCGCGCACCTGCTGAACCTCTATGGCCCCACGGAGGGGACGACTGTCACCACCACGCACGAGGTGCGGCCGGGGGATGTGCTGTCGGGCTCGGTGCCCATTGGCCGGCCCATCCGGCACACCCAGGTCTTCGTGCTGGGGCCAGACCTGCGTCCGGTGGAGCCGGGGGTGATGGGGGAGCTGTGCATTGGTGGAGAAGGACTGGCGCGCGGCTACCTGAACCGACGGGAGCTGACGGAGGAGCGCTTCCCCGTCGTCCCCGAGCTGGCGCCCGGGCCCCCTCTTCGGATGTACCGGACCGGAGACCTGGCGCGGTGGCGGGAGGACGGCACGCTGGAGTTCCTGGGGCGCGCGGACCACCAGGTGAAGCTGCGCGGCCATCGCATCGAGCTGGAGGAAGTGGCCCGGCTGCTGTTGGAGAGCGGCCTGCTCTGGGATGCGGTGGTGACGCTCCAGGAGCATGAGGATGGAGAGAAATCGCTGGCGGCCTATGTCGTCCCCAAGTCGACGGGCACGGGCTCCGCGCTCCAGGATGCGCTGAGGGCGCGCGTGCCGGAGTACATGGTGCCCGCGCGCATCATCGAGCTGGAGCGCCTGCCCACCACGGTGAACGGCAAGGTGGACCGGGGGGCGCTCCCGGTGGAGGTGTCTCCGCGAGGTGCCCCAGGGCTCGCGACGTCGGGCTGGGCTCCGGAGGATGCCGTGGCGTCGGAGGTGGGCGCGGTGTGGGCCGAGCTGCTGGGGCTGAAGTCGCCCTCGCTCGAGGATGACTTCCTGAGGCTGGGTGGCAACTCCCTGCTGGCGGCGCGCCTGGTGATGCGGCTGCGCGAGCTGTATGGCCTGACGCTGTCGGCGTATTCGCTCTACGAGGCGCGCACGCTGGGGGTGTTCCTGGATGTGGTGCGGCGGGCGCGTGCCGGCCAGCAGGACTCCGGGCGCGCGGCGGACGGGCCGGAGGCGTGGCGGGCGGACGCGAAACTCCCCGAGTACCTCCGGCGGGCCCCCGTGCAGCCCGCGCCTCGCGTCGTTCCGCTGGAGTCCATGGAACTCGTCTTCCTCACGGGGGCGACCGGCTTCCTGGGTGCGTTCCTCTTGAGGGACTTGCTGCGCATGACGCGTGCTCGGGTGGCCTGTCTCGTCCGCGCACGAGACGTGGACTCGGGACATGCGCGGCTGCGGCAGGCGCTGGAGAAGTATGACCTCTGGGAGGACTCGTTCGCGGAGCGACTCCGTCCGGTGCTCGGGGACCTGGGCGCGCCCTCGCTGGGCTTGTCGCCCCAGGTGTTCCAGGAGTTCGCCACGCGCGCGGAGGCGCTGTTCCACCTCGGCGCGCACGTGAACTACGTGCAGCCCTACTCCGCGCACCGGGCCGCCAACGTGGAGGGGACGACGGAGGTGCTGCGTCTGGCCATGCAGGGCCGGCCCAAGCCCGTGCACTACGTGTCCACCATCGCCGTGTTCGGCCCCACCGGTTACTTCAATGGCCGTGCGCACGTGCGCGAGGGCGAGGGGCTCGACGAGCACCTGGAGTGCTTGCGCTATGACATCGGCTACTCGGCAAGCAAGTGGGTGGCGGAGAAGCGGGTGTGGGCGGCCGCGTCGCGCGGTGTCGCGGTGAATGTCTACCGGCCGGGCTTCATCATGGGCGACAGCCACACGGGCGTCGGGAACGCCGACGACTTCGTGGCCCGCTTCATCCGAGGCTGCATCCAACTGGGGACCTGTCCGGACCTGCCGCGTCAGCGCAAGGAGTTCGTCCCGGTGGACTTCGTCAGCCGGGCCATCCTGGGCATCGCCTCACGCGAGGGCGCGGTGGGCAAGGCGTATCACCTGGTGCCGCCGCGTCCGGAGGACTCGGTCGACATCAACGACTTCTACGCGCTGCTGGCCCGGTGCGGGTATCCCCTCTCGCGCGTGCCCTACAAGGAATGGGTGGAGCGGTTGATGCGCGACGCGCGCGTGGCCGACAACGCGCTCTGCCCGCTGGTACCCATGCTGTACGAGCAGGTCTACGCGGGCGAGACGACACGCTGGGAACTCCATGAGGACATGCCCGTCTACGACGCCCACAACACGTTCCACGCGCTCGAAGGGCGAGACGCCGGCTTCCGGAAGATGGATGCCGGGCTCCTGGGGCGCTACCTGGCGCACTGGCGACGTCTGGGCCTGCTCGCGGCGCCGGGCTAGCGGCAGATGCTCGACTTCATGGGGCACGGGAAGTCGAAGGTGCCCGCGACCTGGATGTTGCGGACGGTGGCGCCCGGCTTGTTCGCGGAGCTGTGCGTCGTCGCGCTGAACTTGAACGTGCCCGCGACGCCGGTGCCGTCGAACTTCGTGAGCACCAGCACGCCCGGCTTGGTCAGCATGTAGTTGGTGCCCTTGAGGCTCAGCGCCACGGGAAGCTCACCGGGCTTCTCGTCGAAGGTCACGAGCGAGTACGTGCCGGGCTTGAAGGGGATGGTCGCCTTCGTGTTCTTGCCAGGCAGGATGCTGAGGCTCGCGGCCATCGCGCCGCTCCCGGGGCTCATGCAGTGCAGGGACAGGGGCCCCGCCATGGTGCCCCCGCGCGCCAGCTGCTTCTCCATGGCGGCCTGGGCCTTCTGGGAGGCCTTCGCCCTGCTGGAGGCCTTCGTGAGGAGCTGGCGCACTTCCTCGGGGGTCATCCAGTGGTCCGAGGCGGCGGCCTGGGTGCCGCCCTTGCCGGTGAAGGTGAGCGGAAGGCCCACGGTCACCCGGACCTCGCAAGTGCCCTCGCGCCTCGCGGCGAGCGCGGGCAGACTGAAGAGGAGCGCGATGGCGACGACGGCGGCGTGTCGCATGACGGCGAGCCCTGAGAAGGGGGCGACCGGGATGGCCCGGTGCCCAGTGGAGTTCAGGACTCTAGAACGTCAGGGCGCCGGTGAGGCGCTCTTCGGGGCGCTTCCATCCGGAGGCCGGTCGATTTCCTCGGCGGGGAAGTTGGCGGCGGCCTCCAGGTAGCGAGGCGGCTGGACCTTGCGGCGATCTCTCCGGTTGAGTCCCTCCGGCTCCACGAACGTCGGCTCCGCTCCGCTGCGTTGCTCCACGCGGGCCCCGTCGCAGAACTGCCATGTGGTGCCGCCGTCCAGGCCCTGGCGCGCGTAGAACACCGTCGCCTCGCCCACCTTCGGGTCCGCCGTGCACCAGGTGCCGCGCGCGGTGCTCTCCCGCTGGGGCGACTCCTCCTTCCACTTCTCCTGGGTCGTCCGCACGGCCGCCGCCGCGAGGACCGCGTCGGACTCCGCCAGCCGTGTCCGCGCTTCCTTCAGCAGCTCCTGGCCCCGGCGCGAAATCTCCGGGAAGGCGCCCCGGTCCTTGAAGCCGCACCGCGCCAGACCTCGAAGGTTGGCCTCGTGGATGTCCAGCACCCGGGGCAGCGAGCCCTGGGCCTCCTTCACCAGCTCCACCTGCTGCGCGTGCTCGGGCGCCTCCGGCGTGGCGAGCTTCTCCGTGCCGGTGACGAAGCGCGCCAGCAGGCCGTTGACCGCGGTCAGCTCATCCGACAACCAGCGCGGCTCCGCTTCACAGGGGTCGGACTTGGCGCCGCCATAGTCCCGGTAGTCCGCTCGGGACATTCCCAACGAGTAGTGCTGCACCGGGGGCGCGGGCCGTGACGCGCACGCCGACAGTGCCGTGCCCAGGGCCGCGAGCAGGACTCTCCGACGAAATGACTTCATGGCGCTCCACTCTGCCATGTGGTTTGCGTCCAAACAAACCAGGACGGAGACTGGAGCGCCGGCCGTACTGCGAGTGTACGGGAGTGGTTAGTACGGGCAGATGATGGGGCCGCCGCGGCCGCTGCAGATGTTCCGCTCGATGTAGTAGCCCACCGAGGCGTCCCAGTACGCGTACATGTTCATGCCGCTCCCGCAGCGGACGGAGCTGGTGCGGACGACACAGTGGAGGGCCTCGTCGTAGGCCGGGTAGAGCATCCCCTGGACCTGTCCGTGCTCGGGGGCGGGCTGCGCGGCCGGCTCATCCGTTCCTGCCTCGGTGCCGCCACAGCCCGCCAGCAGCGCGCCGGTGACCATCAGTCCCTTCAGCCAGTTTCGCATGAGTCTCTCCCGGTGAAATACCTTGGGGTTTCTCAGGTACAAAAGTGACTGGAGTGCATTTGTCGCAAGCGGCATCGCGGACCCCTCCTGGGGGCGGCGCGCGAGCAATGGGCGCGCCGCTCCCGACGAAGGCCGCTACTCGACGATGACCAGCTTCGCGTTGTTCTCCACGGTGGTGCCTTCCTTGGCGAACAGCTCGGTCACCTTGCCCGCCTTGGGGCTCTTGAGCTCGTTCTCCATCTTCATGGCCTCCACCACGACGAGGCCCTGGCCTTCCTTCACCTCGTCGCCCACCTTCACCAGCACCTTCACCACCTTGCCGGGCATGGGCGCGGTGACCAGCTGCTTGCCCTCCACGGAGAAGGCCGCCGTGCCCGCGCGCAGCCGCAGCCGACGCTCGTCCGCCACGTCGAAGCGGCTCACCTGCCCGCGCAGGAGCACGCCGACCTCATCGCCGCTCTCCTCGAACTCGGCGCTGTAGGACTGGCCGTCCACCAGCATGCTCATGGTGCCGTGCTCGAGCGCCAGCGCGTCCACCTGATACGTGACGCCGTTGACGGTCAGCTTGTACCTGTCGCCCCCCAGGGCCTCCAGGTCCACCGGCACCGCTTCCTTCTGTCCCTGCTGCTTCGTGAAATAGCGCATGGAAGTCTCGTGAGCTCGGAGGTGGGGTTACCGGCGGCGGGAGCGCAGCGCCAGGCGCCACGGGCTGATGCGACCACTGCTCGCGTCGGCCGCGCCCGCCTTGCCACCAGGCATCGTCCGGGCGCGCTTCGCGTCACGCTGGTGCGCGTACACCGCGCTGGCCAACAGGGCCATCTCGCTCAGCTTCGGGTCCTCCACGCCTTGCAGCGTCGTGTGCTCGCGGCCGAGGAAGCCCGTGTCGTAGTCACCCTCGACGAACTCGGGGTGCGCGAGAATCGCCTTGAGGTAGCGGATGTTGGTGGTGATGCCCTTCACCACGTACTCGGACAGCGCGCGCTGGGCCCGGGCAATCGCCTCGCGCCGCGTGGGAGCCCACACGGACAGCTTGGAAATCATCGGGTCGTAGAAGTTGGGCACCGTGTAGCCGGGGAACACGCCCGAATCGTCACGGACGTTGGGGCCGCCCGGCACGCGCAGGTACGTAATCTTTCCCGGGCTGGGCATGAAGTTGCGCGACGGGTCCTCCGCGTACACGCGCACTTCAATCGAGTGGCCGCGCGGCGTGGGCGCCTCCAGGAGCGGCAGCTTCTCGCCCTCGGCGACCTTGATTTGCAGCGCGACGAGGTCCAGCCCCGTCACCCACTCCGTCACCGGGTGCTCCACCTGGAGGCGGGTGTTCATCTCCAGGAAGTAGAAGTTGCGGTGCACGTCGACCAGGAACTCCACCGTGCCTGCGCCCACGTAGTTGACGGCCTTGGCCGCCTTCACCGCGACCTCGCCCATCTGCGCGCGAAGCTCCGGCGTCAGGATGGGGCTGGGCGTCTCCTCGACGACCTTCTGGTGCCGGCGCTGTGCCGAGCACTCGCGCTCGTTCAGGTGGATGACGTTGCCGTGCGTGTCGGCGAACACCTGGATTTCGACGTGGTGTGGCTTCTCGAGATACTTCTCGATGTAGACGGCGTCGTTGCCGAAGGAGTTGAGCGCCTCGCTCTTGGCGGAGCGCCACGCGGACTCGAAGTCGCCCATGCCTTCCACCCGGCGCATGCCCTTGCCACCGCCACCGCCGGCGGCCTTGAGCATGATGGGGAAGCCAATCTTCTGCGCGTACTCGCGAGCCTCGGCCTCGGTGGCGATGGGCTCGGTGGTGCCGGGGACGACGGGCACGCCGACCTTGATCATGTTGGCGCGGGCGCGGGTCTTCTCGCCCATGGCGTCCATGGCGGCGGCGGGCGGGCCGATGAAGGTGATGCCGGCGGCCTCACAGGCGCGCACGAAGGAGGCGTTCTCGGAGAGGAAGCCATAGCCAGGGTGGATGGCGTCCGCGCCGGCGGCCTTGGCGGCGTCGAGGATGCGCTGCTGGACCAGGTAGCTCTCGCGGGAGGGCGGCGGCCCGACGAAGAAGGCCTGGTCCGCGGTGCGAACGTGCAGGGCGGAGCGGTCTGCTTCCGAGTACACCGCCACCGTGGCGATGCCGAGTTCCTTGCAGGTGCGCATCACCCGGATGGCGATCTCGCCGCGATTGGCGACGAGCACTTTGCGGATCTTGGGCATGGCCGCCCGTCTACCACGGGCCGCCCCGGTTTGCCTGGGTTGGATGGCGTTCACGCCCCTGTCAGGGGCGTGGTCATCCGATGCCCGTGACGACCTACTTCCGGGCGCTGCGGTACTGCTCCATATAGGCGCGCGCCTGGGTCAGCTTGGCCTCGACGAACCGGTCATCCTCGTCCGGCTCCGGGGGCTTGGCAGGAGGGGCGTTCGGCTCGCCACCGAAGTCCACCGCCGCGGCCAGGAGGTTGCGCGCGGTGTTGCCACCCCCCAGCATCCGCGCCAACAAGCCCGTCTCCACATCCAGCCAGCGAGCGGCCTGGCGCATGACGTCCAGCACCTCACCCTCCACGGCCTTGGCGGGCCGGCCCGGGCCGCTGACACACGTGCGGGCGTAGCTGTGCTCCCGGTCCACGAAGATGCCCAGCACGCGCTCCCGGAAGTCCTGGGACAGCGCCTGGGACATGGCGTCGAGCTGCTCCTCCAGGAAGGGCTGCTCGGACTTGCGGGCCTTGCGACCGGGGGCGGGGGGCAGGGCCACCTCGGCGGCGTGCCAGCCGCCATCGGCCAGTCCCTCCGGGGGTGACTCCACCCACTTCACCTCGGGCGTGGGCAGTTCCACGGCCTCGCAGACGCGTTTGAGCGTCTGGCGCACGGCGGTGAGGTTTCCTTCGACGTCGGCGAGAAAGAGAAGAAGTCGGCGGTGGGGCAAATGGGGGTTCCTTTCCTGGCCACCTGAAAGCCCGCGCGGCGCACGAGAATTTCCCGAGCGACGCGAGCCTGCCTGCTCTCCAGCCGGGGGAGAGCAGGCGTCCAGGGGCCTGAAAGGAGCCTACAGCGGGATGTTCCCGTGCTTTCGCGGCGGGTTTTCCTGACGCTTGTCTTTCAACATCTCCAGCGCCCGGATGACCTTGGTGCGGGTCTCCTCGGGGCGGATGACCTCGTCGATGTAGCCCAGCTCCGCCGCCTTGAAGGGGTTGGCGAACTTCTCGCGGTAGTCATTCACCAGCTTCGTGCGCTCGGCGGCGGCGTCCTTCGCCTTGAGCAGCTCGTTGCGGAAGATGATGTTGACCGCGCCCTCGGGCCCCATGACGGCGATTTCCGCGGTGGGGTAGGCGTAGTTGATGTCCGCGCGGATGTGCTTGGACGCCATGACGTCGTACGCGCCGCCGTACGCCTTGCGGGTGATGATGGTGATTTTGGGGACGGTGGCCTCGGCGAAGGCGTACAGCAGCTTGGCGCCGTGGGTGATGATGCCGCCCCACTCCTGGTCGGTGCCGGGCAGGAAGCCGGGCACGTCCACGAAGGTAATCAGCGGGATGTTGAAGCAGTCGCAGAAGCGCACGAAGCGCGCGGCCTTCACGCTGGCGTCGATGTCCAGCACGCCGGCGAGGAACGCGGGCTGGTTGGCGACGATGCCCACGCTCTTGCCGTTCATCCGCGCGAAGCCCACGACGATGTTGCGCGCGAAGTGCTCCTGCACCTCGAAGAAGTGCTTGTTGTCGACGACGGCCTTGATGATGTCCTTGATGTCGTAGGGCTTGTTGGGGTTGCTCGGGACAATCGTCTTGAGCGACTCCTCGGCCCGGAACGGGTCGTCGTCACACGGCTGGGCCGGCGGGTCCTCCTGGTTGTTGGAGGGCAGGAAGGAGAGCAGCTCGCGCGTCATGACGATGGCGGCCTGCTCCGTCTCCGCGGCGAAGTGCGCCACGCCGGACTTCTGGTTGTGCGTCAGCGCGCCGCCCAGCGACTCCTTCGACACCTCCTCGTGCGTCACCGTCTTGATGACGTCCGGGCCGGTGATGAACATGTACGAGGTGTCCTTCACCATCATGATGAAGTCGGTGATCGCCGGCGAGTACACCGCGCCGCCCGCGCACGGCCCCATGATGAGCGAAATCTGCGGCACCACGCCGGAGGCCAGGGTGTTGCGCAGGAAGATGTCCGCGTAGCCGGCGAGGCTCTCCACGCCTTCCTGGATGCGCGCGCCGCCGGAGTCGTTCAGACCGATGACGGGCGCGCCCACGCGGGTGGCCATGTCCATGATCTTGCAGATTTTCTGGGCATAGGCGCCGGACAGAGAGCCGCCGAAGACGGTGAAGTCCTGGGCGAAGACGAAGACCTGGCGGCCCTCGACGGTGCCGTAGCCGGTGACGACGCCATCACCCGGAATCTTCTTGTCGCCCATGCCGAAGTCGGTGGAGCGATGGGTGACGAACTTGTCCAGCTCGCAGAAGGAGCCGGGGTCGAGGAGCAGGTCGATGCGCTCGCGGGCCGTGAGCTTGCCGGCCTCGTGCTGCTTGGCGATGCGGTCGGCACCGCCACCCAGCTCGGCCTGCTGCTCCATCTGCTGGAGGCGTGCGCGGAGGGGGTCCTTCTCGGAGGTCTCGTCCATGGGCCGCCCTCTAGCACGATTGAGCGGCTCGCGCGCTGTCCGGCTTCGCGTCAAGCCGCTCTGCGAGAGGGGTCCATCTTCACCGGGGGCGCCAGGGCGGGGAGCAGGGCGTCCACTGTTGGCAAATCCAGGCCGAAGCGTTGGCGAACGTCAACAAGGGGGACCTCCCACAGCTCGCGCCAGGGGGTGCCGAACACGGGCCGCGCCAGTCGCCCCAGCACCCAGCCCCGGGTGAGGGCCTGCATGCGCGCGTCGCGCTCGGAGAAGGCGTAGAGCAGGGTGTTGGCGAGGCCCCCGGTGAGGATGCCCAACGCGAAGGGGCTGCCCAGTTGCGCCAGGCTGAAGGCCTGCACGCCCAGCTCTCCGGCCACGTCGGTGCGAAAGCCGGTGAGCACGTGCCAGATGTCGTGCGACTCCAGCAGGTGGGCCCGGACGTAGTCCTCGTCGGTGTGGGCTTCCCGGTGGGGCAGGGCGTTCGGGTCCAGGCCGTTCTGGGTGAGGTGGTCGGCGAACGCGCGGCCGAGGGTGCCTTCGGGCAGCGTGCGCAGCGTGGCGAGTGGAAGCATTCCGACGCGGGGGCGCTCGACGAAGGCGCGCGCGGCGGTGGGGGATTGCATCAGCCGCTCCACCACGCGGCGCATGGCCATGGGCGGTGCGAGGACTCGGGCCAGGTCGATGATGTCCTGGAGACGATTCGGGTCCTGGAGCACTCGCACCATTCTCCAGGCTTCGCGTGCGAGCGTGAGGGGGTTGCGCATGGGTCCTCCGGGGGAAGGCGGACTCGGCCAGGGACCGAGCGGAGGAACGGTAGCCGGCGTTTCGCGCGGCGGGAGCGTGCGTGGTGGTGGGGTGCTCGTCGGTGGACATCCGGGGGCCTGGAGGCCCGGGAGCGGACACTCAGGAGGCAGACGGGCGAACGAGTCATTCCCGGCACCGTGCGCGCATCGGGTGCGGGACGGACCTTGAAGGAGGCGAGCAGGGGGCGCAGGCCGTGGGAGTGCCCTCGCGGTGCTGGCGCCCTTCGCGAGGAGGCGATGATGCGCGAGTCACGGGGTGCATTGAAGGTGGGCTCGCTGCGAGGCATCCCCATCCGGGTCCACTACTCGCTGCTGCTCGTCCTGCCGTTGCTGGCGTATCTGTTCGGCGGAGCGTTCCGGCGGGCGGCGGAGGTGGCCGAGGTCCCTCCGGAGCAGTTGATGGGCTCGCCCATGTTGTGGGGGTTGGGCGTGGCGGTGGGGTTGTTCGCGTCGGTCTTCGTGCACGAGCTGGCGCACACGTTCTATGCGCTGGCGCGGGGCGGGCAGGTCCGCTCGATTACGCTGATGATGGTGGGCGGGGTGTCGGAGTTGTCGGAGGCGCCGCCCCGGCCTCGGGACGAAGCCTTGATGGCGCTGGTGGGGCCGCTGACGAGTCTGGCGCTGGCGGGATTGTTCGGCCTGGCGACATGGGGCGTGGAGGGGACGACCTCGTTCAACCTCCAGTTCGCGTGTTTCTATCTGGCGAGCCTCAACCTGTTCCTGGGGTTGTTCAATTTGCTGCCGGCGTTCCCGATGGATGGCGGGCGGATTCTGCGGGCGGTGCTGTCGGGGCGGATGGGGCCGGTGCGGGCGACGCGGGTGGCGTCGCTGGTGGGGCGTGGTTTCGCGGTGCTCTTCGCGTTGTGGGGCGTGGTGTCGTTCAACCCGTTCCTGTTCGTCATCGCCTTCTTCATCTTCATGGGGGCGGAGGGCGAGTCGCGGCAGGTGCGGATGAAGGCCCTGTTGGAGCGGGTATCTGTGTCGGAGTTGATGTCGCCGCGTGGGGCGGGGGTGGAGGCAGGGGCGTTGTTGGAGCAGGCGCTGTGGGATTTGCGACGCGAGCGGCAGACGGCGCTGCCGGTGACGGAGGACGGGCGGCCGGTGGGGCTGGTGGACGTGGAGGCGGTGCGCGCGGTGTCGGAGGCGGACCGAATCCATCGCCTGACGCGCGAGGTGATGCGGCCCGTGCAGGTGGTGCGGTTGGACGAGGATGGATGGCGGGCCGTGCGACAGCTGGCGGAGAACTCGGCGCAGCTGCTCGCGGTGGTGGATGCAGACGGGCGGCTGGTGGGGACGCTCGACGTCGATGACGTGCAGCGGGGGATGATGCTGCTGCAGACGCGCGAGGAGCGTGCCGAGCGCGATGCGCGGCGCTGGCGGCAGGAGCGGCCGGCGTGAGTGAGGGTCGAGCCTCCGAGGTGTTTGTGATTCGGAGGCTCGACGTGCCTTGGGGGGCGGTGGGGCTCAGTCGATGTTGAAGTAAACGTCGTCGATTTCGCCGTGGTACTGGTCGTTGTTGTTGCCGACGCTCTTGGCGCCCACGTTGACGGGCTGGCCCACGGGGTTGATGTCGTAGGTGGATGGGAGCAGCGCGCTGCCTCGCGCGACGTTGTCGACGAGGATGGTGAGCGTGGTGCTGGTGCGCTGGCAGGCGACCTTGTGCCAGGTGCCGTCGGCGACGCCCACGGACGACTTGACGATGATGACGTCCGCGCCGCCCGTGGTGCGCACGACGCAACTGGGTTTGCCGAGCACGGCGTCATCGAGCTGGAGCTTCCACTGGGCCGTGTTCGCGAGTCCCTTCTGTACGAGGTTGGAGCCGTGGACGGAGGAGAGGTCCGCGAGAGTGAGGCGCACCCGGGCGCCGAAGGTGAAGAGGGCGGTGCCGGGATTGAGGCTGGCCGAGTCGGGGGTGGTGACGTTCGCGAGCGGGCAGCCCGTGCCGTCACACACGGCGGGGAACTTGATGCCCAGGCCGTCAAAGCCCGTCACGGGGACGACGGTGGCGCCGTTCGCCATCTGCACGGTGCCGGTGCGTCCCTTGCCACTGTCGTCCACCACGGTGGCGACGGGGTTGGTCACCGCGTCGAACTTGTAGCGCAGCTTCTGGCTCACCGCGCCGGCCGCCACGGGGGCCAGCACGAGCATCGCGAGCGCGGTCCGCTTCGCCATCCGTCGAGGCTGTGTCGTCAGGGTCATGAGTGTTCTCGTTGTCGTGTTGGAGTGTGGGTACGGCGAGGCGAGGATAGCCTCTCGTTCCGGCACACTCGACGCGGGCGCGGTGCAGCGAATGAGGTGCCGCTGTCACCGACGTCAGCATCATCGTCACCATTGGCACTGCCCCGGATTCACGCCGTCCACGCGCATCGCCGTTCTTGTGAGGGTGCCGTACGATGGGCGGGAAAGGCCGCCGCTGAATGAAGGGCGGCGCCCGACGTCCAGAGCCCTGAGGAGCGTTCATGTCCGATGACAGCTGGAGGGGTGGCACGCGCTGGTGGGACCCGAGGGTCATCCTGGGCTGCGTCCTGCTGAGCACGGGGGCCTGGGGGCAGTCCGCCGAAGCGGGGAGGACGGAGGACGGAGGGCTGGGCCCATCCGGCGCTCCCGATGCCGGGCAGACCGTTTCGGGCGGCCTGGGCCCATCCGAGCCCGCCGACGCGGGGCAGGCCGCTTCGGCCGCACCAGGCCCCGCGGAGACTCCCGACGCCGGGCCGTCGGATGCAAGGCGGGTGGAGGTGAAGCTGCATGGCGTGTCCGTCACCGTGACGGCGTCATCGGTGCTGGTGGAAGGGAGGGAGCCCGGTCGCTATGGGCCGGCCAACCTGCTGGACGAGGACCCCGGCACCGTCTGGGCGGAAGGGGCGAAGGGCAGCGGAGCCGGGGAGTGGGTGGAGCTGAGCTTCCCACCGGACACGCCGGTGCATTCCTTCCTGGTGACGCCGGGCAACCCGAAGTCCGCGAAGCTCTACAAGGCCAACGCGCGTCCGAGGAAGGCGCGGCTGGAGTTGAAGCTCGCCGAGGGGCGCAAGCTGGACTACGTGCTGGACTTCCCCCGCGACTTCCCGGCGGGCGGGGCCATCTACGTCCATTACCGGCGCCAGTTCGCCGTGAAGTCCGCGCGGCTGACGGTGCTGACGGTATGGCCTGGGAGCAGGTACCTCGACCTGTGCCTGGGTGGCTTCGTCCCGGTGTTCCGAGGGCCCGAAGAGCGCTTCTTGCCGACGTTCCTGGGGACGCACCGCGAGCTGGCGCCCACCTTGGCGGAGTTCATGGCCAAGCCGAACCTGGTGTTCAAGCTTCTACCGCCTGAAAAAAGCGGGGTACCGGCTCGGCTGCGCGCCTACTCGCGGGTGCCCCACAACGGGCCGCTGCCCCCGCCCGAGGAGGAGTTCAACATGCATCACATCACGAGCGGGTGGAGTCGCTTTAGCCAAGACCTTGCCGGGAATACGGCCGGCGCGAGCGTGCAGCGCGAGCTGTTCCGTCTCGTCCCGGCACCCGGCGCAAAGGGCTATGTGTTCGACCCCATCGCTCCTCCGAAGAGACCGGACTCGTTCTCCAACTTCCGGGTCCACTGGGCACGTGTCGAGGACGGGTGGTACGTCGTGGGGGTGGATGTGCTGTACCGGGAGCAGACCGCCGACGATTGAATCTCTCGCGAGGCTCCAGGCTCAGGGCTACTTGGGTGCGCCGGCCGAGGGGGGAGGGGGCTTGTCCTTCTTCCCTGCTGACTTGGAGGGAGCCTGCTTCTTGGGCTTGGGGGATGGAGGTGGCGGGAGGGGCGCATCCTCGGGGAAAAGCGCATTCCAGTCCCGGCCACCCAGCTTCGACACGAAGGCTTCCATGTTGGCCCGGGTTGTCTCGGCCAGCATGTAGTCGAGCCTGAAGCCGCACGCGCCGAAGTCACAGGGCTCAAGGCCATCCTTCAGGTACCTCGCGTGCCTTCCATTGATCTGCAGGGTGTGTTGGGCCTTCGCCCAGGCGTCCTTTGTCTCCGTGAGCTTCGTCCGCAGGTTCTCCAGGCCTGTTTCGATGGCCATTTTGAAGGTCTTTTCCAGTGTCTTCTCGAAAGCCCTGGCTTCCTTCGGCACTGGGGGCGGGCCCTCGACGGCTTTCTGGACATCCTCCTCGGGGAGCAGCGCGGCGAGCACCTTTTTTCGCGTGTAACTCTTCAAGAGCGCGAAGTTCTCGGGGGGCTCGTACTTCTTGTTCAGGAAGACCTTCAAGAAGGTCGCTCGCACCTCCTTGTCGAAGTCCTTGTAGGAACGGCTCTCATCCAGGAGCTTCTCGACCGCCACCACGAAAAGTGGGTCGGGTGCGGGCTGTGGAACGACGGCCTTCGGGTCGGGCGCTGCGGGTGATGCGGCGGCCCCGGGCTCCGGTGGTGGTGTCTCGGTGAGGGGAGGGGGAGG
>NZ_VIFM01000498.1 GCF_006636215.1 Myxococcus llanfairpwllgwyngyllgogerychwyrndrobwllllantysiliogogogochensis | reverse complement strand
CATCCGCTTCACCATCTGCGCCTTGAATGCGTCTGTGTACGGCACTTCAACCGCCTGCGCTCGCCCCCAGGGCGTCGTCAGCTCGGCACGTCAGCCGAGGCGACATCTTCCCTGACACAGGGGGTCAGCACCAGGCCCGTATGGATGGAAACCTGAGTGGCTCCTCCTAGCGGTGTTGTCGTCCGAATGGTTGGTGGGAGCGTATCGGCAGGCCCGGCGTCAGGCGTGCCTCCTCCATCCTGTTGTTGGCCGGCATCGGCGGGGGGCTGGCCCGCATCTGGCGGGTCCACGATGTCCGGAACATCGATGCACCCCAAAAGCAGGACGACGGCGGCGAGGGGGACGGAGAGGCGAAGTCGGTTCGTCATGAAGGGCGTCAGTGCAGAGGGCGTTCCACAGCCAGGCACCGTCACGAGTGCCTGGCCCGGCACCCAGATGCCTACCACGGCCGCGTCAGGCCCGCGTGAGCGGGCCTGTTGCCCCCAGCGCAGCCCGTCCGCCATCCCGGACCTCCATCCCGCGAACCGCCACACCCCGTGAAACGAGAAGCCCGCGCCTCTCGGACTCCTCCGAGCAGCACGGGCTTCACCGTCGTGGACCTCGAGGCCTCGGTCCTACTTCTTCTTCCGGTTCTTCTTCTTGTTGTCCTTCTCCCGCTTGCGGCGCTCCTTGATGGCGTCGCGGTCCTCGGGCTTCCCACTCGCGGCGGGCGGGGCGTAGCCCATGAGGCGGGCCTTCGCCATGGCGGCCTGCCCCATGGGAGGCGTGTAGCCAGGGGCCACCTGCGGCAACTGCATGGGCATCCCCATGCCGGGCATGCCGCCGCTCATCATCTTCTCCATCATCTTGGGGTCCCCACCAAACATGCTGGAGAGGTCCATGTTCCGCATCTGCGACAGCTGCCCCAGCTGCTTGAAGCCAGGGATTCGGCCGAGGAGTCCCGGGTTCTGGCCAATGGTGCCCATCACCTGCTGCATCATCCCGAACTTCTGGAGCAGCTCGCGCACGTCCTCCGGCTTGCGACCGCTGCCCTTCGCGATGCGGCCAATCCGGCTGGAGTTGATGAGGTCCGGACGCAGGCGCTCCTTCTCCGTCATCGAGTCGTACATCGACTCAATCTTGGTCAGCTCCTTCTCGTCCGGGTTGAGCTGGTCGGTGAGGTCGCCGAAGAGGGGGAACTTCTCCAGCAGGTCCTTGAGCGGACCCATCTTCCGCACCATGCGGATCTGCTCGACGAAGTCCTTCATCGAGAACTGGCCGGACAGGAGCTTGCGCGCGTCGTCCTCGGCCTTCTTCTCGTCGACGACCTTCTCGAAGTCCTTCATCAGGCCGACGATGTCGCCGAACCCGAGGATGCGACCGGCGAGGCCCTCCGGGCGGAACTCCTCCAGCTTGTCCATCGACTCGCCCATGCCGAGGAACTTGATGGGCTTGCCGGTGACTTCCTTGATGGAGAGCGCCGCGCCGCCGCGAGCATCGCCGTCCAGCTTCGTCAGGATGAAGCCATCCAGGCTCAGGCGCCGGTCGAACTCGGCCGCGGTGCGCACCGCGTCCTGACCAATCATCGCGTCACACACCAGGAGGATGTTGTCCGGGTGGACGTTGGTCTTGATGGACTCCAGCTCGTTCATCAGCGCTTCGTCGATGGCGAGCCGACCGGCGGTGTCGATGATCACCACGTCGCACTTCTGCTCGCGAGCGGCGGCATAACCTCGCTTCGCCAGCTCGGGCGGCTGCACGCCGGGCTCGTGGTAGACGGGCACCTTGAGCCGCTCACCCAGCACCTTGAGCTGATCCACGGCGGCGGGACGGTAGATGTCCGCGGCGACGAGCAGCGGCTTGCGCCCCTGCTGAAGCAGCCGGTTGGCGAGCTTGCCGGTGGTCGTCGTCTTACCGGAGCCCTGGAGGCCCACCATCATGATGCCGGACAGCTGCCCCTTGGGCTTGAGGTTCAGGCTCGTGTCGACCGGCCCCATCAGCGCCTCGAGTTCGTCGTGGCAGATCTTGATGAAGTGGTCCATCGGGCTGACCTTGCGCTTCTGGCCCGAGGCATCGGTGATGGTCGTCTGGACGAGCTCGCCCACGGCCTTCTCGCGGACGCGGGCGACAAACTTCTTCACCACATCGAAGGCGACGTCGGCCTCGAGCAGCGAGACGCGGATGTCGCGCAGCGACTCGTCGACCAGCTCGGGGGTGAGCTCGCTCTTGCCGGCGAGGCGGTTCTTGGCGGCGCGGAAGCCCTTGGTGACGGTCTCAAGCATGGGGGGCGCTTTATAACAGGGGGAAGGTGGGATGCGACCGTGGAGCGCATCCCGGACGTCGAAGAGTGGAGAGCCGGGCACCCGGCCC
>NZ_VIFM01000497.1 GCF_006636215.1 Myxococcus llanfairpwllgwyngyllgogerychwyrndrobwllllantysiliogogogochensis | reverse complement strand
GGCCTGCGCCGAGGCACCGCTACCAACGAGCGTCAGGCAGGCGAGGAAGAGCCTGAGCCAGCGCAGGAGGTGGGAGGGGTGCCCGTGCATTCCGGCTCAACATCGCCATGGGGTGGGGAGAGTCAAGTTGGCGGAGGCGGGCGGGTTCACCAGGTGGACCTCTTGAGGTCTGTGTTGTCCTCGATGAGTGCCTGGAAATGCCTGAGCTGCTCGGCGCTGTGCATGCCCACGCGAATGTCGAAAGTGGAGTCATCGGGAGGGCGGTAGAGCCGAATGGCGGCGTCATCCCGTTCGAAGAGCATGCTGTAGCGAGGGTAGGGCAGTCGCTCGAATCCCGTCTTCTCAAGGATGCGGGCGAGGTCCTCGACTGTGCTGGCCTGGAGGTCTTTCCCACGATGGTAGCGCGCTTGATGGGGGAAGTTCGGCAGATGGACGTATTCCATGGCCCAGAGGAAGAGCATCTCCCGGAAGCTCACGAAGTCTCGATGCAGCTTTCTCTGTGGATGCTCACCGAAGGGCATGCGCACCACCTGGTAGTCGCCATCCTCTGATGGGGATTCCAGGTCGAGCCAGTATGGCGTGGGCGCCAACGGGTCTGGATCCCCGAAGATGAAGAGGAACGTCCTCGGAGGCAGCTCGCTTTGAGGAGAAAGTCGGTACAGCTCGGCGACATTCAGGAGAGGATCGTATGAGCGAACATGGGCGAGAAGCGGACCGCCGCTGACGCCCATGCTTCTAGCGAATTCCCGATAGGGGACCGGAAGCGGTTGGCCAAAGACCTCTTCAAGTTCATCAATCAACCAGTCGGGGTATCCTTCAATCCGGTCTTGGTATCCAGGAGAGAAGCGCTCGAGAAGTGTTATCAGTTTGTCCATGGCTCAAGCGCATTCTTTGTGGTTGTGGCAGAGCATCTCAGGGGTGAGTTTTTGACAGGCATCGCACGATGGAACTGACTCACCATGGCTGAACTCGCCCTTGACTTGCCGTGTCGCTTGCTCATCGGTTCGGCTGTATTCCACGCTGACTGTGAGGGGAAGAAAAGGGGAGAAGTAGCGCTCGGACATTGCACGGAGCTTGTGGCCGTTGGAGCCTCCTGCTTGGAGAAGCTTGGGTGCGGCGCACTCCCATTTGTCGCGGCCCAGTCGTTTCATCTCCCCAATTTGATGTTCACTGGTCTGGAATCCTTCGACGAGCTCGAAGGGAGTGGCTGCCACTGCCTCCCGGAAACCGGTCGAGGCCTGCCCAGAGCAAGACGTCAACATTCGTGGATTTTGAGGACATTTGCAGAGACATGAACCAACCATGTAGCCCTCGACGAACGTGTTGAATTTTTCGTCGTGACGTAGCACAGGCCTCATCTTCTTGAGCTGGTCATTGGTTTCATGCATCTCCTGTTGGACCGCTTGCGTTAATTTCAGGTCTTCGGCTCTTTTCTCCTTCAGGGCTTTTTCGGCGACCTTAAGGTCGTTTTGGACAAGGATAAGATTGTTCTTGATTGCCGAGATGTCGTTTCCTGCTGGAGACTTGAGTTGAAGTAGGAGTTCTTCCTTCTTCTTTATTTGGGGAGCCAGCATCTTGCTTGCGTCTCTGGCTTCTTGAAGAGACTTTTGTTCGGCGGCTTTTCGGCCCTCTCTCAATCGGAGATATTTCTCGATGAGGGGCCGTTGCTCATGAAGCCTCCGAATGAGTTCAGTGAAAACCAGCTCTATGTTGGCGACGGCTTCGCCCGTCTCGTGGACACGGTGACTCTCTGTCGACTTGCCGCACGCGGTGCACTCCGCGTCGTCACCATAGGCCCAGGCGGTGCGCCCGTCGGAGATGAAGGTGGTGTTGTACGTGTTCCCGTTGTGCAGGGTGACGTCGAGGTAGCGGACCACGCCCTTTCCCTCCACCTTCACGTCCACGCTGCCGCTGCCCCAGGCCATCTTCCCCTTGAACTTGGAGGAGATGAGGCCTCCCGCTGTCCCCGGCTCGTCACCCGAACTCGTGCTCAGCTCCGAACTCGTCAGCGCCACGGGGTGGCCCTCAATCGTGACGCTCGTGCTCCCCTTCGTGAGCATCGAGTCCTGCGCTGAGTTGACGAAGGGCGTCGGCACAGGTCCTCCCGGTGTCGGCACCTTACAAACATCGGGCGCCGCCGAGGTGTGCGTGTTGCCGTCACCCTTGTGGAGAATCGAACGGCCATTCGCGTAGACGCGACCCATGGTTCCTCCTCTTCACGACTTCGGAATCATCTCCACCACGCACGCCCCCACACGCCCCCCGTCCCCACTCCCATAGATGAGCGTCCTCCGCGCCGCGGGCTCCCTCCACCTCGCTCGGTGCAAGGCCACGCCCAACATCACAGGTC
>NZ_VIFM01000496.1 GCF_006636215.1 Myxococcus llanfairpwllgwyngyllgogerychwyrndrobwllllantysiliogogogochensis | reverse complement strand
GTGTCGCGCGGGCGGGCGGGGAGGTGGAGCCCGGAGTGCTGGAGGAGGTCAACGTGGTGGGGCCGCTGTGCACGCCGCTGGATTGCTTCGCGCGCAATCTCAAGCTGCCGCCGCTCCGGGTGGGAGACAGGGTCTTCATCCCCAACGTCGGAGCCTATGGGGCGACCGCGAGCCTCACTGGGTTCCTGAGCCGGCCGCCGCCGTTGGAGTTGGTCCACCGGGACGGAGAGGTCATCGCGGTGCACCGGCTGCGCTGGGGACACGAGCCCCACACGCGCTTGCCCATCCAAGGGTCGCTTTCGTCGGAGGAGACACGATGAATACGGACGAGGTGAGGACCAGGCTCATCGAGGTGCTTCGCGAGTTCCTTCCCCGCGTGGCGCCCGACGAACCGGTGGAGATGGCGCGCCCCTGCAACGAGATGGGGCTGGACTCGATGAACGCCATCAACCTGATGCTCGCGCTCGAAGGAGCGTTCGAGATTTCCTTCCCGGACGCGCTCCTCACCGCGGAGACCTTCCACTCCCCGGCGAGCCTGGAGACCATCGTCCATCAACTGCGCGGCGCCGCCCAGTGAGCTCGCTCCGCGCCGTCCCAGAGAAGGTGGAGCCGGCGCGGCCGGTGAAGGAGGCGGCCCCCTCCTCACCGGCGCGCGTCCCCATGGCGCGCGAGCAGCGGGTGTCCTCGGCGGTCGACCGCTGGCGCAAGCGCGAGGCGCAGGACTCGAGAATCGAGGCGGCCAAGGCGTTGGGGCAGCAGCTCCGGGCGCGGTCCTGGGAGGCCCCGCCCACGCCCCACCAGCGCGAGGCGGAGCAGTACCGCGCCAGCATTGGCAAGACGTTGCTCCAATTGGGCGTCTGGATTTTCGGGGCCCTGTGGTTGCTGGTGAGAATCGGCGCGGACGTGCTCCAGAGGCGAGACTCCATCCAGTCGCGAGGCCAGCACCTGCGGCGCCTGATTGAGCGAGCGGGGGGGACGTGGATCAAGCTGGGCCAGCAGATGGCCATCCGCGTGGACCTGCTCCCGTATCCGGTGGCGCAGGAGCTGGAGAAGATGCTCGACGCCGCACCGCCCATTCCCTTCTCCCAGGTGCGCGAAATCGTCGAGCGGTCCCTCCAGCGGCCGATAGCAGAGGTGTTCTCCGAGCTGAGCGCGGCGCCCGTGGGCTCCGGCTCCGTCGCCTGTGTCTACCGCGCGGTGTTGCATGGCGGGGAGGAGGTGGCGGTGAAGGTCCGCCGGCCCGGGGTCGGCTCGCTCTTCGCCGCGGACATGCGCGCGCTGGGGTGGATTCTCGGGCTCGCGGAGCTGTGGTTCGTTCCTCCCGGCTACTCGCGCCAACTGCTCCACGAGCTGAGCACCATGCTCTACGAGGAGCTCGATTTCGTCCGGGAGGCCCGCTACACGGAGCTCTTCCAGGACCGGATGGACAAGCTGGGCCAGCGCTTCGTGCGCTCGCCGCGCGTGTATGGCGAGCTGTCCAACCACGAGGTGCTGGTCACCGAGTTTGTCTCCGGCATCTGGCTCAAGGACCTCATCTCCGCGGCCGAGCGCAAGGATGAGCCGGGGCTGTCGTCGCTCGCCACGCTGGGCATCGTGCCCCGCAAGGTGGCCCGCAGGCTGCTCAAGATTGCCCGCCTCTGCGCCCAGGAAGGGCTCTTCTTCCACGCGGACCTGCACCCGGCGAATGTGATGGTTCAACCGGACAGCCGGCTGGTGCTCATCGACTTTGGGTCCTGCGGTGCCTTCACGGCGAGGGAGCGCCGGGTGTGGCGCGAAATCGCGGATGCGCAGGCGAACGAGGACGTGGGGCGGATGGTGTCCGCGGTGCTCGCGCTGCTCGAACCCCTGCCCGCGGTGGACGTGGAGGAATTCTCCCGCAAGCTGGAGGGAATCTTCTGGCAGGACCTCTATGCGAACAAGAGTCGCACCTCGCGCTGGTGGGAGCGCACCTCCGCCAACCTCTGGATAGGGTTCTTCAAGCTGGCCCAGGAGTACAGGGTCCCGATGAACCTCAACACCTTGCGGATGATTCGCTCCACCATGCTCTCCGACAGCCTGGCGGCCCGGTTGGAACCCCGCATAGACCATTATCGGGAGTACCGCCGGTACGAGGTGCAGCTCGGCCGACGGATGCGAGAGCGATTGAACCGGAAACTGGACAGTCTGTCCGAGGACCGCTCGTTCATTCGCTACGAACAGTTCTACGAAGCGGCTGTGGCCGGCTTCTATCGAGTCCAGCGCTTCCTCGACTCCTCGACCTATCGGTTCGCGGTGACGGAGCGGACCGTCTCTTTCGCCCTATCGCAGGCGCTGCGGGCGGGGAGCTGGCTGTTGCTGGGGGCGCTGACGGTTCGCGTG
>NZ_VIFM01000495.1 GCF_006636215.1 Myxococcus llanfairpwllgwyngyllgogerychwyrndrobwllllantysiliogogogochensis | reverse complement strand
GCAGACAGGCTTTCCAGGGGCGAGGCCCCACCAACCTTGACTTGATCCCCCATGCCGACTAGGAGGGTCGGCCTTTCCAGGCCTCCGTGGAGTTTCAACGGCGGACCTGCGGTTGGTTAGGCACGTTCAGCGGTTCCCCGGCATGCACCTGGCGGCCGCGAGAAGTTTGGAGTGCAAGAAATGTCGCAGAAGACCTACAGCGCGAAGGCTGGGGACATCAAGCGCCAGTGGCACGTCATCGACGTGTCCGACAAGGTGCTGGGCCGCGCGGCGAGCCAGATTGCCACCCTGCTCAAGGGTAAGCACAAGGCCATCTACACGCCGTCCATCGATACGGGCGACCACGTCATCGTCATCAACGCCGAAAAGGTGAAGGTGACGGGAACGAAGGAGCAGGACAAGCTCTACTACCGGCACTCCCGTGCGGGTTTCCCCGGTGGTTTGAAGATCACCAACCTGGAGAAGCTCCGCCAGCGTCACCCCGAGGACGTCATCCTCAACGCCGTGCGCCGCATGTTGCCCCGCAACGCGCTCGGTCGGCAGATGATGACGAAGCTGAAGGTCTACGCAGGTGACACCCACCCGCACGCCGCCCAGAAGCCGGCCGCGTTCGCGGTCGAGGCGTAAGGGAGACAACGTCCATGCCCATTCACCAAGAGCTCGGTTTCTACGCCACCGGCCGCCGCAAGGAAGCCACCGCCCGCGTGTGGCTCCGTCCCGGCACGGGTCAGGTCACCATCAACGGTCGGGAGATCAACGACTACTTCGGTCGTGAGACCTCGAAGATGGTGCTCAATCAGCCTCTCGAGATCCTCGAGCAGAAGGGGAAGCTCGACGTCACCGTGAACGTTCGCGGCGGCGGTCTCTCCGGTCAGGCCGGTGCCATCCGTCACGGCATCGCCCGCGCCCTGTGCGCCTTCAACCCGGAGTTCCGTCCGGCGCTGAAGAAGGCCGGCTTCCTCACCCGCGATGCTCGCGCGGTCGAGCGCAAGAAGTACGGTCAGCCGGGCGCGCGTCGCCGGTTCCAGTTCTCCAAGCGCTAACCGCTCAGGTTGGTTGCTCGGTTGTCTCCCGCGGCGGAGGCTCTCTCACGAGGGTCTCCGCCGTGGTGTTTTCCGGGACTCACCATTTCCCTCGGTCGCTTCGGCGCGGGGGCGTCTGCTACGATTCCAGGCGCCCATGGAACTGAATGAGATTCTCCAGATCGCCCTGCGCGGCGGTGCCTCCGACATTCATCTCAAGGCAGGCCTGCCTCCCATGTTCCGGGTGGATGGCTCGCTGGTGCCGTTGAAGGACGGTCGTCGCCTCCCTCCGGAGGAGGTGGCGCGCATGGCCTTCGGCATCATGAACGAGTTCCAGAAGGAGAAGTTCAAGTCGAGCAACGAGGTGGACCTGGCGTACGGCGTGCCGGGCCTGGGCCGCTTCCGCGTGAACGTCTTCCAGCAGCGCGGCACGGTGGGCGCGGTGCTGCGTGTCATCCCGTTCAAGGTGATGACCATGCAGGACCTGCTGCTGCCGCAGGTGCTGGCGAAGATTTGTGGTGAGGAGCGCGGTCTGGTCCTGGTGACGGGGACGACGGGCTCCGGCAAGTCCACGACGTTGGCGGCGATGATCGACCACATCAACGCCAACGAGACCAGCCACATCATGACGATTGAGGACCCCATCGAGTTCCTCATCCGGGACAAGCGCTCCATCGTGAATCAGCGCGAAGTGGGCGTGGACACGATGAGCTTCGCGCAGGCGCTCAAGAGCGCGCTGCGGCAGGACCCGGACGTCATCCTCGTGGGCGAAATGAGAGACCACGAGACCATCGAGACGGCGCTGCACGCGGCGGAGACGGGCCACCTCGTCATGTCGACGCTGCACACGCTGGACGCGACCGAGACGGTCAACCGCATCGTCTCCGCCTTCCCTCCGCACCAGCAGAAGCAGGTGCGCATCCAGCTCGCGAGCGTGCTCAAGGGCGTGGTCAGCCAGCGTCTGGTGCCGCGCGCGGACGGCAAGGGCCGCGTGGCCGCGGTGGAGGTGCTGCGCGTCACCGCGCGCGTGCGCGAGCTCATCGAGGACAAGGACCGGACGAAGGAGATTCACGATGCCATCGCCCAGGGCACCGACTCCTACGGCATGCAGACCTTCGACCAGTCGTTGATGAGCCTGGTGCGACAGGGGCTCGTCACCTACGAGGAGGCCCACCGGCAGGCGTCCAACCCGGACGACTTCGCGCTGCGCTTCTCCGGCATCAGCGGCACGTCCGACTCGAAGTGGGACAACTTCGACGCGAAGCCCGGCGATGCCCGCCCGATTCCCGGCTCGGCCGCCTTCGCGCAGAAGGGGGCTCCCACGGGAGCCGCCGCGCCGCCTCCGGCTTCACCGCCCACGCCGGTGCCCGCCCAGGCCCAGCGTCCGGGCC
>NZ_VIFM01000494.1 GCF_006636215.1 Myxococcus llanfairpwllgwyngyllgogerychwyrndrobwllllantysiliogogogochensis | reverse complement strand
GGGATGTATATCAGAGACAGGCCAGGGTCCAGGGGATGAGCGGAGCGGGGTGGGCCGTCAGCCGGTGGGGGGCCTGTCCGGCGCGTTCTCCGGTGCCCAGGGGGGAACGCCCGGTACACGAAGCCGTCGCGGCGCGTCGCCTCTCGCCCGGATGGGGACGAAGGGCGCCACTGGCGCGAAGGCGCCTCGAGCTTCCGCGTGGGCCGATGCACGGAAGGGGGCGAGGATGAGGGTTGCGGTGAGGCGGGGGCGCATCCGGGGAGAACCATACTCCGCTCGCCGTCTCCCGCGAGCAGCCGGTGGGGGTCCCCCCCTCGCTCGGCGCCTTCCAGGGCATGGAGGGGGCTCGGAACGGGCGTCTCGTGCGGCTTCGCTGCAACTCGAACGGATGAATGCGCCCCGGGTGAATGCGGGTTCAGATAGCCTGGAAAATCGAGCCGACCTGGGATGTGCTGTTTTTAGCTTGAGTCTTGAAGACCCGGGAGGTCGGCCTGCCCGGGGCTCGGCGCTCATGCGGACTTCTTCGCCTCGGCGTCGTCCTGCTCGAACAGGCTCTCCAGCTCCTTGCGAGCGCGCGCGGCGGCCTCCACGAGCTTCTGCTCGTCGCGGTGGAAGAGGGCCGTCTCGCGCAGGAGCTTCTCGTCGTGGTCTCTCAGGCGCTCCATGACGCGGTGGCTCTCGGAGAAGGTGAGGCCCATCGTCTGGAGGATGTCGCCGCCCATCTCCACGCTGCCGGCGAACGTCTCGCGCATCACGTGCTCGATGCCCAAATCGAGCAGCCGGTACGCATGCACGCGGTTGCGTGCGCGGGCGAAGATGGTGAGGTGGGGGAAGTGCTCCTTCACTGTCTTGGCGGTGCGCATGGAGGCCTCGACGTCGTCGATGGCGAGCACGAAGACGCGGGCCTTGTCGGCGCGGGCGGCGCGCAGCAGGTCCAACCGGGAGGCATCGCCGTAGAAGACCTGGCTGCCGAAGCGCTTCATGAAGTCGATGTGCTCGGGGCTGGCGTCAATGGCGGTGAAGGTGATGCGCTTGGCGCGCAGCAGGCGGCCGACGACCTGACCCACGCGGCCGAAGCCGGCGATGATGACGGGGTGATCCTCCTCGGGCGCCACGTCGTACTCGCGGGCCTGGGTCTTCTTCTGGAAGCGGGGGCGGCCCCAGCGCTCATAGGCGGCGTAGAGCAGCGGCGTGGTGGCCATGGACAGGCCCACGACGACGACGAGCAGGTCCGCCAGTTCCGTGGACATGACGTGGAAGGACACGGCGAGGGCGAAGAGGACGAAGGCGAACTCACCGCCCTGGGAGATGACCACGCCCAGGCTGAGGGCCGGCTCGTTCTCCTTGAGGTTGAAGCGTCCCAGTCCGTAGAGCACGGCGCCCTTGATGGCGACGAGGCCTACGACGAGACCGGTGATGAGGCCGGGGCGCTCGGTGATGAGGCCCAGGTTCACGCTCATGCCCACGGCGATGAAGAACAGGCCGAGCAACAGGCCCTTGAAGGGCTCGATGTCGGCCTCGAGCTCGTGGCGGTACTCGGACTCGGACAGGAGCACGCCGGCGAGGAAGGCGCCCAGCGCCATGGAGAGGCCCACGGCGTTGAGGAGGGCGGCGGTGCCGACGACGACGAGCAGGGCGGTGGCGGTGAAGAGCTCCTGGCTGTGGAACGACGCGACGGCGCGGAAGAGGGGGCGCAGCAGGAAGCGGCCGGAGAGCACGACGCCGACGAGGACGGCGACGACCTTGAGGCCGGTGTGCCAGCCGGGCTCGACGGAGGTGGCGTCGGTGTGGCCGAGCAGGGGCAGCAGGGCCAGGAGGGGAATGACGGCCAGGTCCTGGAACAGGAGGATGCCGAAGGCGAGCCGTCCGTAGCCGGTGGTGAGCTGGTTGCGTTCTGCGAGCAGCTGGAGCGCGAAGGCGGTGGAGGAGAGGGAGAGGCCGAAGCCGGCGATGATGGCCGCGGCGGGGGGCAGTCCGAAGAGGAAGCACGCGGCGGCGAGCAGGGAGCCGGTGATGAGCACCTGGGCGCCGCCCATGCCGAACACGGAGTGGCGCAGGTTCCACAGTCGGGAGGGCTGCAGCTCCAGGCCGATGACGAACAGGAGGAGCACGACGCCCAGCTCGGAGAAGTGGAGCACGTTCTTCACGTCGCCGATGAGCTGCGCGCCGGAGGGGCCGATGACGGCGCCGGCCACCAGGTAGCCGAGCACCGAGCCCAGACCGAGCCGCTTGAACAGCGGAACGGACACCACCGCGGCGCCGAGGAACACCAGCGCCTGATGCAGGAAGGACATGCCCCGCTTCCTCGCACGGACGCCCATGCCGGGCAATCACAGCCCCCGGGCTCGCCAGTCAGCGGGGACCCCCGACACCGGGAAGGTGGGTCGTATGTAACCGACTGTGTGCCGGATGCGTAATCCAGTGGCAGCAGGCAGCCACGCAGTCCCCCACACCCCCGGAGCCGCCGATGCC
>NZ_VIFM01000493.1 GCF_006636215.1 Myxococcus llanfairpwllgwyngyllgogerychwyrndrobwllllantysiliogogogochensis | reverse complement strand
CCCCGCCCCCTTGCTCACCACCTGGTGGGCCGCGTGCGCCAGCACCGTGCCGAAGTCATTGCGCGGCGTCTGCCGAGGCATGGTGGGGGTGATGCTGAGCGACTGAAGCCTGCGGTGGTTCGGGTCCAAGAGCTGCCTCCGGCGGCGGGTTGCGCGGGGGGCTCTTCAGGCGACGTGCCAGCTGAAAACCCAAGCAATCCCGCGCTCCTGGCCGCGTCGCGCGCGCCAGGGAAACTCCAGGGGCCGGGAGGAGCGTCCGTCTCACGGGACGGCGGCGCGAGGACGGAAACTTGCCTCGCACGCAAGGTGCCTCAGAGTTGTCGCACCCTGTCGCAGTGAGGAGCTGAGCCGATGAACACTTCCAATGGTGGACCCCATATCGCCGAGCGCTTCCACCCGCGCGTCGAGGCGTCCCTCCCCGTGAAAGTGCTCCTGCCAGGACGCGCCGTCATGGCCCGCGCCCGCGATGTCTCCATGGCGGGGCTGTTCCTGCTCGCGCACCCCGGAGATGCCCAGCGCCAGCTGACGCTCAGCCTGCCGCTGCCCGGGGACAAGGAAATCGTCACCACCTGCACCATCCGCCGCCGGGAAGCGGACGGCGTGGCCCTGGAGTTCGGTGAGCTCGACTGGGACGACCTCATCGCCCTGGCGCGCTTCCTCCATCCGCGCCTGCCCTGAGCGGGGAGGCCCGTCCCCGTCGCTTCAGGCCGGTTCCGAGCGAGGCGAGGCCACTCGCAGGCGCTCCACCAGCGCCATCAGCTCCGCGCCTCGGAAGGGCTTGTGGATGTAGCCGTCCGCGCCCGCCAGCGTGGCGCTCTCCATGTCCGACTTCTTCGCCTTCGCGGTGAGCATGTAGAGCGGCACCGTCGCGGTGACGGGGTCGCTCTTCAGGATGCGACACGCGGAGATTCCGTCCAGCTGCGGCAACACCACATCCATCAGGATGAGGTGGAAGGTCCGGCTGCGCGCCAGCTTCAGTCCCTCCAGCCCGTTGGCCGCGCACACCACCTCCACGGTGCCGTCGCTCAACATCGAGCGCACCAGCTCCCGGATGACCGGTTCATCCTCGACGAGCAGGATGTGGAAGGGTGCCTGGGACATGCCAACCATGTTTCTCCGGCGCGACTCTGGACCTCAGAGGGACGATGATTCGCGGGCGCGCCACCCCCACTGCCGGTGCCACCTGCCGCGCGCGGTATAGCCCCGCCGACACCACGCGCACCAGGGTTGCTCCATCATTTGTGTGGAGCACCACGCATCAGCCATACGTAAGCCAACGGGAGAGGGGATGCCTGACTTCCATGCCCGCCCGCTCATCAGCCAGTCTGACAGGGGGATGAAGCCGCCTTGTCCCTCCAGACGCGCCCCCCGGGCCCCCATTTTCACCCCTCCCCGCGAGGCGTCAGGTGATGGGGGTCCCGGAGCGCTATGATGGGCCCGAAATGGCCGCAAAACTAGAATGTCCAGAGTGCAGGGGCACGGTGGAAGGGGACGACTTCCAGTGTGAGTTCTGCGGGTTGCTCCTGGACCCGGAGCAGGCCAGCGGGGAGTACATCGTCACGGAGCCCACCATCGTCCGGGCCCTGCTCTCCCCACCCCAGCGCAGCAGGACCATGGAAGTGCCCAGGCCGCCGCCCCAGCGGCCCGCGCCGCAGGACCTGGCCACCGCGCGATTCACCGTGCCCATGGACGCGGACACCGTGCCGCACCTTCGTGCCGGACTGAACATCGCGTTGCAGCCCCTCCACCCTTTCGAGGCCCACATCGCGTCCTTCGTCGACGGAGTCCACGCGGTGCCCCAGCTCGCCCTCGCGGCGCGGCTGCCTGAAATCGAGGTGAAGGTCGTCCTCAAGGCCCTGCTGGAACGAGGCGTGCTGGAGCTGCGCCGCGCGCCTGGCAGCCCTCCACGACGAAGCCGGACCGACGAGCTTCCCGTGCTCGACGGCAGCGAGTTCCTCACCCCGGAGGCGCCAGCGTTCGACGACGAAGAGCCCTCCACGATTCAGGACGACGAGGTCCCCACGCTCACCGGGGAGCGTCCCGCCGTGCTCATGGCCCTGGGCGCCGAGGAGGACCTCTCTCCCATGGCGCTCGGCGACGAGGAGCCCCTCGCACCTCCCGCTCCACGTCCCACGAGGTCCACCACGTCTGGCGGGTCGCATCCGAGCGCGCCCTCGCAGCCGACTCGCGCCATGCGCCCCGGCGTCGCCCAGGCCCCGCGCGCCAGTGGCTTCACCGAACACGTCACCTTCCCGGGAGCCCCTGCTCCGCCCGCGAAGGAGCACCCCTCCGCCGCACGCCCCGGTCCGCCCCCCTTGCCCGCCACGGCGCGCACCGGGCCTCCTCCGGCGACACGCAGTGCCCCCAGCGGGCTGGGGGGGTCGACCCGAGTCGTCGCCCCGGCTACCGCCGCGCCACCAGTGGCCAGCCGTCCCGCACCGGCCCCTCACGTCACGGCGAGCTCGGTGCCCACCCTGCC
>NZ_VIFM01000492.1 GCF_006636215.1 Myxococcus llanfairpwllgwyngyllgogerychwyrndrobwllllantysiliogogogochensis | reverse complement strand
CCCGTCACCCGAGCTCGCATCCCCGACACCCAAGACCGTGGTGACGCCTACCCCGTCGCCCGTCTCCACGGAGCAGGTGAGACAGCGCCTCGAGGACTACTTCGGAGACGAGTCTTTTGACACCGCCTGGGCCCGGAGCGCGGAGCAGCAAGCGAAGGACGGCGTGAGGGCCGCGCTGCCAGTCCCCTCGCAGCTCAGGTCCGTCGAGTGCCGGGCCAGCCTGTGCCGCATCGAGACGGAACATGGAGACAGCGAGCAGTCGCTCACCTTCGTGCGCACGGCGTTCATGGATCCGGAGCGACAGGTGTGGAACGCGGCCTTCGTGACGGTGCGCGGCGCGGACTCGACCGACGACCACATCGTCACCGTCACGTACCTGGCGCGAGAAGGCGTGGACCTTCCCATGGAGAGACTGTTCTCTCCGGGGGGAGGATGACCTCGATAGCCACCGCGGATGGGCCACCTGACGACACGAGGCCCAAAGAAAAAGCCCAGCAACCCGTACTGGATTGCTGGGCTTCTCACTGTGGAGGCGGAGGGAATCGAACCCTCGTATGGCCGGTGCGAAAACCCAGCAGAATCGCGCCCTTACCTCGTAACCGTCCAGAACGACTCAACTTCGGTATCCCTCCGCGCCCCATCTCGTCCCGCCCTGTTCCAGTCCATTCCGCAGGCTCGTGCGACATACGTGCAACATGGGAGGGGTGCCTTCATGGGGGCCACCTCCCCCGGTTCAGTCGTGACCTATGGGGACGTCACGTTACCAATCGTCACCGTACGCGCCCCACCAGCCTCCCACAGTATGCGCGGAGCGCCTTCATCGGGGCCCAGCTCCACCGAGGCCAGCCATCACCTATGGGAACGTCACACTGCTGAGGGTCACGGTACGCGGCCCGGCACCCTCCCAAAGCTTGAGTGAGTAGCTCCCTCGGGGAGCGTCGGCAGGAGCCTCAGCTTCAACTACCACTCGCCCTGGTACGTCCAACGTGACGGGCGCGTCCTGCCATACGCGCAGCACCTTCACTTCAACCCCAGTGCTGCTGCGAAGTGCCGCGCCACTCGCCACCCAAGGCGTTTCACTGCGCAGAGCCATCAGCCAAACCTCCAGTGCTACCCGATTCGTCGAGCGGTAGGTGTGGACCTTGATTGGGTCGAGGGCGTTCTTCGGGCCCGAGGTTATCGACTCGGTCACAACTCGTCCGGCCAGACCGCCGACGTCGACGCTGCCCACCGCGAGAAGCCCCGCCAGCCCTCCAGGGGCCCCATGCTCAGAGACGATGCGCGCATTCTCTTCCTGGCAGCGCAAGGTCTCCGCCCGAGCCTCCCTCGTTTCTTCCTGGTACGACTCGACCGTTCTCCTGTTTCGGTACACCTCAACGAGTGCGTCAGCACGCGCGGGATGAACCACGAGCAGGAATGAAGCGCCGACAGGTGCCGCTCCGTCGCGAAACCTCACCGCCATGCGGAACTTCTCGCCCGGACTCACGCGCGCCGAGGGCACCAACCGCATCGTCTTTCGTCCTGAATCTACGTCTGCGAAGAAGTCCCGGCCTTCAAGCTCGGTGGCCTCCTGCACGAGTTCAGAGTCGAAGAGCAGAACCGTGGACAAGCCTGGACTTACTGCCACCTCAACCAACGTTCCGGGCGCATTCGGCTCCAGTTCGATGCGCCGAGCCCCTCCACCCGAGGCCGTGGCTCCCTGTGCTGTCGATGTACCTGCAACGAGCAAGAGCCCCAGGAGAATGGCCGATGATGATGCATGCATCCGTCTGCGACTCCCGCACGTTGTCTTGCGCACGCCACTTCACTCAAACTCGCGCACAGCTCGCACTTCCCCTGTCGAGAAGACTCGTGCCGACGTAGGGCTGTCATCGCCCGGCTTCCGCTCCAAGCCCTTCTCCATTCCCTCGGCTAGCAGCTCCAGGCACACCGGGAAGCTCTCACCTCCAGGTGTGCGCGCACGGGTGAACCGACCATAGACGCGGTCACTCACCGTGAGTCTTCCCGAGAAGATGGTGCCAGATGGCATCCGCTTCCACTTGCCGATCAACCGGAGTTCCGTGGCTCCGTCCTTCACGGCAATAACTTGGGTTCTTTCGACGAGAAACTGCGCACCATAGTAATCGCCCGTTTCGATACCTCGCGCCTCCATCGCTTCGACTGCGCCTGACGGGCACGGCTCAGGAGGGGGCGGTGGGCGCACCTGCGTGCCTGGGCAACCCAGTGCCGAGCAGGCCACCGCCGCGGCAACAACTCTACTCATGATGCCTGTCCCCTTCTTCGCGGGCTTCGGGGGCGTCGAGGTCTCGGTCTTCTGCGTCGTCACGGTGGTTGTCGCCTCAAGTAGCGTCGCTGGAACGGCGACGACCGCAGGGGTGGCCTCCGTTCGGGTAGGGGGAGCTGCGGCCGGGCCAGCTTGGGACGAACTCTCAGGGCGCGCTACTTCCTGACGGGTCGGGATGGCCCCCGCTACGCGTGACGTCCGCCAGTTCCACGCTGCCCCCAACGCGACGAGCACCAGAGCCACGGCCACCACCACTCCCCGCCACCA
>NZ_VIFM01000491.1 GCF_006636215.1 Myxococcus llanfairpwllgwyngyllgogerychwyrndrobwllllantysiliogogogochensis | reverse complement strand
CCATGCAACCCACCCCTCGGCCCCCTCCTCACCCCTCGAACTCGACAGTCCATCTCGACACTCGAACCGCTCATTCCGACACCGACCCACCCGGGCATCTCGACACCATCCTCGCGAAAACTCGACACTGACGACTTGACACTTACAGTGTCGAGTCATACTGTCTGAGTCGTGAACACGCGGAAGACACAGAGCGAGTGGAAGCTGGCGGAGCTGGCCGAGGAGGCGGGCGTCTCGCCACGCACGGTGCGCTACTACGTCCAGCGGGGTCTGCTCCCCGCACCGCCCTTTCGGGGGCCGGACACCGTGTATGGCGAGGAGCACGTCATACGACTCAAGGCCATCCGGGTCCTCCAGGCACGGTTCCTCCCCTTGGATGCCATCCAGGTGGAGCTCCAGCGCCTGTCGCTCGACGAGCTGCGCAAGCTCGCCGAGTCGGA
Source organism: Myxococcus llanfairpwllgwyngyllgogerychwyrndrobwllllantysiliogogogochensis (assembly GCF_006636215.1). Lineage (GTDB taxonomy): Bacteria > Myxococcota > Myxococcia > Myxococcales > Myxococcaceae > Myxococcus > Myxococcus llanfairpwllgwyngyllgogerychwyrndrobwllllantysiliogogogochensis. The sequence goes on along the minus strand of NZ_VIFM01000491.1, from coordinate 2,181 downwards.
CGTCACCCCGACTCCGCCCACGTACGGGCCGACGAGCCTCACCGATTCACAAATCGTGGCACCGCCGGCCACCGGCCCGCGTCCCACGACGACGACACGCTACCAGCGCTGGGAACTCATCCCCGGTCTGGAGCTGCATGTGGCGGATTCAGCGGATGCCAAGGTTCGAGCCCTCGCCGAGCGCGTACGGGCCCTCATCGAAGAGTTCCAGGACAAGGAGAAGCCATGACGAAAGAGCATGCAGGGCTGTTCACTCGCGAGGGCGCGCAGGTTCCCCTTCAGGGCGTCGAAGTCACTGGTGAGCTGCTCGGCGGACATGCGCGCGTGCGCGTGCGCCAGCGCTACCGCAACGACGAGCCCCGCCCCATCGAAGCCGTCTACACCTTCCCCCTTCCGTCCGATGGCACCCTCTCCGCCTTCTCCATGACGTGCGCGGGCCGCCGCGTCGAAGGCATCGTCAAGGAGCGCGAGGAGGCCTTCCGCGCCTATGACGACGCCGTCACCGCGGGCCATGGCGCCGCCCTGCTCGACGAGGAGCGCTCCAACGTCTTCACCGCCCAGGTGGGCAACCTCCTCCCCAACGAGGAGACCATCGTCGAGGTGGAGTTCCTGCAGGCCGTCACCGCCGAGGAAGGCAGCGTCCGGTGGATGCTCCCCACGCTCGTCGCCCCGCGCTACATCCCCGGCAAGCCCGCCGGAGACCGCACCGGCCACGGCAGCGCCGAGCCCACGCCGCGCGTCCCCGACGCGGACCGCATCTCTCCTCCCATCGGACAGGTGCAGTACGGCCTGCGCATGGACCTGCTCGTCGACCTGGGCCGCGAGGTCATCGTCGAGAGCCCCTCGCACGCCATCACCGTCACCCGCGAGAGCGGCACCCGCGCCCGCGTGAGCTTCTCTCGCGGAGAGGTGTCCCTGGACCGCGACCTGGTCCTCTCCCTGCGCAGCTCCGATACGAGCGCCGTCTTCACCCCGCTCGCCACGCACCGCAAGGGCGACAAGCCCGGCACGTTCGCCCTCACCGTGGTGCCCGACCTCCTGGGCATGGCCTCCGCGCCCCCCAAGCAGGAGGTCATCTTCCTGGTGGACGTCTCCGGCTCCATGGACGGCGACAGCCTGCCCCAGGCCCAGGCCGCGCTCCGGCTCTGCTTGCGACACCTGCGCGAAGGCGACCGCTTCAACGTCATCGCCTTCGAGAGTTCCTTCCACTCCTTTCAGCCCCTGCCCGTGCCCTTCACCCAGCGCATGCTGGAAGAGGCGGACCGGTGGGTGGCTGCGCTCCGGGCCGGCGGCGGAACGGAGCTGCTCGGGCCTATGCAGACCGCCGCTCGCACCGCGCCGGACGGCGTGCTCGTGCTCTTGACGGACGGACAGGTGGGCAACGAGGACGAAATCCTCCGCGCCGTGCTCGCCGAGCGGAAGTCGGCGCGCGTGTACTCATTCGGCATCGGCACCAACGTCAGTGATGCCCTGCTGCGCGACATGGCGAAGCAGACCGGCGGCGACGTGGAGTTCATCCACCCCGGCGAGCGCATCGACGACAAGGTCGTCGCCCAGTTCTCCCGCGCGCTCGCGCCGCGCATCACTGAACTCCAGGTCTACTTCGACGGCGTCGAGGGCGCGGAGCTGGCCCCCGGCGAGCTGCCTCCCATGGTCGACGGCATGCCCTGGACGCTCCTGGGCCGCTACCCCACGCCGGGCACCGGCAAGGTGACGCTGCGGGGCCGCTCGGGCCGCGAGCCCTTCGCGCTCACCGTTCGCGTGGACTTTCCCGCCGAGTCGGACCGTCCCGCCGTGGAGAAGTTGTGGGCCGCCGAGCGCATCAAGGGCTGGGAGGCCGCGAGCCTCACCGGCCGCCGCGCCGACTCCATGAAGAAGCGCATCGTCGAGCTCGCCGTCGAGCACCAGATTGTCACGCGCTACACGTCCTTCGTCGTCGTGGAGGAGCGCACCGGTGACAGGCGCGCCTCGGGCCAGCCGGAGACGCGCGTCGTCCCGGTGAATGCGCCCGCGGGCTGGGCCATGTTCGGCACGCAGAAGCACGAAGAGGCCGAGGTCGCTCCCGTCATCCAGCGCCCTGGTGCTCGCGGCCGGGGTGGTAGCGCACCCGTGGCCGCGGGGCCCCCGTCGAGGCAGGCCCCCGCTCACGCCGTCATGGCTTCCGCCGGCGGACCCCCGCCT
>NZ_VIFM01000490.1 GCF_006636215.1 Myxococcus llanfairpwllgwyngyllgogerychwyrndrobwllllantysiliogogogochensis | reverse complement strand
ACGGGACACAGGGCAGCGGCAAGTCCAGCACCTGCACGGAAGTCTTCTGGCCGCTGGCCGGGGTGCCGGCCTCGGACGCCTACAGCGTGACGGAGACGGAGTTTGCGTTGGTGAAGCTGCTGTCCTCAACGCGCTCCGTGCCGGTGGTGTTGGACGAGTACAAGCCCCACGACATGCCGCCGCCGCGCCTCCACCTGGTGCACCGCTACATGCGGCGCCTCTACCGCGGAGAGACGGAGGAGCGGGGCCGGCCGGACTTGACGGTGTCCACCTACCGCCTGCAGGCCCCGCTGTGTGTCTGCGGTGAGACGCGGCCCACGGAAGCGGCTCTCGTGGAGCGCATTCTTCCCGTCAGCCCGGAGAAGGCGACGGTGCAGCAGCCGGCCTACCGGGCGGCCTTCCGCGAGGTGACGTCTGTCCGCCTGGCCCTTTTCGCCCCTCGCTACATTCAGTTCTGCCTGTCGCGAGACTTTGACGCGGACTACCGCGTGGCCCGCGCCGTCGCGGACGACTTCGTGAAGGGGCGACAGGTGCCTCCGCGCGTCGTCGACAACGTGACGGCCATGCTGCTGGGCATTCACCTCTTCGAGGAGTTCGCCCGGGAGTGTGGCTACCCGTTGCCCGCCGACTTGGGCGCCCGTGAGGCCGTGGACGCCGTGCTGAAGGACGTCCTCGAGGAAGAGGAGGGCGTGCGAAACGCCCTCGACGTCTTCGTCCAGAAGCTGTCCACCATGGCGATTCAGGGCGAGCTGAAGCACCGCGTGCATTACGCCTTCGTCGAGGGGCGACTGTGCCTCCACCTGGAGTCCGCCTACGACGCCTACCGGATGTACTGCAAGCGCACCGACTACCGGGGAGAGATGGTGGACACGAAGGCGCTGCGACGCCTCATTCACGAAAACCACCGCGCGGGAGGGTACGTCGTTTCCCCCAGCGAGCGCGTCTGCTTCGCCGGCAAGTCCCTGCGCAGGTGTGCCCTGGTGATTGACGTCGCGAAGGTGCCCTTCATCTCCGCGGACGACTTCCCACACGTCGAGGAGGCAAGCCGTGCGTGGCGTGGCCAGGGCTATGGCTTCGCGGAGGAAGGGCGTCCTGAGTGAGTGGCGTCAAGCAGGCGTTTGGGTGGAGACCCATTCTTGAGGTGGAGTCATGACAAGGCTGTCGCGTAGCAAGCTGTGGGCGGAGTTTCTTCAACGTCTCGCGTCGGAGATGGAGCCGCTGGCCCCCATGCTTCACCAGGGCCGGCGGCTGGTATGGCGGCAAGGGGAGTTGCTGAACCAGGTGGCGCTCTCGCGCCACTCCTGGCCGGACAGGTATTTCCCCGAAGCGCCGCCGGTGACGCGGATTTCGATGAACCGATTCGTTTTTGAGCCCCCCGAAGCCATGCTGCGTCGGTTTGGCTTCAGCGGGGGGCCACTCCCTTTGGGGGAGCCGCGCCTGCGCCTGGAATGGACTGTCTACGGGGAGGAGTTGCTCGCCTTCGCGAGTTGGCTGCCGCTACTGATTCGTGGCCGGCTAAACCCGGCGGAGCCCATTCCACTGCCCCCGCACCCGAGCCACGTCTTCAATGGAGGGCTGCGGAGGACGAGCTATGCGTGGACGGCCACGGCGTGGGAGGTCTACGCGCGTTGGCGGAGAACGGACGCGAGCCTCCCATTCATGGCGATTCCCGCCGACCGGGTGAAGCCGGCAAGGGCCCTGACGAGAATACTCCGTCCCCCCTCCTGAATTGCTTCCCGCTGCGGCCCCTGCCGGCCTCGGCAGGGAGGTGCTGCGATGCGCGGTGTTTCTCGTTTGGCGAGTGGCGTCGTCCTGGCGGGAGTGCTGCGGGTGCCATGTGTCCCCTCGATTTCGCTCTCGGACCTTTGTCATGACGATGGATACGCGAATGTCGAATCAGCATGAGGTTGAGGTTTCAGCCGCGGGGCGCTCCAGCACCCCGCAGCAGCGCCAGGACGACGCGGTGGATGTCCTCGCCGATGCCCTCTGGGAGCTGTGGTTGCGTCGACATGCGCAGCGGCAAGGACAGGCGCCCGCGTGGAGCGCGGAGGAGAGCGCGCATGGCTGAGCCGCAGACTCTCGACTTGTCTTCTTCTGGGGACAGAGCGTCCATGGCTCTCGCCCGAGGGCGTGCTGCCCTGGACGAAGGAGACACCACCATGGCGAAGAAGGGGATTGCGCGGGTCGCGCGTAAGGAGCTGACGGATGTGCCACAGCAACTGGCCGCGCTGGCAAGCATGTCAGTGCCGGATTTGGCGGCGAAGTACCTGGAGCTCTACGGCGAGCCCACGCGCAGCCGGAACAAGGGCTACCTGCAGAAGCGCCTGGCCTTCCGGATTCAGGAGCTGGCCGAAGGGGGCCTCTCCACGCGCGCCGTGGCACGCATTGCGGAGCTGGGCGACAAGCTTCCCGAGCGCTGGCGGATGCGGCAGGTGCAGGAGACGAAGCCTTCCGCACCGCCACCTCCTCCTGCCCCAGTGGACGAGCGCGACGGCGCTGCGGATGGGCGCGACGCGCGCCTGCCGCCTCCTGGCACGGTGCTGACGCGCGTGTTCAAGGGGGTACAGCACCGGGTGACGGTGCGCGAGGGCGGGATTGAATACGAAGGCCAGCTCCACCGCAGCCTCTCCTTCGTGGCCAAGCTGATTACGGGCACGGCCTGGAATGGCTACAGCTTCTTCGGCCTCAAGGACGGCGGCTCAAAGCAGAAGG
>NZ_VIFM01000048.1 GCF_006636215.1 Myxococcus llanfairpwllgwyngyllgogerychwyrndrobwllllantysiliogogogochensis | reverse complement strand
TACGAGACAGGCGTGCTGGTGGGCACGAGCGTGGCGGGCATGCTGCTGCTCGGCGTCAGCGGCGCGGTGGCGGCGCTGGGCGACACGCTGTTCCCCTCGGAGACGCTGATGGAGGGGCTGCGCCAGGACGTGTCCGACACGGCGCATGTCTTCATCCGCCGGCGAATCCTGCACCCGGTGCTCGCGGTGTCCATGGGCGCGCTGCTGGTGCTCATCGGACGGTGGATGGCGCGGCTGCGGCCGTCGGCCGAGGTGAAGCGGGCCGCGCTGGCCATCAGCATCCTCTACTCGGTGCAGCTCATGGCGGGCCTGGTCAACGTGGTGTTGCTGGCGCCGGTGTGGCTGCAGCTGGTGCACCTGCTGCTGGCGGACTTCGTATGGATGGCCGTGGTGAGCCTGTGCGCGGCGGGGCTCGCGGCCGATGCGCCGAGGGCGGAGCCGGTGGTGGAGACGGTGTCGACGCACGCGTCGCCCGTGTAGCGGCTCAGCGCGACTCCGACTCCGCGCGCAGCCGCAGGCCCTTGGGAACGAGGACGCGGCCCACGGCCTCGAACGCGCCGCTGACGAGCAGGGCGAGCACGGCGGCGGGGATGGCGCCTTCGAGGATGAGGCGCGTGTCGTCCAGGCGGATGCCGGTGAGGATGGGCTGGCCATAGCCGCCCGCGCCCACGAGCGCGCCGAGCGTGGCGGTGCCCACGTTGATGACGGCGGCCGTCTGGATGCCCGCGAGGATGGAGGGCGAGGCCATGGGCAGGTCGATGCGCCACAGCCGCGCGAGCGGAGGCAGACCCAGCGCCTCCGCGGACTCGCGCACCTCCAGGGGAATGCCCGTGAGCCCCGAGGCCGTGTTCCGGACGATGGGCAGCAGGCTGTAGAGGAACAGCGCGGCGATGGCCGGCCGTGAGCCGATGCCCAGGAGCGGAATCATCACCACGAGCAGCGCCAGCGAGGGGATGGTCTGGATGACGCCGGCGAGCCCGAGCACGCCCTGCCCGAGCCGGGGACTGCGCGCGGCCAGCACGCCCAGCGGCACCGCGAGAGCCAGGGCCGCGAGCAGCGAGACGCCGACGAGGAACAGGTGCTCCCGGGTTCGAAGCCAGACGCGGGAGGCGAGGCCCTCGCCGCGAACCACGGTGGAGACGCCCAGTGATTGTGCGAGGAAGTCGGAGGCCACCTGCGCCTCGGGCACGCGCTCCAGTCGCGCGCGGGCATTGAGCTTCACCATCTTCTCTTCCGACAGCGTGCCGGAGAGTCGCAGGATGGCCGCCAGGGCCTCTGGAGCGCGCGACTCGAAGTCCGCGCGGTAGAGGAGCACGGCGTCGTACGCGGGGAAGTGGTGCACGTCGTCCACGAGGACGCGCAGGCCATAGGCGGCGATTTCAGCGTCCGTGGAGTACAGGTCCGTCACCTGGACGGAGCCCGCGTCGAGGCCGCGATAGGCGAGGTCATGGTCCAGGCCGCGCACGTCGCGCTGCGGGAGGCGGTAGCTGTCTCGCAGCGCGGGCCAGCCGTCACCGCGCTCCATGAACTCGTTGCTGAAACCGAAGCGCAGCTCAGGGTGGGCGCGCAGGTCGGAGATGGTGCGGATGCCCAGGCGTTCGGCCTCGGCCTCCTTCATGCCCAGCGCATAGGTGTTGTTGAAGCCGAGCGGCGCGCTCATGCGCAGGCCCTCCTCGGCCAGCGCGACACGGAGGGCCGCGTCGTCGGGCAGCTTGCGCCCGGAGAGCAGCTCCTGTCGCAGCGTGCCGGTGTACTCGGGATACACGTCCAGCTCGCCTCGGCGCAGCGCCTCCCAGAGGACGGCGGTGCCTCCGAGTTCGCGCCGGTGCCGCACGCTCGCGCCGGTGCTCCGCGCGAGCTGCGTCACCATCTCTCCGAGGATGACGGACTCGGTGAACTTCTTGGAGCCCACGCGCACGTTGGGCTCGCCGTGGGTCGTGCTCGCGCGCTCGCAGGAGGCCAGCACCAGCGAAAACATGAGCAGCAGCACGAGCCCCATCGGTGCGCTCCACACCGTGGAGCATGTTATCCGCGTGCTCATGCCGAGGCCCCGTTCCCCGGAGCCAGCCGCTGGGCCTGGATGAACCGCGTGACGAACGGGTCCGCGGGACGGGTCTCCAGGTCCACGAGGCTCCCCTGTTGCACCACGCGCCCTTCACGCATGAGCACGATGTCGTCGCCCAGGAACCCCGCCTCCGCGAGGTCATGCGTCACCAGGACCACCGTCTTGCGCAGCCGCGCGAAGATGGCGCGCAGGTCCGCTTGCAGCTCGTGCCGCACCAGCGGGTCCAGCGCCCCCAGCGGCTCGTCGAGCAGCAACACCTCCGGGTCCAGCATGAGCGCGCGCATCAACGCCACCCGCTGACGCTGTCCCCCCGAAAGCTGCGCCGGATAACGCGCGAGCGCCTCGGCGGGAAACCGCGTCAACTCCACCAGCACGTCCCTCCGCTCGCGCGTCCGCGCGGCGGACCAGCGCAGGTGCTGGGCCATGAGCGTGACGTTCTCCTCCCCCGTCAGGTGCGGAAAGAGCCCGCCCCCTTGAAGCGCGTAGCCCACCCGATGACGCAGCGACAGCAACGCCTTCGCATCCGTGGGCAGGGGCTTGCCCGCGTAGAGCACCTGGCCCGTGTCCGCGTGCAACAGCCCGTTGAGCAGGCGGACCAGCGTGGACTTCCCGCAGCCGCTCGGCCCCAGCAGCACCGTGGTCCGCCCCGTGGGCAGCGTGAGGTTCAGCGAGTGCAGCGCCTGCGTGGTGCCAAAGCGCTTGGAGACATCCTGCAAGGCGTACACGAGGCGGCCCCTTCGCGCGAGACGGTGGAGTCAGGGTACGGAGAAGGCACCGTTGCAGACCGCGGGAAACGCGGGCTCGGCGGATGCCAGGAAGCTGCACGCGGCGAACAGCGCCCGGTCATCCCACTGCATGGCGCCCGTCCAGACGACGACCGGCCCACGGGGAGAAGGCGCCGTGAAGCGCATGCACCGCGAGGGCCGCTCCTCCAGGAGACACGCCACCTCCTCCACGGGGCTCGAGCCAGGCAGCGCCGCCCTCAGCTCCGCCACGCTCTGGTCCCTCCAGCGCGCCGTCACCTCGTCTCGCGCGGGCCGGTACACACTCCACACGAGCGATGCGTCGTCACAGCGGATGCGGCCCGCGCGACTGGTGGACAGGGAGGGCTGGCAGCCTTCGGGCACCGCGAGCGTGCGCCACGGCAGGCGGGGCGGAAGCAGCAGCGCCGCCTCATCCAGCGACTCACCCTCCGGATTGCCGTGCGCCGCGAGATACTCCAAGAGTTCCAGACACCGCGTCAGCGCCGGCTGGGCGTTGTTCTTCGCGACACACCCCAGCTCGCGCTGACGGCCCAGCGACCCCGCCACCGAGACGAGGTAGCCCCCCGCGCGACACGAGGCCGGCCCCTCCAGGCCCGCGTCCCCCACGTCACACAGGGCGAAGCGGGCCGCCGGCCACGAGCGCTCCGCGAGCGGCAGCGCCCCTTCCGCCACCACCACGCCCTCCCCCAGTCGCTCCACCAGACGCGCCCTGGCGAGCGTGAGCACTCGCGCGGCGGGCACGTCCTTGCGCTCGACGAGCCACACCGTCGCGTCACCACACTGATAGATGCGCGAGCTGGCGCTGTCGGGGACGGGCGTGCACCCCGCGAAGAGCGCGCGGGCATCCAGCAGGAAGGGGCCCGCGGGAGTGGCTCCTTCGGGCGACACGGGCGGCACATGCGGCGCGGGGGTCGTGCACGCGCCCAGCACCATGAACCCCGAGACCATCATCCACTTCCAGGCATTCGCCATGCGTCGGGATAGGCACCCGCCGCCCGCTGCGTCAACCCAGGAGAGTTCCCGGCGCCCGGCGTCGCACACACGTCCGAGCACATCCGCCGCCCGGGCTGAAACACCGGCGCGGTGACACCGGTTCCCCCGAGTCACCGCGCCCATGGTTTTCGAGAGCCCGTGCGGCTGTCAGCGGCGCAGGGTCTTCTCGAGCTCCTTGGCCATCGTCTCGTTGCTCGCGATGCCCTGGCGCGTCTTGCTCAAGAGGGCGCTGAAGGCGGCGTCGGTCTTGTACTTGTCCATCCCGTCCTTGGCCAGGTCCTGCCCCTTCTTGCCGTCATCGGCGACGCGCGTGAGGAAGCCCTTGTCGAACTCCTTGCCATTCTTCTCGCGGAGCTTGTCCAGCTCCTTCTCCGCCTCGGTGATGGCCTTGTTCAGGCGCTCGTCGACGCCCTCCATCTTCTTGTCGTAGCCCTCCTGCATGCCGGGGGTGACACCGGAGCCGCCGGTGCCGGGAGACCCGGCCAGGTCGACCGTCGCCACCTCGATGGACTTGCTGTCGGCCCACGCCTTGAGGTCGGACAGGTGCTGCTTGTGGTCCGTCACCAGCTTCTGGGCGAACTGACGCACCTGCGGGTCCTGCGTCTTCTCCAGGGCCATGTTGCCCAGCGCGATTTGCTTGGCGTCGAAGAGGGCCAGCTTGCCGACGTACAGCTCCTTCTCGGCCGCCGCCTCACCAACGCGCTTGTCTTCCTTGTGGGCCTTCTTGGCCTCGTCTTCCGCGAGCGCGGTGCCCGTCATCGAGCCGAACACCAGCGCCGCCGCCAGGGCCGCCACACCACCACCACGAATCCTTCGAGCCATGCCGTCCTCCTGGACAGGGAATGCCGGAAGCTGGGTCAGCCCCCCTGCCTCGGCAATCGCCGCTCGCAAGCACGCCCCTCCCCGGAGCAGCACGCCTCCGTGCGCTGCCCGAAGTCGGGGCCTGGCTTCGTACCGGAGTGGACACGACGGCCTCGCCCGGGACGCGGACGCCCGACACACCTTCGTGCCGGACGCCGCGCTCCGTTGAGACGCCCTTCGACTCAGGCGCCGATGCGCACCGAGCCGAAGAACAGCTCCGCCACCGCCCGGGTGTAGGCGATGCGGTCCGCGCGCTGAGTGTACGTGAAGGTGTAGGCCTGCTTGTCCTTCACGCAATAGAACTGGAGCTGCGCGATTTTCAGCGCGCCCGCCTGGCAGGTGTACTCGCGCGTGAGGCCCTGCCGCCCGCCGAACGTCGCGGGCTTCTCACTCACGAGCGCGAAGCCCTGGGCGGACCGCTGCAGCTGCGGCAGCGCGCGTGCCGCCAGGTCCTTCGCCGTCTCCTGTCCCTGCCTGGGCTCGGCGGAGACCACGACGCTGGCCCGGAAACCTTCCTCCACCGGGCCCATGGCGACGACCTGACTGGCATCCGCCCAACCGTCGGGCAGGGGCATCGTGAGGTCGCCGTGTCGAATGGTGTTCGTGCTCATATCGTAGGGCCTAGATCTCCACGCCGGCGATCTGGTGCTCCTTGTCTCCCTCACTCATCTTGTCGAACAGCTTCCCCACGCCGTAGACGCCCACGCCAATGAGCAGACCGACGCCAGCGCCCACCGGGCCGCCGATGGCGCCCACCGCCACGCCGGCGCCAATCGCTCCCGCGATGCTGACGCCGCCCTTGGCGATCTGCCACCCATCCCCTGCCTGGATGCCGCCGACGATATCCAGTCCGCCGGAGACGACGCCGAGCCCCGTGCCGATGGCTCCGAGCTTGCCGCCCACCGCGAGCGCTTCACGGAACCCCGAGGCCGTGGTGGACGCCGCGCGCAGACCCGCCAGCCCCCCCACTTCGTTGCCTGCGCCCGCGATACCTGTCGCCAGCTCGGAGCCGCCGCGGAGGCCGCCGACGCCCTGGACGATGCCGCCAACGCCCCCGCCGATATCCGCCACGTTCTGCGCCGCGGCCACGTAGTTGCCCTGGCTGATGTTGTTCACCAGGTCCGCGCCCGAGGACAGCGCGCCCAGCGTGTTGCCGACGATGCCCAGGCTCTCCGCGCCCACCTGGACGCCGCGCGCGAACTTCGCCAGGCGCGCCGTCTCCGAGTCATTCGTGCCCGTGTCACCATCGGGAGTGCCAGAGGAGTCCGCGTCGCCCGTGGCGGGCGGAGTCGTCGTGTCGTCCGTGGCGGGCGGGGCCGCGGGGTCCGTCTGCCCCGAAGCGGGCGGGGCCGCCGGGTCCCCCGGGGGCGGAGTCGCCGGGTCCGTCTGCCCCGAAGCGGGCGGGTTCGCCGGGTCCGCCGGAGGGGTGGACTCCTGCATCAGGGTGTTGAGCGCGTCCTGCTCAATCAACCCGAGCACGTCCTTGTTGATGGAGAGCGCCGTCGTCACGTCGCCCGTGGACTCGGGCTTGCTGATGGGGCCTTCGCTTTCTTCCTTGGCGGTTCCGGGCTCCGGCGTCATGGCGAGGTTGTAGAGCTCCTTCGCCATCTCGCCCCGCGTGACGTCCAGCAGGGCCCGCTCCTTCGTGTCCAGCTTGCCGAGGTCCCCTTCCGGAACGGGCTTGCCGTTGACGGACAGCTCCGTCTTCTCCGGGGTGACACGCACCTGCGAGGAGCCATCCGGCCCCGTGACGTTCTTGGACGCATTGACGAGCTGGAGCACGCCCGCGTCCGACTCGCGGCGCTGGCGCTCCGACGTCACCGTCGTGGGCTGTCCCCCGGGCGGCGTGCGCGTGCTGCTGCTGCGCTCGTCCACCTGGAGCCGACCGTCCGGGCCGACCGTGTCGGTCCGTTGGTAGTCCTGCTTCGTGGTGACGCCGTCCGCGCCCTTCGTCTCGCTCTTGGCATTGGTGAGGATGCCCTTGTCGTCATAGGCGTGGCTGGACGTGGAGCTGATGTCGACGGGCTCGCCCTTCTTGTCACCCTCGGTGCCGTAGACCTTGCCCTTCACCGTCTCCTCGACGGTGTTGCCCTTGGCGGTGCGCTCGGTGACGACCGAGATGTCCGGGTGGCCCTCGATGAAGGTCTGGCTGCTGTACTTGCTGCCGTCGGTCTTCTCGAGCACCCACTGCTTGGGGTTGTCCTTGTCGCCGTCGAAGGCCTCGCCCTTCTCGCCGTCCTCCGACTTGAGCTTGCCGGACAGGCTCGACAGGTCGCCCGCGTTGCGCGGCCCCTTGTCCACGTTGAAGCCATCCTCCGCCGTGAGCGCCTTGCTCATGGTGGCCGTGGCCTGCACCTCGTTCACGCCCTCGCCCTGCGAGAACGTCTGCGTGCGCGTGTAGGAGGGCTCCAGGTCCTTGCCATCAGGCCCCTTCGTACCCGGAGGAGGAATCGAGTAGCTCTTCGTCTCCGTCCGGTCGATGGGCTGGTCTTCGTTGAACTTGTCCTTGAAGTTGTCGTCGAGCCCGCCCTCACCCTCCTGCTGGCTGAAGCGCGTCTCCGAACCCTCGACGCCACCACCCCCCTGCTTGTAGGTCGTGGTGAGCAGGTCGCCGTTGTCGCGGGAGACCTTGCTCTCCTCCACGGCCACGGCCGGGTCGCGGCTCTTCTTCAGGTCCTCGATGGACGGAGGGTTGCGGATGTCCTGGCCCTTGGCGGGCGTCCACGTCGCCGTCTGGCTGGTGGTGGTGCCCTCCGGCCCGTTGCTCGTCACGACCTCGCGAGTGACCTGCTTGCTCTGGGGGTCGACGGTGCTGGTGTCCAGGGTGACGTTGTTCTTGTCGTCGCGCGTCGCGGAGATGCGCGCGGTGACCTCTCCCGCCGGGTCCTTCTGGACGAACTCGACGCGGCGGGGGTCCTTCGTGTCCACCGCCTCGAAGCCCTCGGGCGGCTTCTGGTCCTTGGAGGCCGTGAAGAGCTCGTCGACCTGGCCCCGCGTGGCCTCATCCAGTTGCTTCTGCTGCGTGGCGACGGTGTCCTTGCCCTCCTTCGCGCTCTGGACGTCCAGTTCGGCGCGGGCCTTCGTCTGGCCAGCGTTCTGCGGGGAGACCTTCTCCAGCTCCGGGGACTGGCGGGTGATGACATCCGCCAGGTCGTACTTGCCGTCCGCGCGGAGGCCGTCCACCAGGCCCTTGGCGACGTTCGTCACCGCCGGGTCCTTCGCGCCCGCCTTCAGCGCGGGGGTGAGCTTCTCCTCCACCTTGTGGCCGTAGCCCGCTTCGGTCTCGGCGCGGCGGAAGCTGTCCGCCACGTCGCGGGACGCCTGAGGGCTGGTCTGCTCCGCGGCGTGGCTCAGGTCGCTCACGATCTGATTCGCCTGGTCCTGGGTCACCTCGGGACGCCCCAGGCTGGAGGTCATGAGGTTGATGGCGCCCCTGGACTCCTTCATCAGGGCCTCGCGGTAGGCGGGGTCCGGGTTCGCCTCTACCTGGCGGCGCAGCTCCTTGGCGCCATCGGCCGGGCTGCGAATGGAGGCGTCACCCACCGCCTTCGCATCCGCGCGAACCGCCTCCTCCGGAGAGACCACCGACTTCGTTCCGAACAGCCGCTCCTGGGCCTTGGGGTCCAGGCTGCCGGCGTCGAAGACGTCGCGCACCTGGTTGGCGTCCGCGTACGGGGGCGGCTCGCCCGCCGCCTTCGCCGAGGTGTTGGCGGACTTCTGCGTCTGGATGGCCTTGTTGCCCTCTTCAATCGCCTTGTTGTGCGATGTGTCGGAAAGCTGCCGGGCGGCGGTGGCGTCCTTCTGCGCCTGCAGGAACGTGTCGTTGGCCTTGGTGGCCGCGGCCTTCGTGTCCTTGGCGACCTTCGTCGCCGCGTCCAGGTCCTTGCGCGCCTGGTCGCTCAGGTTCGGGCCCTTGCCCAACGTGTCGACCTTGGCCTGGGCCTCATTGGCCTTCGTCTGGGCCGTCTCCTTCGCGGCCTTCGCGGCCTTCTCCTTGTCCGCCGCGACCTTGGCCTGGCTGGCGTCCGTCCGCGCCTTCTGCTGGGCCTCGGAGGCCTTCTTCTTTTGCGTCTCCGCGGCCTTCTTCTGGGCCTCGGCGGCGGCTTTCTTCTGGTTTTCCGCGGCCTTGCGCGCTTCCTCCGCGTGACGACGGGCCTCTTCGGCCTGACGACGTTGGGCCTCAGCGGCGGCGATCTGAGCGGCGTTGTTGCCGTTGTTACTGACGGGGGGAGACATGCGGAGACCTCTCAGAAGCGGGGCGGACCGAGGAGAGCGGCAGAGGAAATCCGGGCTGTTCCGGAATCCAGTCATGGATTCTCGCCATCTGAGAGGAAGAGTTGCTCAGGAAAGGTGGGATTTTTCCGGACCCGTCTGGTGACGCGGCACGTCACGGAGGTGGGCCCGGGAACCCACCCATCCCGACAAGGCGGCGTCTGGAGCAAGCCCAGACATACCCAAGCGCCTCCGGGGGTGAGCCGAGACAATGAAAGACATTTTACAATCGCGCCTCCCGAGTGGAGCATTTCTGTCTCATCCGCCCCGGAGTGCGGCGTCGGGCGCACCCCGGGGATTGTCCACGGATTGTCTCAAGGTGACGTTGACTCTCGCTGTTTCATTCAGCTATTCATTGAATCTCCATCTTCCCTGGAGATGACAATGATTGGCAGCGTCGCGAAGAGGAATGGTCGTCTGGCCGTGCTTGCGGGTGCCCTGATGAGCCTTGCCGCCTGTAAGGGCGAGGAGGCCGCGGAGGCCCCGTCGCCGGCGGACCCGGCGGTGGAGCAGTCATCGTTGCACCGCGGCTGCGCGACGGTGGAGCCCTCGGTGGAGGAGCGCGCGGCCATCGACGCCTTCCTGGCCGAGCAGAAGACGGCGATGCGCGCGGTGGGCTCGGTGACGGTGCCCACGTACTTCCACGTCATCAACAAGGGCTCGGGCATCGCCAACGGCGACATCCCGGACTCGCAGATCACCGCGCAGATGAACGTGCTGAACGCGGCCTATGCCAACACGCCGTTCCGCTTCGTGCTCCAGGGCACGGACCGCACGACGAACTCGAAGTGGTTCGCGCTCAAGGACAGCAGCGCGAACGAGCGGGCGATGAAGAAGGCCCTGCGCAAGGGTGGCAAGGAGAGCCTCAACATCTACTCAGCCAACCTGAGCGGCGGCCTGCTGGGCTGGGCGACGTTCCCCTCCAGCTACACCTCGCAGCCGCTGCAGGACGGCGTGGTCATCCTCTACAGCAGCGTGCCGGGTGGCTCCGCGGCGCCCTACAACGAGGGCGACACGGGCACGCACGAGGTCGGCCACTGGCTGGGCCTGTACCACACGTTCCAGGGCGGCTGCACCGGCGCGGGTGACTCGGTCAGCGACACGCCGGCGGAGGCTTCTCCCGCCTACGGTTGCCCCACGGGCCGCAACACCTGCTCGACGGCCGGCAACGACCCCATCACCAACTTCATGGACTACACCGACGACAACTGCATGAACACGTTCAGCGCGGGCCAGTCGGAGCGCGCGGACCAGCTGACGGCGACCTACCGCTAGGAAGTCTCTCGACAGCACGAACTGTCGGCTCGGCGCCGGGGTCTCCCACGAGGAGGCTCCGGCGTCGTTGTTTTCAGCGATGCCCGTGCGCCCCAGGCCGTCATGGACGCCGACCAGGTGCTCGGCGTCCCACGGCGTCACGGTGACTCAGGGACTGCGCGGACAGACGGGCGTCTCGGAGGGGCAGCGTCCGTCGCGGTCCTTCGGCATCGTCTCCGTACACTCGGCGATGCGCGCGAAGGTGGTGCTCGTCGCGAGGCTGAGGTCCGAGCCATTCCACCCGCGCAGGATGCCGTGCCCCGCGCTGTCCTCGATGCGCGAGTTCGCGATGAACGGCGACGTCGGCTCGTCGAACACGAGGATGGCCGAGCTGACATCGAACCCGGGCGGCAGGTAGTTGCACCCAAAGCTGGAGCACTGGCACGGCCCACCCGCGTACCTCACCACCGCCGACTCCAGCCGGTTGGCCGCGTTCATCCCGTCGAAGCGGATGCCCGTCCAGTCACCCGGCCGGTGATTCCTCACGTTCGACGTGAAGATGACGGGACTGGAAGGCGTCCCCGCCACGATGAGCGCGCTCGCCCCGTCGTAGACGCGCAGCGTCGTCTCCGGCTCGAAGCGCAGCTCCGTGCCCGCTTCGATGGTGAGCGTCGCCGAAGCCCCCGGTCCCCCCACCTGGAGGCCCTGTACTTGATAGGGCACGCCCAGGTTCTTCAGGGTGGCGCTGGAGCCCAGGTAGAACACCGAGGCCGCCGCGATGGACGGCCCTATGTGAATGGCGTCCTCGAGATTCCCCGTGTACGTGCCCGACGGCAGCGTCCCCAGCGCATTGGGATTGATGACCAGGGGCTGCCGACCAAACTCGCCGCCCGTCCCTCGAATGGTCAAATCGGAGGAGCCCTCGGCGAAGCCCGCCGTTCCATTGAGAATGATGCCAGGCCCCAGTGAGTCCTCGATGGTGACGTGATTGACGAACAGCGGCCTCGGGCCAGGGAGCTCCGCGCCGGCATTCACACGCACGATGGAGTCCATCGTCGTCGAGAGTCCACCTCCCGACAGCACCGTCCACTCCAGTCGCGCCGAACCTCCCGTCCCGATGAGCAACTGCCCCCACGGCCAGTCAGCGTGAGGCTCGAAACGCACCACCTGGTCCTGCTTCCCCTCCGCGCGAAGCACGCCCCCGCTGTCGACCTGGATGGAGGTGGCCTTCGCGAGACGCACCGTCGCGCAGGCCTCCACCGTGACCTGCCCCCGGATGGTGAGGTTGCTGGTGATGACATGGGGGCTGCCCGCGGCCCAGGTCTCCGAGGTGGAGACGATGCCCTGATGCTCGATGACCGCGCCGGTGACGGCGGGGCACTTGGACTCCGTGGCGGGCCCCTCATGCGGCGTTTGTGAGTCCTCGGAGCAACCGGAGAACAGTGAGGCACTCAAGAGCAACGAAAGCGCGAACCGGCGCGATGCGACGTGCATGTCATCTTCCCCAAAGCAAATGGACCAACCCCTCTGGCCAGGACCATCGCTGATTCTCGGAGAGGTGCCAATGAACTCGCCCGAATCAGCGGCCCGTTACAATCGTTTACATTCCGCACATCCTCCCGCGACATGGAGGCGTTGAACTGCGCAGCATCCAATGGACCCCGAGGTCCTGGCCCTGGGAGGTTCGATGTCTCCGCACCCCACTCGCCGTTTCCGCGCAGTCGCCCCACTCCTCATCCAAGCCCTGGTGCTGCTCGCCTTCGCGTCGAGGGCCGCGATGACGCCGAGCCTCGATGCCATGTCCGCCAGCCGACCGCGAGACCTGATGGAGTTGGGACAACTCCTGGTGGACGGCGGCGTGTGGCAGGCGCGCCGGCTGATGCCACAGGAGTGGGTGAAGCAGCTCATGGCACCGGATGACGGCATCACTTCCGTGATGGGTGTGCCCCTGCGCGACTGGCAGAGCCTGCTCGCGGTGCCCAAGCTCGTGGGGAGCTGCGAGTCCTACACGGCCACGCCGCACTAGACTGGGGACATGATGGGACCCGCCACACCGTCACCCGGCATCGAGGTGCTCCTCATCGAGGACGACGCGCACCTGGCCCGCCTCACGGCCGAGTACCTGGAACGACAAGGCGTGCGCACCTGTCTCGCTCGGGACGGGGAGCAGGGCCTGGTCGAGGCCTCGCGTCGCGCTTTCGATGCCATCCTCATCGACATCATGCTGCCCCGGAAGGATGGGCTCACCGTCTGCCGCGAGCTGCGGGAGCGCTCGGCGGTGCCCATCCTCATGCTCACCGCGCGCGGCGAGGAGGCGGACCGGGTGATGGGATTGGAGCTGGGCGCGGACGACTACCTGCCCAAGCCCTACTCCTCTCGGGAGCTGCTGGCGCGAATCCAGGCGCTGGTGCGGCGCAGCCGGGGCCTGCTGGGTCCCTCGCGCGAGGTGGTGCGCGTGGGCGCGCTCACGCTGAACCGGAGTGACTTCCGGGCATCGCTGAATGGACAGGTGCTGCCGCTGACACGGCACGAGTTCGCCTTGCTCCTCGGTCTCGCGGAGCGGGCCGGACGGGTGCTGTCGCGCGAGCAGTTGCTGGAGCTGGCGAAGGGCAGCGACCCGGACGGCCCGGTGGACCGCGCCATCGACGTGCATGTATCCCGGCTGCGCCAGAAGCTGGGGGACGACGCGCGCAACCCCCGGATGCTCAAGACGGTGCGGGGCGTGGGGTATGTGCTGGAGCGAGGTGAGGAGTCATGAAGCTCAGCGAGCGGCTCCGCCCCCGAAGGATGTTCTGGCGCATCTACCTGTATGGTCTGTTGATGCTGGGAGGCGCGGTCCTGTCCTTCTCCCTCATCATCAAGCTCGTGCAAATCCAAGCGGACCAACCGAACCTCGACCACTTCACGGAGCTGGTGGAGATGGCCAATTCGGACTCCCCCGAACTCGCGCGAATGATGGAGGCCCTCGCCGAGAAGAAGAACGTCCAGACCACCCTGTATGACCTTCAGGGCAACGTGAAGCTCTCCTCGGCGGACCCTCCGCTGAAGCCACTTGACGACGACGAGTGGCGACAAGTTCGCAAGGCCAACAACTGGCTCGCGAGGGAACAGAACTATTGGGCCGCCCCCACGTGGCGCGGAGATGTCGTGGTGGGCGTGCTCATCTACCGGACCGTCACCCATCGCTGGGTCTACACGGCGCTGGGCGGCAGCCTGGCCGCGGTGCTCGTCTTCCTGGCGGGCATCTCCGTGCCCCTGGCGCGTGCGATTGTCTCTCCTCTGGAGCAACTGACGACCGTGGTGGGGGAGTTTGGCCGGGGGAACCTGTCCGCGCGCGCTCGACTGAAGGGACGCAACGAGGTCGCCGTCCTCGGGCGCACCTTCGACGAAATGGCCGCGCGAACGGAGTCCCTCATCCGGGGCCAGAAGGAACTGCTGGCCAACGTGTCCCACGAGCTGCGCACGCCCCTGGCGCGCCTGGGCGTGACGCTGGACCTCGTCGAGGACGGACAACCGGAGGAGCTGGCGGCGCGACTGCCGGAGCTGCGGCGGGACATCGGCGAGCTTCAGCAACTGGTGGATGGCGTGTTGCAGATGGCGCGGCTCGACCTGGAGGCGAACCAGGCGGGACAGCCGGGGCCTCGCCTCCAGCGGGCGACGTTGCGGCTGACGGAGTTCCTGAAGGACGCCGCCGAGCGCTTCCAGAAGAGCGCCCCCGAGTGTCGCCTCCAACTGGACGTGGCCGAGAACCTGCCCACGCTGGAGGCCGACCCGGTGCTGGTGCGGCGCGCGCTGCACAACCTGCTCGACAACGCGCGCAAGTACTCGGAGCCCGGCAGTCCGGTGACGCTGCGCGCACAGGTGGACGCGCAGGCGGTGCACCTGGACGTGGAGGACCGGGGCATCGGCATCAGCGACGAGGACCTGCCCAAGCTCACCACGCCCTTCTTCCGCACCGACCGCAGCCGCGCGCGGGAAACGGGAGGCACGGGCCTGGGGCTGACGCTGGTGCGCCGCATCGTCGAGGCCCACGGAGGAACCCTGTCCCTCCAGGGCGTCACCGAGGGAGGAACCCGCGCCCGGCTCGTGCTTCCCCTCACGACGACCTAGTCCACGTCCCGGGGCTCGGGGCGAGAGCGTCCGTAGGCCCCTTCGAGAATCGCGTCGCTGCGGAGTCTGCTCGCCTTCGCCGCCTCGACGTCCAGGCCTTCACCGTGTCCTCGCCCGCGTCCCTCGAACACGAGCGTGTCCCCATTGAACGACGCCGTGCGCGGACAGGACGGCAGCTTCAAGCCCGAGCGCAACAGCTCACACGCCAGTGAGCGCCCGCTCTCGAACGTCGACGCGCCCTCCTTCTCCGTGAGCAGGTATTGAACGCGGCCCGCCTCGAAACGCAGCGACACCAGGCCCTTGCCCAGGAGCCGCTCCACGTCCACACGCGGACGCTCCTGCGTCCAGGGCTCCTGTCCTCCCTGCGAGAACAACAACCACTCGCTCCACTTGAGCGCCGGAAGTCTCAGCGCCTTCGCGTCGTCTCGCTGCACCCGCACCGTGCCTCGAAAGGCCTGACAGTGCGTCGTGTCGCAGACCGCCCGGCCCGGATGACGACTGTGCCGCTCGTTGTGCGCCACCACGCGCGCCAACGCCAGCCGCGCCTCGCCCTTCAGCGTCACATCCTCCGCCGCCACCACGCCCGACGTGTACTGCAACCGCGTCGTGCGGAACACGAAGTCCGAGCCCCGCCGCGCCTTCAACGCGCTCGGTGACGTGGGCACTCCCACGGGCGGCCGATACGCCGGCGGTGGCGACCATGTGAAAACTCCCGCGTAATCCCTCCCCTCCTCCGGCCCCTTCGGAAAGCGCACCCGCCACGGCGCGCCCAGGCACACCGCCGCCCCGCGCGTCGTCAGTCCCTCCAGCCGCGCCCACTCCACCGGAGCGGCCTTCGGCATCCCCGCATCCACCGTGAAGCCCACGCCCGCGCACCGCGCCTCCACCTCGCGCACCGGCACCAGCCCCAACACCTGCACCCGCGCCGCCTCCACGCCCGCCTGCTTGCGCGCCTTCGCCAGGGCCGCGGGAATCTCCTCCGCGAACTGGCGAGGCATCTTCCCTGGCCGCACCGCCACCACCACCAGGTCCCCGTCCACCGCCGCAATCCAGCCGTACTGCGGACGGCTCGCCGCGTCCCGCACCGTGCCCGTCTTCGTCGCCACGCCCACCAGCGCCTTCGACGCGGGCAGCTCCGCCAGCGTCCCTCGCGCCGCGTTGTCCGCCAGCAGCGCCACCACGTCCGGCCGCGCCTCCGCCAACAGCCGATACGCCTGCGCCATCCCCCACGCAGACAGCGCCAGCGTGGAGCGCAGGCCCACCGCATCCGCCATGTCCACCGGTGTCCCCGTGAGCCCCAGCGCCGACAGCACCGGCTCCCACGCGCCAAACCCCTTGGGCGCCGAGCCCGCTGTCTCCCAGTCCAGGAAGTACCCGTTGCATGAGCGCAGGAGCGCCGTGCGCGCGTCCACCTTCGCCGGCAACCCCGGGCCACATGCCCACTCCTGCACGTCCACGCGCGGCGCCAGCACCGGATGCTCCGCGCCCGCCGCGTACACGAAGGGCTTCAGCACCGAGCCATACGGCAGCGCGCGCCGCACCTCGCCCTCCGACAACAACACCTCTCCCGAGTGCCGACTCACCACCACCGTGGCCGGCCCCGCCGCGCGCACCTGCACATCCGCCAGCTCGTCGATGGACAGCGGCACCACCCACCGCGCCCCGTCATGACACTGGCGCAGCCGACGCGACAGCGCCTTGGGAAACCCCACCGTCTCACTCAGGAGCCGCGCCAGCGCCCGCCGCGCCTTCGACGAGTCCACCGCGGGCGCCGCCGCCAGCTCCGACGCCGCGCGTGACAGGGATTGATAGGCCCCCTCGCGCCACGCCGGCAGCTCGCCGCTCAGCGCCACCGCGAAGGCTTCGTGGAAGAGCCGGTCCTCGCTCGACTGGGGACACGCCCACCACAGGAGCTGGTGCGCCAGCTCGTGCCGCAGCGCCACGCGCAGCCGCTCATCCAGCACGCCCGGCGTGTTCTGCCGCAGCTCCACGAGGCCCGGCCGGCCCTGCGCGTTGCGCTCGGGCGACAGGGCCACGCCGCGCTGGAGGACGATGGAGACCGGGGCCCTCACCGGCGCCCCGCCCGCCTCCGCCGTATACACCGACTCCAGCGCCGCCCAGCCGGCCTCCGCCTCGCGACGAAGGTCCGACTCGGGCGTCACGTCACCTCGCGTGACGAAGGTGGGGGTGGCCGTCAGCAACACGGCCACCACGGAGGCCCACCCCATCGACTACAGGTCTCCCGTGCCCTTCTTCGACGGCACCACCTTCAGCGAGTCCGCGGCCGTGCGGCCGTGGATGCTCGCGGCGTACATGTCCTCGATGCTCGCGGGGGGCGCGGAGAACGTGCCGGGGAACTGCGCGCGCAGCACGTAGCCCACCGTGCGCGGGCTGTCGCTCCACCACGCCGGCTCCTCGAAGAAGAACGTCGCCCGCTCCGGGCTCAGCACCCGGCGCTTGAGCGCCTCCGGCACCAGCGGCAACGAGTGCGGAGGACCGCGGAACGCCTTGTCCTCCTGGAGCGCCACGAAGCCCGCGGGCACCGCGTCCTCCACCACGTAGTACGCCGAACGCACCTTGTTGCTCCCGCGCGCGTCCATCGTCAGCTCCACGTAGACCTCTTCGCCCTGGGACACCGTGTCCCCCGCGCCGAGCTTCACCTTCCCGCCCTCGCGCAGCGCGTAGTACGCACGTGAAATCGACATGCCCTCCGCCTGGGCACGCACCGCGGACAGCGGCGTGAGCGCGGTGGCCTGCAACGTCGCCACGCCGTCGAAGCCGCCCACGTCCACCGTGCGCGTCCCCGGAGC
The DNA here is from genome assembly GCF_006636215.1 of Myxococcus llanfairpwllgwyngyllgogerychwyrndrobwllllantysiliogogogochensis. Lineage (GTDB taxonomy): Bacteria > Myxococcota > Myxococcia > Myxococcales > Myxococcaceae > Myxococcus > Myxococcus llanfairpwllgwyngyllgogerychwyrndrobwllllantysiliogogogochensis. The sequence continues at coordinate 36,932 of NZ_VIFM01000048.1, read as the reverse complement.
CAGCGTCGCGACGAGCCCCATGCCGCGCGGCGAGAACTTCACCCCGCCCTGGATGCCCTTCACCTCCGGCGGCGTCATGCCCTTGAACGCCTTCGCGTCGCGCTCCAGCAGCCACAGCGAGTGCAGGAGCGCGGTGCTCCGGTCGAACGTCGACAGGTCCGGCTCCGACAGCATCTCCAGGATGCGCTTGCGAGCGCGGGTGACGTCCAGCGTGCCGAACGACGCCGCGTGCGCGGCAATCGCCGTCATGCCCACGCGCCGCAGTGGGAAGCGGAAGAACGCCTCCGACATCTCCAGCTCCTGGCCCGGCTTGTACGCGGCCAGCGTGGTGAAGCCCTCCGAGCTGCGCTTCACCAGCGCGTTGATGCGAGCCTGGAGCGCCGGCTCCTTGATGACGCCCGCCTTCTCCGCCGCGAGCACCGCCAGCGCCAGCGGGTACAGCTCACCGGACTCGGAAGCCTCCACCAGCGCACGCACACGCGCCGCCTGCTTCGGCCCCTCCAGCCGCGCCAGCACGTAGGCCCGCGTGGCCTCGTACTCGGGCGGCAGGCCCTCCTGCGCCTCCAGCCAACGCGCGCTCTCCACCAGGCGCGGGTCCGCGCGGTCCACCAGGCCCGCCTCCGCCGCGTACGCCAGACCGTCCAGCGCGATGAGCGTCAGCGGCAGGCTCGGCGTGTTGTAGCCACCGAACCACGTGAAGCCACCGCCCTTCACCGACAGGTTGAGGATGCGCGCGGTGCCCTGCACCGAACGGCTGCGCGCCTCCGCGAGCAGCGCCTGCGTGTCCGTGTCCAGCTTCGCCAGCGCGCCCGCCTGCTGGAGCACCTGGTACACCGCCACGTTGGGCACCGTCGTCGACACGAGCTGCTCCAGGCACCCGTACGGGTACGTCAGGAGCTCGCGCACGTTGGACAGCGCCGCGTCGACGATGGACGGCTGGAGCACCAGCTCCACGCGCGTCAGCGTCGCCTCCTTCGCCGCCGGCACCTCCAGCGCGCCACCACCCCAGGCGCTCACCTTGACGGCGTCTTCCACCGCCGCCGGCTCCACCTGGAACAGCTTGCGGTCCTTCAGCGGGTCCTTGCCTCCCGACACGTCCACCGCGAGCTGCGCGTCACCCGTCGAGGAAGCACGCAGCGTCAGCGGCACCACCTGCTCGCCACCCTTCGCCAGCTCCACCTTGTGCTGCGACTGGTCCGCCTTCAGCGCACCCAGCGACGCGAGCTTCACCTCCAGCAACTGGCTGGCCGGCGACTTCTCACCCGCCGACAGGCGGATGGAGGCCAGCGCCTCGTCACCCTCGCGCAGGAACTGCGGCAGCGACGCGTAGAGGTTGAGACCGCCGCGCGTGGCGAACTCGGACGTCCCCTCGCCGAAGCGACCGGACGTGTCCGCCGCCACCGCCGTCACCACCCACAACGTCTGGTTGGACGGCAGCGTGAAGCGCACCGTGGCGCGGCCATCGCGGTCCGTCACCACCGTCGGATCCCAGTGGGCGGTGTCCTTCTCCATGTCCTTCGCCTGACGGCTGGGCGGCTTGATGGACGCGAAGGCATGGTCCGGCAGCCCCGCCATCTTCCGCGCCAGCGCCTCGCCGTACCCGTACCCCTGGAACTCCGAGGAGTAGAAGTTGGACACGTTGTTGCGCGTCGGCGGGTAGAAGAAGTCGAGCACCTTGGGACGGAACTCGGACTGGATGGCGTAGACGGCCTTGTCCACCACGCCCAGCGACAGCTGCGCGACGACACCCTTGCCCTGGTGGTCCACCACACGCACGTCGATGGTCTGCTCGGTCAGCGGCGTGGCCTCGGCGCGACGCGGCTGCAGCTCCACGGTGAGCGTGCGCTCGCGCGGAATCACGCGGAACGCCACCGTGCGCTCCTCCCAGCGGCCCGTCGCCGTGGGGTACGCCACGGACGCATACACCGCGCCGCCGAACCGCTTCTCCACGCTGAAGCTGTGCACCAGCGTGCGGCCCGTCAGCTCCACCACCTGCGTGTCATGAATGCTGGCGCCCGCCAGCGTCACCCACACCGGGCCCGCGTCACGGCCACCCGCGCCCCAGCCATCCGGCATCAGCGCCACCATCCGCGCCGAGTCCCCCGGCTCCAGCGTGCCCGACAGCGACGCCAGCGTGAGGTTGGGCACCTGGGCCACCGCCTCGTCCGCCGAGCCGATGACGAGCAGCGACTCCTCGCCCTGCCACGTCTCGCCGCGCTTGTCCTTCACCACCACGCGCGCCAGCACCGCGCCCACATCCGACGTGGGCGCCTTCTCGCGGTGCGTCCCGTCCGCCGCCGTGGTGAACGAGCGCTTGCCCAGGCTCTTCTCCGCGCCGTCCGCCTTGCGCAGCACGAACTCCACCTCGCCCTGCGTGACGCCGTAGGCCTTGCCCGACAGCGTCGTCGCGCGCACCGACAGCAGCGCCTCGCCGCCCTTGGCCACCACCGCGTCCGAGTAGCGCGCCGTGCCCAGCACCTCCACCTTCGACAGGAAGAACGACGTCGTCGAGTTGGCGAACGTCTCCTGGTCATCCCGCGCGCGCACGGTGAGCGAGTAGCGATACGGCAGCCGCTCCTCCCCCGCCTTCAGCTCCGGCACCGCGACCTCAATCGCCGCCTCGCCGCTCGCATCGAAGCCGGTGGCGCTGGCCCACGGGTCCTCGGTCACTCCGCGCTCCGCCACGGAGGAGTACAGCCGCTCCGGCACGCTCAGCTTGCCCTCGTTGCTGGACTGCGAGCCGTACGTCACGTCGCTGCCCTGGCCACCCTTGCCGGCGTCATCCACCCACGCGGGCGCGTCCAGCAGGCTGCGGTACAGGAACACCTCATACTTCGCGCCAGCGGGCACGCCGCCCGCGTAGCGACGCGCGCGAACCTTCACGCGCAGCGACTGGCCGGGCACCACCGTCTCCGACTCGGGCTCCGCCTCCAGGTAGAAGGTCGGCTTCACGTAGTCCTGCACGCGCGCCTCGCCCTGGTGCGGCTGACCGTCCAGCTCCGCCTCCACGCGCAGCACGCCCGTGCCCAAATCATCAGGCACCTTGAGCGTGCCGTGGAAGGCGCCGAACTCGTCCACCGACACGCGCGTGGTGAGCGCGCGGCCCTCCTGCGAGACGAGCTTCACCACCACGTCCTTCTTCTTCGGCGTGAACAGCCGCGCGAGGAAGGTGTCCGGCTGGCGCAGCACGCCGCGGAACTTCACCTCGTGGCCCGGCTTGTAGATGGGCCGGTCGCTGTAGATGAACACGTCCGGCGCCACCGCCAGCGTGGAGTAGAAGTCCGTGTCGACAATCGCAGTGTCGGCGCCCACCGACGCGGTGGCGATGATGCGCGGCTCCGTCACGTCCAGCCGCACCTCGCCCTTGGCGTCCGTCTTCCCCGCGGGGCCCTTGCCCTTGGGCAGGTACACCTGCACCTGCGCGCCCACGGCCGGCTTCTGGTCCTTGCCGGCCACGCGCACCAGCACCTCGCCATCCGTCTGCTTCAGCTGCACCGTCAAGTCGCTGACGACGAGCACCACCTGACCTTCGACGAGCCCCTGCACCAACTGGAGGACGTAGGTGCCGGCCGGCAGCGGCGCCAGCAGCACGCGGCGCTCCTGGAAGCCGTAGCCACCGCTCGAGTTGAAGCCGGGCACGTTGAAGTCGCGCTCGGCGCCCCCCAGGTCCAGGTTGAGCCACTGGCTGCGAGTCACGGTGAAGCCCGGCGGCACGCCCACCAGCTTCTTGGCGCCCTCGGCCACCTTGGCCAACGGCTCGTTGGAGCCGGGCACGTTGGGCGCGGGCGGCAGGACGGTCAGCATGTCCTCGCGGAAGTTCTGGTTGAGCCCGTCGAGCAACCACCGGCCCGGCAGGCCCACCGCGTTGACGCCGCGGCTGAGCGCGCGGCCCGGGTTGTTCATCGTCGGCGGCGTCTGGTACGCGCGCCGCAGGTCGCCCTGGGCGCGGATGAACGCATCCACGTTGTCGGGCTTGAGGACGCGCAACTCCACCGGCCCCTTGTCCTCGAAGGCCACGTCCACCGCCACCGGCTCGCCGCTGCCATACGAGCGCGGCACGGTGATGTAGAGCGGCTTGGCCATCGCCACGCCGGACAGCGCCACCGCCGTCAGTACCGCGAGTCGAGCTACCATCCTCATGACCCGAAACCTCCAGGAACCAGCGAATCGCCCTGCACGGTGCCGCGCAGGCCCAGGTACGGCAGCGACTCCAGGTCGCGCCGCGCCGCTTCGATTTCAGGGGGCGCCGCCTTCGGAATCGGCGCGTTGCGCCCCACTCGGGACTCGGACAGGAAACCGTCCATGGTGAGGCCGCTGAGCAGCCGTCCCAGATTCACCCCGAAGGCCAACGAGCCCGGCTCACGCAGCCCCGCCAGCACCGGCCCCGGCGCGGCGAGCATGCTCGGCTTGCTGCCCGCGCACGACATGCGCAGCGCGTTCAGCTCCGCCTCGCTCGACGCCAGCACCACGTGGTTGCACAGCGTGGCCTGCTGCAGCCTGCTCGACCCTCCGGAGAAGAAGCCCTCCAGCGCGGTCCCATCCTCGGGCCGACCCCACAGCACCGCCACCTCCTGAGGCAGCGCCGAGTCCCCGCGCGGCGTCCACACCACCGCCACCTGCCGCGTGCGCGTCGCCCCCTCGCCGCCCGACTTCCAGAACGCCTTCAGCGTCTCCGCCGACAGCGTCTCCGGCAGCTTCAGCTGCATGGCCAGCAGCACCGGCGTCTCCTCCGGCACCAGCTTCAGCAGCTCGTCGGACAGCGCCGCCTTGTCCAGGCGCACGGTGCCCTCCATCAGCTCGCCGGCGATGCCCCGGCCCACCAGGCGGTCACCCTCCACGCCGAACTGGAGGCGCGTGTCCGGCGACAGCCCCAGCACGTGCGCGAACAGCTGCGCGTCGCGGCCGAACGACTCGGGCTGGAAACCCAGCTCCACGTCGACGTTGTCCTCGGCGCTCAGCTCCGGCACCTCGGCGCACAGGCCCTGGAGCACCGCGACGGGGTGGCGCGCCATGACCAGACGGTCCGGCGTCTTGCCCGCCCACAGCGTCTGCTCCGCCACCAGCCAGCGCTTCAGCTCCAGCCCCTCGGCGACGGCGGTGGGCGTGCCACCCGGGCACGTCTTCGCCGTGAGGGTGCCTCGGCTCGCCACCGCGTCCAGCGCGTTGAAGGCCGCCGTCGCGGACTTCGTCGCCTTGGGAACGATGAACGCGGGCGTGCTCGCGCGCGCATCACCGGCGAACCACGCCACGCGGAACGGCGTGTTGCCCACGCGGCCCACCAGCAGGTCCAACACCGCGCCCTTGAAGTCGCCCTTCAGGTCCTCGCCCGTGGAGCCGAAGAACGCGGCCCAGCCGCCCACGAAGCCCTGCCCCAGCGGCTGCGACAACTGCGAGCGCAGCCACGTGTTGCGCGCCAGCGCGTCACGCACCTTGGGCGGATGGTGCACGTCCAACCAGACGGCCTGGGGAGCAACAGTACCGGGCACCTCCAGCTCCGCGGTGGTCGGCTCCGGCAATCCCTCCACCTGCGCGGCCGCGACAGGGTTCGTGCTCGCGCCGCTCATGAGCGGAGTGCTGGGACCCTCGTCACCGCCGGAGGACGAGCTGGAGCGACGGCCGAGGACAAAGGCCCCCGCCACCGCCGCGCCGACGACGACAACGCCCACACCAATCAACAGGCCCTTGGGAGGACCGCCGCGACCAGGCGGTGGGCTCGCCGGAGGCGGCGTGCCCGGGGAAGGGCTCGACGGAGATGTCATGGCATCCACTCCTTGAAACGAAAGAAGCCGAGGAAGGCGCCGTTGGTGGGCACCGGACGCCACTCTCGTGGCGCCTCGTCGGCGAGGTTGTGGAGGAGCCCGGTGCGCACGGCGGCGCCCTTCTCCCCCGGATGGTAGACGACTCGCGCGGGTGCATGGGCCCGGTCCTCCGGGCGCACCACCAGCATGAGATGGAAGTTGGGACCTGAGTCCTGCTCCTGGCGGAACGCGAGCACATCACCGGTGCGCACCGCGTCGCGCGTGGCCTCGTCACGGCCCAGGAACACCAGGCTGTGGTGCAGCAACGTCTCCGCGTCCGCGAAGTCGGAGGGCTTGCCCCGCGCGTCCGTCCACAGCGGCGTGGCGAGGCGCTCCGGAGCGATGCGCTTGTAGGCGGTGCGGAAGGCGAAGCGGATGAGGCCCGCGCAGTCGCGCTGGTCCGGGTGCCACAAGGCGTCCTGCTGCTTCAGCTGCGCGAGCGCGACCTGGGCCACCTGCCGGCGCAGCAGCACGTCGCGCGACTCGGGCGCGGGCGCGGCGGCCTCCAACAGCAGGAGCAGGGACAGGGCGAGCATGGTGGTGGACGTGGGCGCGTCAGACAGCGCGCGTCAGTAGTCGCCCTCGCCGCCGCCGTCGCCATTCGTCTGGAGCTCCTTGAGGGCCGCGTCCAGGTTCGTGGGCCAGCCCTTGCGCGTGGGCTTCGGGTCCTGCGAGGGGACGTAGACCTCCGCCTGCCCGTCGCCGAGGACATTCACCCAGGCGAGCACGCGCGTGGTGCCGGGCGTGGCCAGGGGGATGCGCACCATGCGGCGGACCTCGTTCGGCGTGCCCTCGAAGAGCGCGAGGTTGAGCGTGGCCAGGGTGTGGGCCTTGTCGCCGCTGGGCCAGTAGTTGGTCGCCACCAGGTACACGCCCTTGGGCGGCGCGCGGTGGATGTAGAGGTATGGGCCATACGCGGGCTGGTCGAAGTCACCGCCCTGCGAGTTGAGGAAGAAGGTGCCGCCGGACGGGCTGGAGGTGTCCGCCCAGTACACGTGGGCCATGGAGGAGACCGCGAGCTGGCCGTCCTTCTCGCTGGTGTCGGTGGGCTCGTAGACGTGCAGGTCCGTGTACACGCCGTCGGTGTCGCTGGTGAGGATGACCTTGAACGGGACGGGCGGCACCTGCGCGTAGCTGGTGGCCTGGGTGCGCGCGGTGCCGGCCTGATTCGTGGCCATCACCGTGACGACGTTCTTCCCGCTGGCCGCGGGGAACTTGCGGCTGAAGCGCCCGTTGAAGGTGCGCATGAGGTAGCGGTCGCCGTTGAGGGACACGACGATGGGGTCGATGGAGGGGTCGCTGACGGTGCCCTCGATGAGCAGCATCCGGTCCACCGTCCAACCGCCGGAAGGCGCGCTGAGGCGCACGGTGGGCAGCACCTTGCCCTTGCCGATGGGCACGCCTTGCTGGCGCGGGTTGGCTGCGGGCGGAGTCTGCGACAGGAGCAGGGCGAGGATGACGGGAAGCATCGCGCGTCCTTGAAAGGGAAAGGGGTCCGACAAAGGCGTCGGTGATGGGCACACTGCGCCCGCTGCACCTTCCATTTCAAGTCGCCTGCCAATCGTCAATAGGGGCGGAACCTCGTGGAATCACGGCCATGCGCGTCACCAGGCGCGGGCCTGGGGACACGTGGCTGGGGCCAGCACGAGGCCCTTCTGCCGCACCAGGAGTCCCGGCAGACTCACGCGCCACGACAGGGGGAGCGGCGAACATGATTCAAGGGCTCGATCACATCCAGCTCGCGATGCCCCGAGGCGAGGAGGCAAGAGGCCGTGTTTTCTACGGCGACCTGCTCGGGCTGCGAGAGATTCCCAAACCCCCAGAACTCGCGAAGCGGGGCGGGCTCTGGTTCGAGCTGCCGGACGGGCGGGGGCTTCATCTCGGCATGGAGGAGCCGTTCATCCCGGCGAAGAAGGCGCACCCGGCCTTCCGCGTGGCGACGCTGGATGCGCTGGCCTCGCGCATGTACGAGGCGAAGCGTCCGGTGACGTGGGACTTCGCGGTGCCGGGGGTGCGGCGGTTCCACGGCGAGGACCCGTTCGGGAACCGGCTGGAGTTCCAGGAGCAGCCGAGCGAGCACAAGCTGACGGAGGACGAGGTGCTCGCGGTGCTGTACGCGTTGGAGCGGGGTGAGGTCACGATATCGACGCGGCAGCTCCAGCTCGTGGAGGATTCCGGAGGTGGCGACACGCCGATTCTCTGCTCCAACGGGTGGTGCTTCGTCATCTTCAACGACTCGTGCGAGTGGGACTACATCTCGCGCGTCACCGCGCCGGATGGACGCTGGCTGACGTACGAAGACATCGCCGGTGGACCGGGCGAACCCGTGCCCATGCCTCGGCTCGAGGACTACCGGCCTCCGCCGGACATCGCGATGGATGTGTGGGGATTGCCTTCGTGAGGGCGCGCGTCGTCCTCCAGTCCGGGGCTGTGCTCGCGCTCGCGTGCGCACCCGCGCGTCCGAGTGACCCCGACCTCGTCCGCCCCTCTCCAGGACAACCCATCCTCGAGAAGCTCCCTGGCCCCATGCTGGGACCGTTCGAGTCCTACTCAGATGCGCTGCTCGCGGCATGCGGAAGGATTCTCACGAAACCGCATGCGAGCGCGGGACGCGCGGACAACCAGGAGGCCAGCACGTTCTGGCGCGTGTCGAGCGAGTACTGCGCCTGGGTGTATTACACGCCGGATGACCAGTACATGGTGAGCAAGCTCACGGACCAGTCCGCGGTGGACCCACTCCATCGACTCAAGACGTGCCTGCTTCCCTCTACCGTCGAGGATTCGCGCTACCCTCCAAACAGCATCAAGTACATCTATGCGCTCCACAACCATCCGTTCGGAAGCTCGCTGTCCAGGGGTGACATCCGCTTCATCGTGGAGCAAGGCTCCGCCCATGGCTTCGAGGCGCGGACCAAGGACGGCGTCGTTCGACTCTCCATCGTCGCGTTCTTCGCGAACGACCTCTCGAAGCCCGCCTGTGACGGGTTCCACCAATACGTCCCCGTGACGGGTCACATCATGAAGTGGACTCGAGAAAGAAATCGCTGGAGCTGCGAACAGACCGCGCACGTCTCCTGGAACGAAGACGCCACTGACTTCACGCTCCGCGCCACGAGAAGCCCCTGCTTCGAGAAAGCCCGATGAGACGATTGCTCGTTCCATGGCTCCTGCTCGTCGCGGGTTGTCCGCGAGCCATGCCCCCTCGCCCCATCGATGTGGACCCAGCTCTTCGCTTTCCGGAGTTCTTCGCCCAGCCAGCGCGAGGGATGGAAGATTCCGGCAGCGCCCTCGAATTGGATGGCGTGGTGCTCAAGGCCCTGATGCTCGCGGCGAACGACTTCCTGCCCTCGGGGAACCAGGGGAAACACTGTTGGGAGCGACAGGATGCTCGCCTCTTTCGCTTCATCCGGGAGGGCGACATCATCTTCATCCGGATGGACGTGGACCCCTCGGCCTGTGACGGCAAGGTCCTTCCATTGGACTCGGGCGCCGCCTATGCCGTCCATGTGGATGGTCGCATCCTTCGTCGCGTCTTCGATGGAGAGCCCGGCTCCGGCATGGACCTCGAGTCCTTGGACGCGGGCACACGCGAAGACGCGGGACCTTTGACTGTTGACGCGCCTGTCGGCTCTACCTGGGGCGCGCCTTCCGACACGACACCGGCACGATGGCTGGATGGCGGCGTCCTCGACGCGGGAACTTCGCGCTGAGACCCGCGCATCGTTCGTCGCCACTGTCCTTCTTCGAGGTTCCGAGGCGGCACACGCCTGGGGGTGTGCTGTCTGACCCGAACCCCCTAGCGCTCCGCCGCCCGCGTGCTGGGGCTTCGCGACGACGAGCCCTGGGCCCGAATTGCATCCGAAGTGTCGGCGCCTACCTTTCCCGCACAACGCACAGACATGCCCAGGGGGGATGAAATGGCTTCGACAGAGACCGTGCAAACGAGGGAGGCCCCGAGGACAGGGTGGGGCAGCGAGACCCAGGCGGAACCAGGCCTGCTCATCGAGGACCATGCGCTCCTGGGCGACCTGTACACCGCCGCGCTCGTCGCCAAGGACGGCTCCATCGACTTTCTCTGCCTCCCGGACTTCGACTCGGACGCGTGCTTCACCTCGCTCCTGGGAACCGCCGACAACGGGCGGTGGAAGGTGGCTCCGACGTCACTCGTGCGCGAGGTGAAACGCCGCTACCGCGGCAAGACGCTCATCGTCGAAACGGAGCTCGTGACGGACGAAGGCGCGGTGCGACTCGTGGACTTCATGCCCATCCGGAAGGGCAGCCCGCACCTGGTGCGCCAGGTGGAAGGAATCCGAGGCACCGTGAAGATGCGCTCCGATCTGCGTCCCCGTTTCGGCAACGGCTACACCGTGCCCCTGGTCAGCAAGCGAGACGGTGCCTCCGCGGCCGTCGCCGGCCCGGATGCCCTCTACCTGCGAGGCGGAGCCGGTGAGGCGCCCCCGCCGTTCGAATCGGAGTTCACGGTTCGCGCCGGCCAGCGGATTTCCTTCGTGCTCTCCTGGGGCCGCCCCTACAGCGACATCCCCGACGTGCTGGACGCGGAGGCCGCCCTGCGGGAGACGCAGGCCTTCTGGGAGGACTGGGCCTCGAAGATTCGCCTGCCCGCGAAGTACCAGGACGAGGTCATCCGCTCCCTCATCACCCTCAAGGCATGCAGCTTCCAACCCACGGGTGCGCTCGTCGCCGCGCCCACCTTCGGACTCCCGGAGACTCCAGGCGGAGAGCGCAACTGGGACTATCGCTTCTGCTGGATTCGCGACGCGGTCCTGACGCTGAACGCGCTCATGCTCGGCAACCTCACCGACGAGGCGGAGGCCTTCGGCAACTGGCTGGTGAACGCCATTGGAGGCGCCCCGACCCAGCTGCAAATCATGTACGGCATCCGGGGCGAGCGCCGCCTCACCGAAGTCTCGCTGGACTGGCTGAGCGGTTACGAAGGGGCTCGCCCCGTGCGCATCGGCAACGGAGCCTATTCGCAGTTCCAGCTCGACATCCTCGGCGAGTTCGCCGGCGTGCTCTACCTCCACGCGAAGCTGAAGGGCACCTTGCCGGAGCGCGCCCGGAAGGCCCTCAAGAGCGTCGCGACGCGCGTCTCCGAGGTCTGGACACATCCGGACCATGGCATCTGGGAGATGCGCGGGCCGAAGCACGACTTCACCGCCTCCAAGGTGTCGGCGTGGACCGCCGTGGACCGCTGGGTGCGAGTGATTGAGGAGTACGGCTTGAGCGAGGACAAGGCGCCGTGGGTGAAGCTGCGGCAGACCATCTTCGACGAGGTGTGCAGCAAGGGCTACGACGCCAAACGCAACACCTTCACCCAGTACTACGGCTCGAAGGGAGTGGATGCGAGCCTGCTCTTCATCCCCCTCACCGGCTTCCTCCCGGCGGACGACCCTCGCGTCGTGGGAACGGTGCTCGCCATCGAGCAGGAGCTGATGCCGGACGGGCTGGTGCTGCGCTACCTCACGGAGGACAGCGTCGACGGGCTCGAGGGCGAGGAGGGCGCGTTCCTCGCATGCTCCTTCTGGCTCGCGAACACCTACCACCTCATGGGCCGGACCGAGGACGCCCAGCGGTTCTTCGACAAGCTCGTGAAGCTCAGCAACGACGTGGGCCTGCTCGCCGAGGAGTACCTGCCCAAGGAGCGCAGGTTGTTCGGCAACTTCCCCCAGGCGTTCAGCCACCTGGCGCTCGTGAACTGCGCCTACCTCCTGGCCACGGGACACACACCCCCGATGCATTCGTAGACGGGAGGGTGAGGGAATGATTGACCCGTTCGTCATCATCGGCGCCTCGGGAGACCTGACGGCGCGGCTGCTCCTCCCCGCCGTGGCGGAGCTCGTCGAGCAGCAGAAGACTCCCGAAGGGCTGACCCTCACCGGGGTCGACCGGATGGACTGGACCGAGGAGCAGTTCCGCGAGCGCATGCGCGAGGCCCTGGACGCGCATGCGACGCGCGCCTCCGCGCGGACTCGCACGGAGGTCCTCCGCCGCCTGCGCTACCGGCGAGCGGATGCCACGCGCGGCGAGGACCTCCGGCGCGCGCTTGGCGGCATCCACCCGTCGGTCCTCGCCTACCTCGCCCTGCCCGCGCATCTGTTCGAGCCGGTGCTCACGGCCCTCTCCGAGGCGAGCCTCCCGAAAGGCAGCGTGGTGGCGGTCGAGAAGCCCTTCGGCGTCGACCTCGCCTCCGCCCAACGCCTCAATGAACTGCTGCGGCTGCGCTTCCCCGACACCCTGGTCTTCCGCATCGACCACTTCCTGTCGGATGAACTGGTCCAGCGCGTCTTCGCCCTGCGGTTCGGCAACCGCGTGCTCGAGTCCATCTGGAATCAGCAACACATCGAGCGGGTGACCATCACCTGGGACGAGCCGCTCACCGTCGAGGGCCGTGCGTCGTATTACGACCGCGCCGGAGCGCTCCGGGACATGATTCAGAACCACCTCCTGGAGGTGCTGGCGCTGGTCGCGATGGAGCAGCCCGCCCGCTCCGACGAGCGCTCCATCCGGGACGCCCGCGCCGCCGTGCTCCGGACGATTCCGACCATGACCGCGGAGCAGGTGCGCCAGCGCAGCGTCCGCGCCCGGTACGTGGACGGCGACATCGATGGACACAAGGTGCCCGCCTACGCCCGGGAGCGGGGAGTCGAGGCCTCGCGCGAGACGGAGACCTTCGCGGAGCTCACGCTCGAACTGGCGAGCTGGCGCTGGGCGGGCGTGCCCTTCGTCCTGCGTACGGGCAAGGCGCTGGCCCAGTCACACGCCGAGGTGGCGGTGTACTTCCGCTTCGAGCCGGACCACGCCTACCGAGGCCAGCCTGGTGGCCAGAACGTGCTGCGCATCGGCCTGTCGGAGCCCTACGTCCGCCTCGCGGTGAACATCAACGGGCCGGAGCTGACGCTGGTCACCCAGGACCTGGAGCTGCGGTCGCATGCCACCGGACGGCTCGCGTACTCGAACCTGCTGCTCGACATGTTGAGAGCACAGCCCATGCTCACCCTCCGGGACGACGAGGTGGAGGAGGCGTGGCGAATCGTCGAGCCGGTGCTCGCGGGCTGGCGGCGAGGTGAAGTCCCCCTGCGCGAGTATCCGGCGGGAAGCGCGGGGCCCTCCGGTCGCTGAACAGTGATGCCAGACGGGAGTGCCGCGCGCTCGAACGTCCCCTTGACGGTAGGGAAACCCCTCATAGCTTGTCGTCGGAGCAAGGGGGCGGACATCATGAGATGGCCAAGGGGGGCCACCACCGCGCTGCGATGGTGGGGGCTGGCGGCGTGGGCTCCGCGTCCAGCGCACGCGTCGCTTCTCAGCGGCGACGCGATGGACACCGCGGCGGAGGTGTTCAGCTGGATTGTCATCATCATCGGCCCGGTGATTCTCATCTCCGGGTTCTGGCTGCTCCACATCCTCCCGGAAAAAATCGCGGAGAAGCGCCATCACCCGCAGCTGGATGCCATCAAGACCCTGTGCCTGCTGTCGCTGTTCTTCGGCGGGCTCCTGTGGCCGCTGGCATGGCTCTGGGCCTACTCCAAGCCGTCCCTGTACAAGCTGGCCTACGGGCATGACCGGGTCCCGCCTCCGCACGGCCCCGAGGCCGACGAGGCCGCGCTCCCGGCCCCCTCAGGCACACCCTCCGAAGGACCGTCCCCCGAAGAGAGAGGGGAGCCGCACTGATGGAACTGCTGCTGCTCCTCGTCTACGCGGGCGTCGTCTGGCTGGTCTTCTTCAAGCTCAAGCTGCTGCCGTGGAACTTCACCTCCCAGGTCATCGTCATCACCCTGCCCATCATCGGCATCACGATGCTCATCCTGCTGGCCAACGTGTACGCGCCGTCCTCGTCGGACGCGCGGGTGATGAACTACGTCGTGCAGGTCGTCCCTCGGGTCTCCGGGCGCGTCATCGAGGTGCCCGTCCAGCCCAACAGCGCCGTGAAGAAGGGCGATGTGCTCTTCCGCATCGACCCCGAGTCCACGCAGTTTGAGGTGGATGGGCTGAAGGCCAAGGTGAGGGAGCTGGACGCGAAGGTCGCGGGTGCTCGCGCCATCGAGAAGCAACTGTTACTGGAACGCAAGACGGCCCAGGGCAGAAGGGCCTCCGTCGCGGCCCGGCTTGACCTGTCCCGGCGGCGCGTGCGGCAACACAAGGTCCTCGCCTCCAATGGCTCCGGCACTCAGTTCGACTTGCAGCAGGTGGAGACAGAGGTCCGCAACCTGGAGGGTGAGCTGGCCGCGGCGAACGCCGCCGTGGGGCAGGTCACCCAGAGGCTCGAGGCGCGGACGGTGGACGGCACGCTCGTGGAGCTCGCCCAGGCCGAAGCCGGACAGCAGCAGGCGCTCGCCTCGCTGGCGGATGCGGAGTGGCGCCTCCGGGAGACCGTGACGTACGCGCCCGCGGATGGAACGGTGGTGAACCTCCAGCTTCGCGCGGGCTCCTACGCGGCGGCGCTGCCCATCTCGCCTGTCATGAGCTTCGTGGAGGACGAGCAGAACGTGGTCGCCTACTTCCATCAGAACGAGCTGCACCAGGTCCAGCCGGGCGACGAGGCGGAGGTCACCCTCCAGGCGTTCCCGAACCGCGTCATCAAGTGCCACGTCAAGTCCGTGGTCTGGGCGACCGGACAGGGGCAGCTGCCCACCTCGGGGGTGTTGCCCGAGACGGGCGGGGAAGCCCCGCCTCCCGGGCGCTACGCCGTCACGCTCAAGGTCGAGAAGTCGGAGGCGGACGAGGTCCTCCCGGCGGGAGCGCGCGGCCACGCCGCCATCTACACCCAGTCGTTCCACCCGGTGCACGTGCTGCGCAAGGTGATTCTCCGGGTGGGCACCAAGCTGGACTGGCTGATTCTCAAGCTGCACTGAGGAAGGGCGGAGCATGTTCGAGCGCCGGCGGTGGGGATGGCTCCGGGCCTGGACGGTGCTCGTCGTGGGCGGGGGCGTCTGCGGCTGCCCCACACGCGCTCCGCCGCGAGGACCCGAGGTCGTCAAACAGGCACTCCCTCACACCTCGCTCGCCACCGCGTGGTCGTCGGCGGGCGCACCGGAGGGCGGCATCCAGGACGGGTGGCTGGCGACGTTCCAGGACGAACAGCTCCAGGCGCTGGTCGCCGAGGCGCTCGGACACAACCCGGACCTCCGCTCCGCCTCGGCGCGGGTGGACCAGGCGTCGGCGATGCTCGGCGTCGCCCGCGCGGGGCTGCTTCCCACGGTCGACCTGCAGGGGAAGGAATCCATCGGGTTTGGCCAGGGGCTGGAGGGTGTGCTGCGCGGCATCGAAATCTCCGCCGGCTGGGAGGTCGACCTGTGGGGCAAGCTCCGCTATCGCCGCAACGCGGCCCGGGAGACGCTGGCCGCGGCAGAGGCCGAATTCGAGTTCGCCCGGCAGTCCCTCGCGGCGACCCTGGCCAAGGGCTGGCTGCTGGCCACCGAAGCCCACCTCCTGCAAGGCATCGCCGTCGAGCGGGTCAGGATGGGAGAGGAGCTGGTCCAGCTCACCACCACGCGGCTGCAGGTCGGCGTCATCAGTGAACACGAGCTGGCGCTGGCGCAGGCGAACCTGGACTCGTACCGCGACACCGTGAAGCAGTTGGAGCTGACGCGGGTGCAGGCGGTGCGCGCGGTGGAGCTGCTCGCGGGGCGCTATCCCTCGGGGACCCTGGAGCCCAGGGGCACCCTCGTCGAGCTGCCCGGCCCGGTGCCCGCGGGCATTCCCGCCTCGGTGCTCGAGCGGAGGCCGGACCTGATGGCCGCAGAGCGCCGCGTGGCCGCCGCGTTCAACCACGTGCAGGAGGCCAAGGCCGCGCGGCTTCCCTCGCTGCGCCTCACGGGCGCCGTGGGCCTGGTCGACAGCGACGTGGTGGTGCTGAAGGAGACGCTCACCAATCCCACGGGAGGCGTGGCGGCGGGCTTGCTCGCGCCCCTCTTCCACGGCGGGGCCCTGGCGGCGCAGGTGCGCGCGCGGACGGCGGAGCAGGAGGCGGCGCTCGGCGCGTACGCGTCCGCGGCCCTGCGCGCCACGAACGAGGTGGAGAACGCGCTGACGAGCGCGCGCGTGCTCGGCGAGCGTCGCGTCATCCTGGAGCGGGCCGTCGCCGAGCACGCGCGCGCGTTGGAGCTCCTGAATGTCGACTACCGCGTCGGGAAGGTCGACCTGCTCGCGCTGCTCCAGCAGACCCTCCTCGCGGACGCGGCGCGAGTCGCCCTGCTGCGCGTGCGCAGCGAGCAGTTGATTCAGCGCATCAACCTCCACCTCGCCCTGGGCGGCGGCTTCTCCGTCCCGGCCGAGCCCAAGCCCGACGCGAAGTAGCGCGCGTGACATCCGGTAGCGACGGACTGTTCCTGTCGCGTCGAACAGTGGCAGGTGCCGCGGTTCACTCGGAAGGGGTGGGTGTCCGGAGCCGCGTGCTGTAACGTGTCCAGCCCAGACACACCACCCTGCGGTCTCTCTGAGCCTTCGATGCCAACCCTGATTCCCGCTCCCATGCGCGTGACAGCCGTGGGCAACAAACCGAAGCTCATTCATGAGTTCGTCGGCCGGGCCACCACCAAGACCTCCGACGTCAGCGTCGCCCACATGAACAGTCCGGGCGGCTGGGAGGAGCCGGGCCAGAAGCCCGAGTTCAAGGAAATCACCCTCGTCCTCGCCGGCGTCCTGCGCGTCGAGCACAAGGGCGGGTTCCTCGACGTGCGCGGCGGACAGGCCGTCATCTGCGAGCCGGGCGAGTGGGTCCGCTACAGCACCCCCGAGCCCGAGGGTGCCGAGTACGTCGCCATCTGTCTGCCCGCGTTCTCCCCGGGCACCGTCCACCGCGACGCGTAACGCGCCTTCAGCGCGCGTTCACCATCGTCACGAAGAACTCGCGCAGCGCGCGGAACAGCCGCTGCGTCACCCGCTCGTACCAGGCCTGGTCCTCGTCGGACTCGAAGAACTCGTCGTTCCACGAGCCCATGCCGCCAAAGACATCCGCCACCGAGCACGCCATCAGCCCCCTCAGCCGTTCCTCGGACGAGGGGAACACCTGGAACAGCGTCACGAGCGAGAAGCGCCGCTCGAACGCGTCGCACGCCCGCTCTCCCAGCCCCACGCTCCGCAGCGCCTCGCGCACCGCGGCCAGCCGCTCCGGCGCGGCGTCACGCAACTGGAAACCGGTGTTCTCCAGGATGAAGCGCGCCAGTCCAAAGGCCTCGGCGAAGGGCGAGCCCTTGCGCGTGGCGAACTCCTCCGCGTCCTTCAGGCTCGACAGCAGCTCCGCCCGCGTGTTCGTCGTCGCGCGCGGCGACAGGAGCGGCGAGCGCGCCACCTTCAGCGCGTTGAACAGGTACATCTGGTAGCGCGAGTCATTGGGCACCAGCCGCAGTCGCTCCCGCTCCGGAATCAACCCGGGGTCCTTCGCCTGCTGCTCCTTCGTGTACCCCTGCGCCCGCACGCGCTCGCGCAATGGCTCCGGAATGATGAGCTCCGCGCCACGCGCCTTGCAGGTCATCTGGAGCTCCTCCATCAGATTGCCGGAGGGAATCCCATGCACCGCCGCCGGCTCCGCCGTGGCCAGCAACTCCTTCAGCGACTGGGAGGTGTATGGCGTCGCATCCGGCGCGGTGAACCGGTTGAGGTTCTCCGCCGCGCGCGCCCAGACCTCCTCCGCGAAGGGCTGCGCCTCCACCAGCGCCACGAAGTCCCGCCCGAAGTCATCGCCCGACAGGTACACCCGCTCGTCCGACGGGACGAACTCCGCCAGTCGCTCCGGCGGCAAGAGGCTCCGCTCGAAGTCGTCCGGGTCCAGCGTCTGGAAGAAGGGGCGGAAGTCCTCGGAGAGCACCATCGCGCCGCCGTGGCGGAGCACCGTGGACTGGAGTTCCTTGAGCAGGTCCCCGCCAATCAAATCGAACAGCGCCGCCCCCTCGCGCGAGCACAGGTAGTCCGCCACCTGTGACGCCGACACGGCGGGACGCTGGTTCATCGTATTGGAGTCGGTGATGACAAGTGAGAGTGCCTCCAGCACGCGCTCCGCGTTCGGCTGGGCCCGGGCGAAGTCCACGAACTGCCGGGGAGTGATGAGCGAGGAGCTGCTGAAGACGACCTCCAGTTGGTAGAGGGTGTTGCCCTGCTTCGTGCGCACGTCCAGCACCAGGGCCTCCGAGTTGACGAAGGCCGCGGCCACGTGGTCCGGCAGCTCACCGGGCCCCAGGCCCCCCAGGTCCATGGCGCGGACGCTCACCAGCTCCTCGCCATCCAGCACCTCGCGCCACGCCTCCAGCGGCAGCTCGCGTCCCTCTCGCGTGCGCGCGCCCACCGAGTACGTCCCTGGCACTTCCAGGAGCCGCAGCGTCCACCCCGACCCCAGGTTCGTCTCCAACCGCGTCAGGACGTCCAGCCACTGCTCGCGCTCCACGCGAAGCAACGAGACAGTCAACGCCAGCACCAGGTCATCCAGCTTCATGCACGTCCTCTCACCGGGCCCTGGGCCCTGCCCGCGCGTCCCTCCGGTCGCGCACGCCGTCCGTCCGCCAGGGTTATCCCATGCGCAACGCCCGGCGGGCGCTCCTCTTCCTGCTATTGTCCATCGCCCTCACCTCCGCCCGCGCCGAGGAGTCCACGTCCCAGGATTTTTCCCGGGGCGCGCGGGACACGCGTCCAGCTCACGCCCCAGGGCGCGGCGAAGGAAGCGGCGACGCTGCCCAAGCCCTGGAACACCCTGCCGTGCGGGCTGACGAACTCGTGCAGGGCGGGGTGGCAGTGGACCGGCGGAGAGTGCGCTCCATCGCCGTGCGAGGCGTGGAGCTGGCCGCGCGGACGAGGGGACTCCTCCCTTCGGTCGAGGGCGGCTTCGAGCACACCTTCCCCTCACGCAAGGAGGCCGAGCACATGCGGGTGGCGGTGGAGCCCGGCGCGAAGGCCTCGCTCCGCCGCGTGCGCTGAAGCGCGGTGACTATCCCTGACGGCGGCGCGTCAGCCGCGTCTCCACCGCGCGGTCCTCGCGGCCCTCGGGCCAGATGTTGAAGGACTCCAGGACCACGGTGTCCGCGTCCGGCTGGTGAATCACCGTGCGCCAGCCCCAGCGCTGCTTCTGCGTGACGCCCTGCTCGTCGCACATGCTCGCCGTGTAGCTTCCGAGCATCGACACGCGTCCGTCGTCCCGAGGCGCGCCGGTGGAGACCATCATGTTCGCGCTCATGTGGAAGCTGTCCACCCAGGCCGCGGTGTAGTGCTCCTCCGTGCGGTCGAAGCCGAGGATGAACTGGCCCGCGTGCGGCTTGCCCATCGCCGTGGAGTGGTAGTCGATGCGCACAAAGCGCCCGCCGAGCAACGGCTCGATGCTCGCGTGGGTGCGCGACTCCTCGGGCGCACCGGACGGGTCGAACCATGTGCGCGTCAGGCCCTCCCAGGCGCCCACCATTCCGGTCAACACCCGGTGCTCCGCGCCCGGGTCGAAGTCCGTCGTGGGCGCGTTCGTCGCATTCCAGTCCTGGCTCATGCCCTCTTCGTAGCCCCGAGCCTCGTCATCGTCACCACAAAGACTCGTGACGCATGCCATCATCGGCACCCCACGGGAGCCCACGCCTGAGCACACTCGCCACGACCCTCTCCGCGCTGATTGCCGGTCTGCTCGAACAGTTCGCCGACGAGGGCATCCCCGTCCCCAGTCCGCCGCCCCTCCCCGCTTCACCCGAGGAGGCCGCGGCGGCCCTGTTCTCCATCGCCGCGCGGACGCGCACCCTCGTCTTCTCCGTGTGGGCCGACGCCGACGGGGACGACCTCACGGCTGGCGCCTCGTTCTTCACCGTCCGCGCCGATGCACCCGGGCATCAGGGCATGCTCGGACAAGACCGGCTGCCCGTGCGTCAGCCCTTCGCTCCCGCGCTGCATGCGTCGCTGAGCGAGGCCCTCCACACCCTGTCCCAACGAGGCCAGGACGAGGCGCGCCCCGCGCGTGGCACCGTGGCGTATCCGCCCAGCGCGGAGGCCCCGGACGTCCTCTTCTGGGTGACGTTCCAGGAGGGCCCTGTCGCCCCCAGCGTCACCGTCTACGCCCGGGACCGTCAGCTCCGCGACGCGCAGCCTCCGTTCACCTCGTTGGGCATGAAGCCCTCGGAGGCCGCGTTCCTCACGGAGCGCTTCCTGCGGCTCGATACGCTGTTCCAGGGACAGCCGGTGGTGTTCTCCGGCGCGCGCGGCACCGGACGAAGCACGTCCCTCCACGCGGCGATGGAAGCACTGCCGGACTTCACCAACGTCCTCGTCGCGCTGGAGCACCCGCGCGCCGTGGATGCGCGGCTCGGGATGGTGAAGGTGGATGACACCGCGCCGCTCGCGCAGGTGGTCCGCGCGTTCCTCCGGCAGGACCCGGACGTGATTCTGGCGGACGAGCCTCGCGGCGCGCAGGACCTCCAGGTGCTCATCAACTCCGCGCTCACCGGCCACGCCACCGCCTTCGTCCTCGAGGCCGAGAGTCCCGAGGCCGTCCTCGCGAAACTCCACGAAGCCCTGCCCGAGGTCCCCGTCACGCCGCTCATCGTCCACCACGTGCTGGACGCGGCCACCGGCAAGCCCGTCCGCACGCTGCACACCGTCACGCGGGACGACTCGGGACGAAGCCACGTCGGGGCGTGGGCACCTCCCGCCGTGGCCGAGGACTGAAGCCCGAGCGTCTTGGCGTGACGCACGCGCGTCTTCCGCGAACGCGGGCCCTGCATCCTGGCGGGGACACCCGTCCTCTCGGGCCCCTCGTACATGCCTTGCTTCGCGGACCCAGGTCGTCACCAGGCGCGGCACCGTCATCCACTACATGGAAGTGAAGGTGAATGACGCGCAGTGCTCGAAAGCCCAGCGCAATGCCCAGGAGTTCGTCGAGGACCGCCTCAAGAACGCGCTCAACGGTCAGTACGGCATCCCCGCCCAGCAAGGCGCGCAGACCATCGAGCAGGCAATGGGACGAGGCGCGGACTTCGAGCTCCATCTCATCCGGGTGTCCATGCCCCGCAACGGCACCTTGGAGTACCAGCAGGGCAACCCCATCACCGCCACGTGCTACCCCTGGGGCGAAACCGGCGGACGCGGCGGGCAGCCTGTCGTCATCCTCCAGCGCTGCGACAGCATCACCTACATGGACAGCGCCTGCGACGAGCCCCCGGTGGGCCTTCTTCGAGGTGAAGGCCAGCACCGTGAAGTTCCAGACGGCGCTGGAGCACCCCGAGCATCCTCACGCCTCTCTTCGTGGGCTTCTCCAACACCACCTCCGGGTCGACCTTCAGCATCCCCAAGGTCTCCGTGCAGACGCTCGTCCCGCACCCCTTTGGCGGGCGCTATGACAACCAGCACAGTTGCTTCGTCCTGAACTGTGACTGCCGTCAGTTCGTCGCCGCTTCCGGCGATGCGACGCAGTGCCGGGGCTGCGGCCACCCTCACGGGTCCTGAAGTGAGGTCTGGTGGACACGTTCCTCATGGAACGCGCATGAATCGGGCAGGAATTCAGCACTGTCGCCTGGCGCCCTGGGGCAGGTCCCCTTCACCGCGACGAGGACCGGCACTACCCACGTGTCAGGTGGATGGGGCCTCCCGCTAGACTGTCGTTCCAAGCGGGAGGAAAGGGGGTTGGGACATGCCGGACGAAAGTCCGAAGGACGGCCACGCCGAGGCGCCGCTTTTCGCCTCCGTCGCCCACGCGCGCTCACGCCGTGTCGCGGACAACTCACGCACCTTCTGGGTGGTGCCGCTCGCGGTGGCCATCCACGTGCTCGCGCTCGTGGGCCTGGACACCCTCTGGCACGGCTCTACCCACGCGCCCCGGCTCGTCACGAAGGACGACGACACGCTCGTCCTGCGCCTGCTCGCCGCGCCTCCGCCGCCGCCCCCCGCTCCCGCCGCCAGCACGCCGTCCACGCCGCGTCAGGCCTCCGCGCGACGCGCACGCCCCTTGTCGAAGCCCCACCCGTCGAAGGCCTTCACCCGGCCCTCGGAGCCTCGGCCGCTCCCGGCTCCCGCGGCGCCACCTCCGCATGAGACAGCCGACGCGAAGTCCGCGAACGAGGCCCGCGCCACGGCCACGCCCGGCGGAGTCTCCGGTGGCGTGGCGGGCGGGGTCATCGGCGGCGTGGTGAACAGCGTCCTCGCCGCGAGCAGCGCGGGGCTGCTCCCCGTCGCGCAGCCGCCCCCCTCCCGCGAGGAGCGCAACGCCTGGGAGGAGGAGTACTTCGAGGTGATGTTCCGCGACCGCTTCGAGAACGTGCGCTACCCGCACCAGGCCGCGATGGCCGGAATCGAAGGCCGCTTCTCGCTGCGCATCACCGTCGGAGCCCGGGGCCAGTTGCTCGAGCTGTCCGTCGTGGGGCACTGCCCCCACTCCGTCCTGTGCGACGCGGCCCAGGCGGCGGTGCGTGACGCGGCCCCCTTCCCGCCTCCGCCCGCCGCGCTTGGCCCTCGCGTCACGGTGGAGCTGCCCTTCAACTACCACCTGCGCTGACGCGAGCCTCCTCCACCGACTCCAGCGCCCGGCACGCCCGCCAGCGAGACAGGCTCCACTCCGGCCAGGACACGTCCTCGCACACGTCCACATAGTGCTGTTTCAGATGCGCCACCCCCTCGAGCTTCCCCGAGGAGAGCCCACGCACCAGCTCCGGCACGGCATCCCCGGAGAGCGAGTGCAGATACTCGCTATCCACCGAGGACCCCGGCTCCCCTCGCGTGAGGTTGAGGCGGACGATGAGCGCGTCGGGGTTGATGACATTCACGGCCAGCACCGCGCCCAGCGCCGTGACGAAGGCGCCCACGGCGAAGCGCTCCGGTCGCCACCAGAGCGTCACGCCGCGCCACGCGAGCACCACGCCCAGCGCGAACATGAAGACATGGGTGAACAGGCGCAGGCGCGTGTAGCCGAACGCGTCCTCGTACAGCGTCATGCGCTGCACCGCCGAGGCGACGATGACCAGCGTCAACGCCACCATGATGGAGGCCCCCGCCTGGAAGACCGTCCTGGCCAGCGGTGACTCGCGGCGGGTCCACCGCGCCAGCGCCATGACC
Organism: Myxococcus llanfairpwllgwyngyllgogerychwyrndrobwllllantysiliogogogochensis; assembly: GCF_006636215.1. Classification (GTDB taxonomy): domain Bacteria; phylum Myxococcota; class Myxococcia; order Myxococcales; family Myxococcaceae; genus Myxococcus; species Myxococcus llanfairpwllgwyngyllgogerychwyrndrobwllllantysiliogogogochensis. The sequence continues at coordinate 14,112 of NZ_VIFM01000048.1, read as the reverse complement.
AGCCCCAGCGTCAGCATGGACACGACCATCAGCTCGAAGAAGCCCCGGCGCGCGTACTCCGCATACGAGTACCCGGGCGCCGGAGACGACGCGTCGCCGATGAAGAGGTACGCCACCTGGAAGCCCGCGAAGGCGAAGAACAGCGCGTCCACCGCGAGGATGAGCGTCAGCGCCTCCGTGAGCCCCAGCCGTGGCGACGCGGGCGCCACCTCCGCCTCTCCCGCCTCGCTCCCCGTGCGCCGCCGCAGCGCGTGCCCCAGCGCGCTCGCGGCCAGGCCCGCGCAGAGGAGCACGCCCATCCCCCTGATGAGCGAGGCGCCCAGCAGCGCGCCCACGTCCACGCTCCACACCCGCTGCACGGCCGAGGCGAACATCGCGTCCGCGGACGACAGCAGCATGGCGAACACCGCCAGCACCGGCACGGCGAGCAGCACGCCCCTCGCGAAGGGCATGAGGCGCGGCGCCTGCCGCTTCGCGGCGCCCAGGTCCACCGAGTCGCGCACCAGCGCGGGCGGATGGAGCAGGCCGCGCAGCGCGGTGCCCAGCACCACCCCGGGATAGCCTCCCAGCCCCAGCCGCTGCACCCGGCCCGCGCCCCAGAAGTGCATCAGCAGCAAGAGCAGCGTCCCCGCCGTCAGCACGTTCAGCACCACGAGCCACGGGCTGTCACGCACCGCCACGAAGCCCGCCACGGCGAGCAGCGGCCCCAGCAGCCACGCGTTGGGCCGCGCGCGCTGCCAGCCCTCGCGTCCGCCCAGGCCCACGAGCACCGCCACCAGCGACAGCGCCATCAAGGGAAAGGACACGCCCCAGTGGGGCCGGTCCAACAGCACTTCCGCCAGCCCCCCCAGCGCCAGGGCGGCCACCAGCGTGCGGCGTGGCGCGCGCGCCTGGGGCAGCCAGGGCGTGGACGGCAGGGGTGGCGGCGCGGACGGCGCCACCAGGGGCATGGGAGAGAGAGTCGAAGACATGACGGCGCACCTCGGACGGACATCGGCTCGAATGTCCGCAGGATGCGCCCGGGGCCCGGCGCCGTGCGGCCAGAGCGGGCGAGCGGTCGGCTCCCCACCCCAGCCGGCTCCCCGGCCCCACTGGCCGGCCGGCGGCTCAGCCGGCGCGCATCCAGCCCTCGCGCTCCAGCAGGCCCGCGACGCGCGCGGCCACCTCGTCGCGAATGCGGTGCACCAGCACCTCCGACTTGCCCTGCGGGTCGTCCAGCGGCCAGTCCTCGCGCTGGAGCCCCTTCACATGCGGACACGCCTCGCCACAGCCCAGGGTGATGAGCCAGTGGGCGTCCCGGGCCAGCTCCTCCGTGAGCTGCTGGGGCCGCGCGTCCTTCAAATCCAGACCCGCGTCACGCATCGCCTCCAGGACTTCCGGATGCACGCGCTCGCCAGGCTGTGTCCCCGCGGAGATGGCCCGCGCCTTCTCCGGGTCCGCCAGCACGTTGAAGAACGCCGCCGCCATTTGCGAGCGGCCAGCGTTGCGCACGCAGGCGAAGATGACCTTGTTCATCGGTACGACTCCTCCAGATTCCATGGCTCGTCGCGCCCCTCCCCCACGCGACCGTCTTGGGCCTCCCCTCACGGGCTGCCCCGCGCGGAAACTGACACATCCCGTGAAGGGAAGCTCGCAAAGAGAGCGAAAAGCCCCCTGCCTGCCCGTATGGGTTCGTCAGCCCACATCCCCCTTGCCCAGGGGTGTCTGGCCCACCCCATTCCTGACGCGGCGCGTGCGGGAACCTCCTCCGCCCGCAGGGAGGATGCATAGGTTCAGACGACGAACATGCATGCGATTCCCACATGGCTCTGGGGGGTCTTCTGGGCGGCGGTGCTGACGCTGCTCGCGGTGGACCTGTTGTCGCACCGGGGGCATCACGGAGAGTCACGCCGGGCCGCCTGGATTTGGAGCGGGGTGTGGATTGCGGCGGGCTTGAGCTTCGGCGGGCTGGTGTGGGCGGTGCTCGGGGGGCACGCGGCCCAGGAGTACGTGGCGGCCTGGCTCATCGAGAAGAGCCTCAGCCTGGACAACGCCTTCGTCTTCCTCGTCATCTTCCAGAGCCTGTCGGTCCCCCTGCGCGCGCAGCACCAGGTGCTCTTCTTCGGCATCTTCGGGGCGCTCGTCTTCCGCGCCCTCTTCATCTTCGTGGGGGCCGCCGCGCTGGCGCGCTGGAGCTGGGTGTCCTACGTCTTCGGCGCCATCCTGCTCGTCACCGCGCTGCGCGTGGCGCGCGAGGACCCGGCCAAGCAGAAGGACAACCGGGCGGTGCGCTGGCTGGCCAAGCACCTGCCAGTGACGCAGCAGGTCCATGACAAGAAGTTCATCGTCCGGCGCGAGGATGGCCACCGCGTGGCCACGCCGCTCCTGCTGGCGCTCCTGGGCCTGGAGCTGACGGACATCCTCTTCGCGGTGGACTCGGTGCCGGCCGCCTTCTCGGTGACGCAGGACACCTTCATCCTCTACAGCTCCAACGCCTTCGCGATTCTGGGGCTGCGGGCGCTGTACCTGGTGCTGGCGGGCACGCTGGGCCAGTTGCGCTACCTGCACTACGGCCTTGCGGGGGTGCTGGGCTTCGCGGGCCTGAAGATGGTGGTGGAGCCCTGGCTCCACATCCCGCCGCTGCCCTCGGTGGCCATCATCGCCACGCTGGTGGGCGCCTCCGTCATCGCGAGCGTCCGCGCCCGGCGTCGCGACACCCTGGGGCACCCCGCTCCGGCCTCCTCCGAAGGGAAGGGGCCGGAGCCGGAGACCCCAGCGCGACGCTAGTCCTGGAGTTCCCCGTCGGCGCCGGCGCCCGCGCCGCTCAGCTCGTCGGTGGCGCCACCGAGCACGAAGCCGTCGAAGGCCGCGTTGGCCATGACCTTGACGCGCTCCTCGTGCTTCTTGAGCAGCGCCATGTTGGCGGCGGCGGCCTGCTTCGCCGCGTCGGACAGGCCCTCGGCGCCGGTGCCGTTCGCGGCGTCCGACAGGGCCTCAATCTGCTCCTGGAGCCCGGTGCGGGACTCCTCCAGCTCCGCGCGCTCCTCGGCGGACAGCTTCGCGTTCTCCAGCTTGCCGTCCACCATCTTGAGCTGCTTCTGCATGGCCTCCACGGCCTTGGCGCTCATCTTCTGGACGGCCTCCGAGCCCTCCGCCACCATCGACGCGTAGACGGTGCTGGTGATGGTCTGGAACTCGTTGGGCGACATCCCGTTCTTCTTCAGGCTGGCGATGTACGCGGTGCGCACGTCCGCCATCATCCCCATCGCCAGGTTGGCGGCTTCCATCGCGGCGTTGAAGGACGGGTTCGCGTCCGCGTTCTTGGTGTCGTGCTCCTCCTGGAACGCCTTGGACTTCTCCTCGTAGGTCGTGAAGACGGGCAGCGCCGACTCGCGCACGGAGAGGTACGTCAGCAGGCGCTCCTCCCGCAGCGGCAGCACGTCACCCTCGGCGGGCGCCTCGAAGGGGTGGCTCTTGTTCAGCTCCGCCATCTCCTTTTGCTGCACCTGCATCTTCTGGACGGCCTCGATGCTGCCGCCCGCCTTCTTCGCGACCCACACGCCACCCACGACGACGGCGGCGATGACGCCAAGGATGAGGACGCCACAACCGATACCGAGCCCGATGAAGACCTTCTTCATTCACCCCTCCGAGGGAAGTAATACTGAGGCCCCCGTGCTAGCCGGGTGCGCCTCCCGGAGCAAGTGGCCGATGCCTGCCCGGTCGCTGCAGGACACCTCGCGGGCAACAACCGGAGGGCAGGCCCTCAAGGCCCTGGATTCATGGGTGTCTGGGGAGTGGGCGCGCGTGGCAGCCGCACCATGAAGAGGGTGCCGCCCTGCTGCGAGGAGCGCACACGCAGCCGGCCGCCGTGCGCATCCACGATGTGCTTGACGATGAAGAGGCCCAGCCCCAGGCCACCGCGTCCGTCCTGGGACTCCAGGCGCTCGGCGCGCTTCATGGGCTCGAACAGGCGCGGCAGCAGCTCCGGGGGGATGGGTGTCCCCATGTTGTGCACGCTGAGCATCAGCGCGTCGCGCGTGCCATGCGTGCGCACCAGCACCGGGCAGTGGCTGGGGCTGTAGGCGAGGGCGTTGTTCACCAGGTTGGTGATGACCTGCGCCAACCGGTCCGGGTCCCACGCTCCCGCGCCGTCACCGCGGGACTCCAGCTCCAGGACCCGCTCGGGGTGGGCCAGCCGCACCTCATCCAGCACCTGCCGCGTCAGCTCGTGCAGGTCCTGCGGCCGGGGCTGCATGGGGATGCCGCCACCCAGCCGCGCCTGGGTGAAGTCCAGCACGTCGCGCAGCATGCGCGTGGCGCGCTCGGCGCTGGAGAGGATGCGGTCGATGACCTTGCGCTGCCGCTCATCCAGGCTTTCGCGTCGCAGCAGCGTGGTGGACGCCATGGTGATGGCGGAGAGGGGGTTGCGCAAATCGTGGCCGACGATGCCGATGAGCAGCTGCTCGAACTCCGCGCGACGCCGGGCCTCCTCATCCGCGACCCGCCGCTCGGTGACGTCGTGCATGGCGCCCACCATGCGCAGGGCCCGTCCCGCCGCGTCGCGGACCACCTGCCCCCGGTCCTCGATGATGGCCCACGAGCCGTCTCCCCGGCGGAAGCGGTACTCGTCGCGCCAGTGGTCCAGGCCCATGTCGATGATGCGCTGCATGTCCCGGCCAACGCGCTCCCGGTCTTCCGGATGGATGGACCGCGTCCACCCCTCGATGTCCAACCCCGGCATCTCCGGGGGCAGGCGGAACTGCCGGTTGGCCAGCTCGCTCCACTGGATGTGCCCGGTGGACAGGTTCCAGTCGTAGATGACGTCACGCGTGGCCAGCGTGGCCAGCCGGTAGCGCGTCTCCGACTGGCGCAGCACCTCCTCGGCGCGGCGGCGCTCGGTGATGTCCAGGGACACGCCCGACACGCTCATCACCCGTCCATCCGGCCCCAGCTCCGGGGAGATGAAGGCCATGAACCAGGCACCGCCCACCTCCAGCTCCAGGGAGAACGTCTCCCCTTGCTGGGCGCGCCGCGCGGCGTCCAGTAGCTCCGGCCGGCCCGCGTACACCTCGGAGGTGTTCCGGCCCACGACATCTTCCGTCCGCACGCCCATGGCGCGCAGGCCCGCGCCCTCGAAGAGGGTGATGTTGCCCACCGGGTCCGTGGCCCACAGCACGACGGGCAGCTCGGTGATGACCCGGCGCAGGCGCTCGCGGGCCTCGTCCCGCTCGCGCTGGATGCGCCGGGCCTCGGTGACGTCCGTGGAGATGCCGCACACCGCATGCGCCTGCCCCCCGACACCGAGCAGGGGGAACTTGAGCGACTGGTAGATGTGCCAGCCGTCCTTGAACCGCACATGCTCGTCGGACTCCAGGGGCTGACCCGACTCGAGGACCCGCCGGTCATTGGAGGAGAACTCGGCCGCCACGTCCGGGGTGAACAGCTCGTCGTCCGTGTGGCCCACCACCTTCTCGCTGCTCAGGCCGCTCCCGCGCTCGAAGGCACGGTTGACGAAGAGATACCGGCCCGTGGCGTCCTTCGCATAGATGGCGGGCGGTGCGTGGTCCAGGATGTCATGCAGCTTCGCTTCCGTGAGCCGCAGCGTCTGCTCATGTGCCGCGGCGTGCCGTGTCACCGCGTCGGCGATGCTCGCGTCGATGGCTCGGTTGAGCGCGCGCAGGCCCTTGAAGTCCGGCGGCCACCCCGACTCCTCCAGCACCTCGACGAGCACGTCGCGCAGCAGGCCGTACTCGCGCACCACCGCGGCGATGTTCGCTCCCGCCCGGTAGCGCTCGGCGCCCTGTCCGTCGGTGGGGAGCTGGACCTCGTGCTCGGCCGAGACACCGAAGCGCCGCAGGAGGTCCACCACCGAGTCCACCCACTCCAGCGAGCCCGTCGTCTGGGTCGGAAGCCGCAGCAGCCCCTCGCCGCGCGACGCCCCCGCGCGTTCCTCCCACCTCCGCGCGATGTCCTCCCGACGGGAGGACAGGAGGTCCGACAGCGGACCGATGGGCGCGGGGCAGGGATTCATGCGAGCGCCCCGCCCGTCTGGGTCCAGGCGTCGTCCATGTGGAAGTGAAGCCAGGCCGGGCAGGTTCCAGTCGGACAGCGCATGCCCCCCCGGGTGCGCGCTTCCGCTGGCCCGCCCTTCGTCGGCCACTCGCTGGAGTGGCTCGACCTGGATGATTGGCGCGTAGGCATGGCCGTCAGGATTGGAATAGGGAGCCCGAAGCTTCCAGGCTCCTGTCTTCTCGGGCCGCCTGGGTGACACCCCGCTCGGGAGGCGGGCACGTGGGCGCTCCGTGTCCCAGTGACTCATCGCGAGCACGGCACCGGCGAGCAGGCGCCCCACAGGCCCCGGCGGGCCCTTCGCGCCTGGAACTCCAGCGCTTCGAACTCGACCCGTCGGGAGTCGCCGGCGGGCGGGACATGGAGCACGCACGCAAAGCCCCGCTCCACCAGCAGCGCGCTCACGTCATGTCCATCGACGGTGACGTAGGCGAGCCGTCGGCCGAAGCGGTCCTCACACGCCTCCGCGTCGACGAGCGTCACCCGCCGTCCTTCGACGAGGCTCCGGTTGAAGGCCAGGGCCTCCTGCCCGAAGCAGTCGTGTCTGCCCGCCGTGCTCTCCGGTGTGTCCGCGAGCAGGTAGCGGATGCGCTCACCGCCTTCGAGCAAGACGGTGTCACCGTCGATGACCTCCACCACCCGGCCCGTGTCCGGTCCACACCGCGTCCCCGCGTCACCCCCACAGGCCACGAGCAGCCCCAGCAGGGTGAGCGCGGCGCTCAGGGCACGCATGCGCGGTTCTCCAGGCCCGGCGTTCCCCGGTCTCCCAGGCCATAGCGCGCCGACGAGGGCGCGAGACAGAAGCTCCCCGGCGCGTCATTGCGCTGAGGGTCGCTGTTCGCCGGGCTGACCTGCAGCGACACCCCCGGCGTCGCGGCGCTCGTCCAGGTGATGACATCCAGCACCCGGCTCCCCAGTGCCAGGCGGAGCGAGTGGCTGCCCGCGGCATTGGACAGATTGAAGGAGAACGTGGCGAGCACCGAGGGAAGTCCACCATTGAGCGCCGTGTCCGCGCCGCGCGCGAGCACCCCTCGGGCCCCGGCCTTCAACGACAGACAGAGCGTCGCGTCGAGCGCCGTGCTCGTGCCTCCCTCATTCATCAGCGTGATGCCATTGAGGTCCACCTCGCGCAGCGCGAGGACCTCCACCCACTCCCCCGCGCTGTCCGCCACGGCGCTCGGGTCCGCCATGAACTCCGTGAGCACGAGCGAGCCCACCTCCGGTAACCGGACCGGGCGCGAGGTGCCCGTCACCCGGTCGATACACGTGCGCGCGGGGCTCCCCGCGTCCGGAACACCCGCGTCTCGGAGACCACCGTCCTGTCCCCCGTCTCGGGTTCCTCCACCCGTGGAGCCCGCGTCGGAGCCACCACTCGTGTCGCGCCCTCCATCTGGAGCGCCGCCATCTGGTGCACCGGAATCCACCCCGCCCCCGCCCGACGCACAGGCCCGGTTCGCGCGCCCCGGGGTGCCCAGATTGCCGCGCGAGCCATACGCCTCCGAGGCACGACACCACACGTCCGCTGAGTCATTGCTGGACGCATTCGTCACCCCCGCGGACACCTGAATCGCGACACCGTCTTCCGCCGCGCCATATGCGACGGCATCGACGAGCACCTCACCGGCCCGCACCTGCACGACACCTCCCGTGTTGCGCAGGTCCACGCCGAACGTGGCCACGGGCGCGGGCAGTCCTCCGTTGAGTACGGCCTCGGAGCGTCGGGCCAGCACCGCGTACCCTCCGGAGGGAAGTGACAGACAGTTCGCACCCTGCACCTTCGTGCTCGTGGTGTCGGTGCCCAACGTCAAGCCATTGAGGTCCACGGGAGCCGTGGCCAGGACCTCCACCCACTCGCCCACCGTGTCGTCCCCGAGTGGATTCACCATCAGCTCCGTGATGACCAACTCACCCGCGCGAGGACGCTTCACCTCGCGAGGAACCTGGGAGCCCAGGGGGAGGCAGGTCTCCGTGCTCCCGCTCTCCTCGGATGCGCCTTCCGCTGGCGCACAGGGAGGATTCGCGGTGCCGGGGCTTCCCTGGGACACCCCTGCCACGTCCGAGCCCGCGCCATCACACCAGCGCGCCGGGTCGTCATTGCCGGCGGAGTCCGGCACGAGCCGTCCGTCATAGCCACGGGCCACGCCGCTCTTCGCCGGCGCCGAGAGCGAAACCTCGTCAATCACCCGCTCGCCACATCGAACACCCAGCCTCCCCGACGTGTTGCCCAGCGCGCCCAGCTCCTCGCCATAGGACTGGTCCACGTGCGCGGGCACGGGTCCCTCGCGGACATCTCCCAGCACCAGGTAGTCCCCGGGCGCCACCGACAGCGGGCCCCCGAAGAAGAACCCCTTCTCCTGCGACCCGTCCGAGCGAGCCGCGTACAGCGTCATCGACTCCAGGCTCACGGGCACCTTGAGGGAATTGTAGAGCTCCACGTACTCCCGCCCCGTATCGGTCCCCTCGGGGTCATTCAGGTACTCGGTGATGACGAGGTCCCCCGGCAGCACGCCCGAGCAGGCGGCCTCCGTCCCTTCTTCCAACGGTGCGCCACATGCGCCCACGCCCAACAAGCACATCCACCCCAGCCTCCATCCCCAACCCCTCATGTCGATGCCTTCCCCTCTCGGCTCACTGCGTCTCCAAGACACGCGTCAGAAGCGCGTCTCCACTTCCAGTTGGAACAGGTGTCTCGGCGCGTCCGGCGGCGTCCTCGCCGCTCGCGCATCCTTCAAATCCACCACCCAGACATACCGGCCACGCACCGTCGTCGCGGACAGGAGCGTCCACCCCAGGTCCACCGTCGTACGGACCTCCTGTCGAAGCCGGGTGCGCTCGGAGAGGTCCTCATCCTTCCACTGGATTCGGGCCCCCAGTCGCAAGGACTCCAGGGGACGCAGCTTCAGCTCGATGAGGGCACGGCCATCGTTTCGGGCCTTCGAGGTCCCCGGCTCGACCACGCGTGTGTAACCGGACTGCGCCGCGACGCTGACGGACTCCGAGAACTCCGAACGGACTCGCGCGGTGGCGCCCCACCGGCTCCCTCGGGAACACGCGGGCACCTCCTCCGGCTCCGCGCTGTCTTCCGTGTCGGAGCATGCGAGGGCCTGCCCCAGCCCCGCCTCACGCGCCTCCAATTGCAGGGACGGTCGCAGCCACGTCCACGCCAGCCAGTCCACGCGTGCGGAGGCTCTCACCTGCGTCAATCCCGCCGTGCCCTTCACCGCGCCATCGGCGGGCAGCGTCCAACCATCCACCTGGCCGCGAAACCGCCACGTCGCCGCATCGCGATACAGATAGCGCAGCCGTGCCCCCAGCTCGTTGCGAACCCGCTGTCCTTCCAGCAGGTCCGGTCCCGAGGTGGCACCGCTGTAGGGATTGGCGAACCCACGTCCGTAGTAGCGCAGTGCCAGTTCCAGTTCCTGACCCGTGCCTGAGAGCACCGTGCGCTGAAGGGCCGCCCAGCTCCCACCACCGCCCGGCGCGGAGTCGAAGCTGCGCGAGCCCTCGAAGAAGAGGTCCACCGCTCCCAGCCCCCACGAGGCATCGAGCCCCACCGCGCCGAAGCCGCCACCCATCGGGTAGCGAGCGTGCGGTTGGAAGTCGAGCATGGCGCCCTTCACCGGCCACACGGGCCTCGCGGCCCAGCCCGTCACTCCCACTTGCGCTCGCGGCGACAGGGCGAGCGTCGCGTTGGCACCACCGGCCCACTCGCTGAAGACACCGGGCAGCGTGCGCGCCCGAAGCGGCTCCAGCCGAGCGCGCGACAAGGGGACGAGGACCTCTGGCGCCTCGCAGCCCGACGCGCCCATTCGCGACGACTCACATGTCGCCCGGTCCAACACAGCGGACCGCTGGAGTGAACGGCTCTGGTAGGAGCCGAAGCCCGTGAGCGACAGCTCCAGGCCACGACCCACCGCGCCGCGCACAGTGCCCGCCACGCCACGGAAGCCCTCGTCCCAGCGGAAGTCGGGGGTGACGTCCGCCTCGCGTTCGGCCTCGGCACACGCGGTGCTCGACAACAGACACTCCCGCTCCAGCGCGCCGGGAGGCCGCACGCCATCGTCCGCGAGGAAGCCCTCCGGTGAAGGAAGCGCCGTCGTGTCCAGCGTGAGGCGCTGGCCAAAGCCGAGCCGATAGGTGCCCACCAGCACGGAAGCACTCGTGCCCGTCCATTGCGCGTGAAACTTGGGCAGCAACACCGCGGAGCCGGGCGCGTCCACCACGAGGCTCCGGGTGCGCGCGTCTCGTCGAAGTGTCCCCAACCTCCGCCGTGCCCACGTCGCGAGCACGCCCACGCGAAGTCCCGCGAGCCCCCCGGCCCGGACCTGCAAGGCCACCGGAGGAAGCACCGAGTCCGACAGGGCGAAGGCTGTCAGCAGCCTCGCGTCCCCCGACAGTTCCCCTGGCACTCGATTCACCAGGAAGGGCGCGAGTCGACGTCGCTCCTCGTCCGTGAGGACTTCGGGCATCGAGGCCCCGCGCTCCCTCAATCGCTCATCGACCTCCGCATAGGTCAGCCCGGGCAGTGCGTAGAGCGCCGCCCGGGTCGCCTGCTCGGGCTCCACGCCCGCTCGCCGCAGCGCCACCAGCGCGGCCCACGTCTCCGCGGAGAGCGTCCCGTCCTCCAGCAGCGCGAGCAGCTCCAGCTCACCGTCGACTTCGGGCTCCACCTCGTACGGCGCGGCGAGCACCGGCGACGCGCCGAGCAACCACCCACCCAACAACCCATGGAGCAACATCCCGAGGAACCGAGGCACGCGGCGCCGGCACTGCACGCCAGAGACCACCGTTCCCTACAGGAGCGCCTCGCCCCGACGCCGTCCGAGCCTCGGACCGGCCGTCCACGGGCCAGACGCAACGGCGTCACACCCGGACATCGGGAGGCGCCGCCAGCAGCAGCTCCTCCGTGACGGACTTCGCCGCCACCGCGAGCGCCTGAGCGGCGGCATAACGCAAGCGCGCCTCTTCACTCCCATCCAAGGCGGCCCTCGCGCGACGCACGTCGGCCTCGGTCGACATCAATAGCGCGGAGAGGTGCAGTCGGTTCAGTTCCATCGAGGGGGACTCCGGAGGGGGCTGCCCGCTGCCTTGTCAGTATTGCAGGGGAGACCGACGGCCTCATGTTTCCCGACGTCCCGTGCAGCCCCGGGGCCAGCCTCCTTGCTCCAGGTGCGAGCAGCCCACGGCCTCCCGTGCGGTGTGGGGTCCATGACCACCGGCCGGCCAGGGGCGGAGCAATGGGGGGACATCCATGTATGCTGCGCCTCGCATTCATGGGCCACGTCCACATCGTCCGAGACTTCCCCTCCCCTCAGGAGGGCTTCTCCCGCACCGTGCGCATCTACACGCCGGATGCCTATGACTCGATGCCCTGGCATCGCTTCCCCGTGCTCTACATGCACGACGGGCAGAACGTCTTCGCGCATCCGGAGTCCGCCCTCTTCGACACCTGGTGCGCCAACCTCGCGCTCGAACAGGGCGTGGGCGAAGGCCACCTGGAGCCGTGGATCATCGTCGCGGTGGACTCGGGCACCGGGCGGCTGCAGGAGTACTCGCCCTGGGACGACTCGAGCGGCAAGGTGAAGGCGCGAGGCGAAGCCTACGGCCGCTTCCTGGTGGAGCACCTCAAGCCGCTGGTCGACCTGAACTACCGCACGCGTGAAGGCGCCGAGTGGACCGGAGCCATGGGCTCCTCCCTGGGCGGCCTCATCTCGCTGTACCTGGGCTGCCGCTACCCGCAGGTGTTCGGCCGCATCGGCGCGCTGTCCCCCACCGTCATGTGGAGCGACGGCCGCCTCTTCTCCGAGTGGGGCACCCACCCCCGCCGCTGGACGCGCATCTACCTGGACGCGGGCGCCCAGGAGTTCATTGACGCGGACGGCCTCCCGCTCAACTACGGCGAGGCCACGCGCGCCTTCTACGAACACCTCAAGGGCCTGGGCTACGCCGACCATGAGGTGTCGCTCGTGCTGGAGCCCGGGGGCGAACACCACGAGAAGGACTGGCAGCGCAGACTGCCCACCGCGATGCGCTGGCTGCTGACGTGAGGCGCACGGCGTGAAGTCCGGCAAGCACGTCCCGCTCGAACACCGGCTGGTCTACGTCCAAGTCGTCGAGGGCCTCATCCAACACGGCCTCCAGGGCCGCATCTCCCCCCGCCTCAAGGCGCGACTGCGCCAGGTGGGCGTCGATGTGGACCAGCCCCTGCTGCCGGCCTACCCCGTGGTCATGTGGGCGCAGTGCCTGCGCGTCATCGCCCAGGAGACCTGGCCCGGCATGCCTCTGGAGGAGTCCTTCCGCCACCTGGCCGCCGCGCACGTGGATGGCTACGGCCGCACCCTCATCGGGCGCGCCGTGTACGGCGTCATGCGGCTGTTGGGCCCGAAACGGCTGGTGCAGCGGATGCCGCAGACCCTGCGCGGCACGGACAACTACACGGAGGTGGAGCTCGTGGAGAAAGGCCCCACCACGTACGAGATGCGGATGAACTCCGTGCTCGACTGTCCCGGCTACTCGGAGTCGCTGTTCGAGCACATGATTCGCGTGGGCGGCGGCGAGTCCCCGAAGGTGACGACGCTGTCCGTGGAGGAAAGCCACACCACCTACCTGCTCACGTGGACGGAGCGCTGACGCAGCGGCGCTAGGCCGTGGCCTGGATGAAGCGCACCGCGTCCCGCATCGCGTCCAGGTCCGTGTGGCGCGTGAGGTACATCTCCTCGCCCAACAGGCTGTGGTAGATGGGCGGCAGCTCGCGGTGGAGGATGAACGCGGACCCGAGCCGCTTCACCACCTCTTCATGAGTGTGTTTGTAGCGACGGCCGTGACGGCGCGCGCTGTGACACACGTGGTAGCGCGGGGTGTAGCGGAAGTCCGCCACCGGGTCCCCCGTCATCACCCGCGCCCAGAGCCGGTACACGTCGATGTCGCACGTGTAGTTCATCATGTCGGGGATGAAGCCGCCGGGAGGCCGCAGGTTGGCCTCCAGCACGACGAAGCGGCCATCCGGCAGCCGGAAGAACTCCAGGTGGAACCAGCGCTCGCGCAGACCGAAGGCGGCCACCACCTGCCGGCCGAGCACGTCCAGCGCGGGGGGAATCTCCAGGTGGCTCCAGAAGGAGATGTCCCGCCGCTCCACCACCGTCTCCATGCCTCCGTCGCTGTACTCGTGGCTGAGGGTGAAGACGATGACGCCGTGCCGGTCGACGATGCCGTCGTACGTGACGATGGTGCCGCGCACGAAGGGCTGCCCCACGTACGTGGTGGGCAGCGGGTGCGCCAGGGCGGCGTCCACGTCCGCGTCGCTGGAGACCTTGAAGGTGTTGGCCGCGCCCACGCCCACGTCGGGCTTGAGCACCAGCGGGTAGCCCACGCGGCTGGCGAACTCCTTCACCTGCGCGGCGTCGCGCACGCGGATGAGGTCCGGGTGGGGCACGCCCGCCTGATGGAAGACCTGCGCCATGCCCGACTTCGAGCGCATGCGGTGGATGTCCGCCGGCTGGAGGCCCGGGACATGGAAGTCCTCGCGCAGGCGGGCTTCGACCTCCAGCCAGGACTCGTTGAGCGAATCGATGCGCTCCAGCCGGCCATGGCGCCACGTGAGGTAGCCGGCCGCGCGCGTGAGGGAGTCCTCGTCGTGCAGGCTGGAGACGAAGTAGTACTCGCGCAGGGAGTCGCGCAGCTCGGGGCGCAGGGACTCGTAGGCCGCGTCGCCGATGCCCAGCACCGTGACGCCCCGCTCGCGCAGCGCGGTGACGAAGTGGAAGAAGTGGGACGGGAAGTGCGGAGAGATGAAGACGAAGTTCATGGCTCCTCGGGGCGACAGTCCCGGTACCCATGGACCATAGCGCGATGCGCGCCCGCGCCCACTTCCTTGTCGTCGCCCACCTGTCGCCCCGAGGGGGGCGTGCCCGCCCGTGCCCCGGGACTCGGACCCTGAGCGGGCCGCCCGCTCGGAGTCCTTCAGCGCAGGTGTGTGAAGACTCGCGGGGCGGTGGGCCACTCCACCTCTGGAGATGGCAGCGCGCAAATCACCCGGGTGCCCCCCGCCCAGGGCAGCCACCC
>NZ_VIFM01000489.1 GCF_006636215.1 Myxococcus llanfairpwllgwyngyllgogerychwyrndrobwllllantysiliogogogochensis | reverse complement strand
GGCCTCCGTGACTCCGGGGGTGCCGTCATCATCCAGGGGGATGAGGGGAGGCACTTCCGGCAGCCGGGGCAGCGATGCGGCGTCCGCGTCCGGGGGCACCGTCGTCCGGCCGGGGAAGTCGGTCCACGCGGCGTCGTCCGGAGTGTCGCTCCTCCGAGGGGCGTCCACGTGGGTGGGCGTGGTCCAGGACTCGTCGGGCGCGGGGTTGCGCGCCGCGGGGGCCGGCTGGGCCCGGGCGGACGTGCCCAGCACGAGGGCGAGCGGCACCAGGATGAGGCGGACGGAGGGCATGAAGACGGCTGGCAGCTTAGTCCACGGAGAGGGAAGGAGACGAGCCAGGGCCGGCTGTTCCCCCACCCTGCGTGCGCCCCGTCAGGTAGCGGGCAGGAGGCGATGGGAAACGTGTCACCGACGGCGGCGCACCGGACTACCATCCGCCGCGCGGCCAGCGGCGGGCGCCTGAGGAGAGACCAAGGGATGAGGGCAGGAGGAGGGCGCGCGGCGCTGTTGGTGACACTGGCCCTGGGGCTTGGGTGTCGCTCCCGTCCGACGGAGACGGGGACGGACGCGGGTCCGGCGCGTGCGCCGGTCGCCAACGCGACGCTGCCCGCGTGCGAGGCGCTGCTGCCCACGGACGTGCGCGAGTCGATGCTGCCCGGCTTCACGATGAAGGAGGAGCGCGCGTGTCCCTCCTGCGGGCCGCTGTGCACCTTCCGCTCCGCGTCGGAGAAGGACGTCACGGTGTCGGTGACGTGGGATTGCCAGCCGCACTACGCACAGGCGGACACGCATGCCCTGCTGTTGCCGTCGCTGAACATGGGCGGCGAGGAGATTCCCGCGCTCGGCCGTGCCGCCGCGCGGCGTGCTCCCGCGCAGGGCATGTTGCAGGTGATGGCGTGGGACGACGACACGCCGTGCGCGCTCGTCGTCACGTGGCTCGGAGGAGACCCGGAGCAGGCGCTGGACGTGACGCGCCTCGCCCTCACCTCCACGCGACCGGAGACGGTCCACCCCACCGTGGTGCCGACGGAGCCCGACGCGGGCACGCCGTGACTTCACGTCACAGCGTGCGCAGGTAGTCCACCAGGTCGTCGACCTCCGTCTCCGTGAGGCTCGCCGTGGTGCCGTGCTTGTTGGACTGGCTGTTCTGCATCAGCCGCCCCTTCAGCGACAGCGCGCTGCCGTCGTGCAGGTACGGCGCCGTGCGCGCGAGCCCCAGCAGCGACGGCGTGTTCAGCCCCTTGGCGACCACGTTGCTGTCGTCCCGATTCGCGCCCGTGGTGATGAAGGTGCCCACGTCGGCCAGCGTGTTGTTCGTGAAGTGCGCCCCCGCGTGACAGCTGTCACACGCCGCCTTCTTGAACACCTGCGCGCCGCGCGCCTGCGACTCGGTGAGCGCCACGCGCTTGTAGGGGTTGTCCGGCGTGGGAATCACGTCGATGAACGCGGACAACTGCGCCACCATCACCCCATCCAACGCCGTACCGCCCATGCGCCCACGCACCGTGGCGTCCAGGAAGTCCCTCATCGTGGGGAACTCGCCGCTCCAGTGGAACGGCCCCGTCTCCGTCACCTTCCGCCCCGCCAGGCTCGGCGTCTGGCGCGGCCCATCCGGGAAGCCCCACACGTGGCCGTCGTCACGACCATCCAGATGGCATGACGCACAGGACGCCGCCACGCCCGCGCTCGTCATGCGGGAATCCAGCGCGGAGTAGAACAGCTTGCGCCCCGCCACCTGCTGCGGCGACAGCACGTCTCCCACCACTCGCAGGGGCACTCCCTCCGCGCGCACGTTGGCCACGTTGCCGGAGGCGTCGTTCACCAGCGTCGTCACCGTGTGGTCGAACGCGTTGTAGACGTACGCCTTGCGCCCGTCCCGCGTCAGCGCGATGCCGCTGGGCCCCGAGCCCACTCGCACCAACTGCCGCACCGTGCTGCCCTTCACGTTCACCAGGTCCGCGCCCTCGCGACGATTCGTGGGGATGACGGCCACGTTGTCCGTCTCGCGGTTCACGACAAAGAGCCACAGACCCGACGGGTCCACCACCGCCGCCACAGGCCCCTGGATGGGATGGCTCGACTCCGGGCTGACGATGGTGGACGGAGGGAAGTCAGGGTCCTCGCGCGGCGGAGGCCGGCACCGGTCCAGGTCATCCACCCGGGGCGTGCCGTCTTCCGTGTTGAACGTCACGATGCCCGGCGCCACCACGCCCGCCGTGTTGCAGGGCCCTCCGCCCCCATACAGCGACCCACCGCCCCCAGGGCTCGAGCCAGAACCGGTGAGCGGATCCTCGCGCGCCCACAGCGTCGGCGAGTAGGCATGCTTGCCGTCCGGAGACACCACCACGTCCGACATCCCGCGAGGCCGGAAGGACACGCTCGTGGAGGGGAACGGAAACGGCTCGTCGTCGGCGAAGCTGTCCTCCGTGTTGGCCCGCGCGTACAAATCCGTGCCCTCGCGCTGCATGCGCGGCTGGTGCGCGTCCGCCAGGTCCACCGTCACCAAATCGCTATGCCGGAAGAGGCTGACGAGCGCCCGTCGCCCATCGTCCACCAGGGCGATGCCGCGCGGCTCCTCGCCCACCGGCAGCTCCCAGCGGACCTCCAGCGAGCGCGTGTCCACCGCCATCAACGTGCCGTACGTGGTGGAGTCCAGCGCGGTGCTGTTCACCACGTAGAGCGTGTCGCCCTTCGGAGACACCGCCAGCCCCATGGGCTCCACGCCCACCGCCACGCGCGCCGCCTCGCTCCAGTCACCCCGGCGGATGACGGACACGCTGCGCTCGGCCCGGTTGGAGACGTAGACGGTGTCGTCCGGCCCCACCACCACGCGCTCCGGGCC
>NZ_VIFM01000488.1 GCF_006636215.1 Myxococcus llanfairpwllgwyngyllgogerychwyrndrobwllllantysiliogogogochensis | reverse complement strand
ACCCCACCCCGCTCCCCGAGTGGGAGGGCCGGCCGCCCAACAACGGCGTCCGCAGCGGCCTGACGGCATGGACTTCGCTGTGTCGAGGAGTCCTTCCCGGCGAGATGCACCCGGATGCCTGAGCAAGTCGCTCATCTGATGGAGACGCTCCGGCCCAAGGGCAGTAGGGGGAAGAATCTGCCCGGAATTTGTTCAATCCGTATTTGACAAGTGCCAGAGAAATGCCCTATTGTTCGACGTGTCGCTGCCGCGTTGAGGCTGGCGACCGCTGGGGCGCGTCCCAGTGAGCGGCCGGGACGAGACCCGGCAGAGGGATGGCGATGAGTGAGCAGGGGCAGACGACGATGCGGGTCGTGATGATGCCGCTCGGCAATCTGGTCGAAGGTGACAACTACAGGAAGTCCATCGAAGAAGGACCACTCGCGGAGCTTGCCGCGAGCATCAAAGCCCGGGGCGTCGAGGTACCGATTCTGGTGCGCCCGGCGGATGGGCGCCCGTTTGAGGACGGGAGCCCGATTGAAGACCGGGCGTTCAAGGTGACTGCCGGCTTCCGGCGCTTCAGGGCGTCGCACTGGGCTGGCCTCACTCATGTCCCGGTCATCATCCGGGAGATGAGTGACGACCTCGCCCAGGAGGCCAATCTCGTAGAGAACCTTTTCAGAGTGGACCCTCATCCGCTGGATGAGTCGGACGCGTTCGCTGCTTTCCTCGGGAGGGGCCACACGGCTGACACCATTGCGGGTGTGACCGGGAAGGACAGACGACACGTCGTCAGGCGACTCCAGTTGCAGAAGCTGGGGAAGCCTGCACGGAAGGCGTTCAAGGACGGGAAGATCCTGTCGGACGTGGCGACGATGATTGCAACCATCACCGACCTCGACGCTCAGAATGAGGCGACCGAAGCCCTCACGCGGCTGGCCGACCCCGAAGGGGTCAATGCAGCGAGGCACTTCATTGACCGCAATTTCCGATTGCGCCTCAAAGACGCCCCGTTTGCAACCAATCGCGATGACTTGGGGCCGGGCCTCCCGGCATGCAACGCGTGTCCCCGGCGAACGGGAGCTACGCCGGACCTCTTCGGGGAGGCATCGGACAAGGACCTGTGCACAGATCGGAAGTGCTTCACCCAGAAGGCGGAAGCGGGGTGGACAGAGAAGTGCGAGGAGGCTCTCGCGAAAGGCTTGGAGGTGCTGGACGAGAGCGAGTCGAAAAAGCTCTTCCAAGACGGCAACTACCTTGCCTACGGCTGCGGTTACGTGGACCTGGGGGCGCAGTGCTACCGGGACGCGCAAAAACGGACCTGGGGAGCCGTCCTCGGCAAGGTGCGGCCCAACGTGATTCTTGCCCGCGACAGTTTCGGCCGCGCGCACCAGCTCTGCCGCGAAGAAGATGTCAGGGCGGCGCTGGTGTACCTCCATGGCGACGCAGAGAAACCACCGGCGCAGACCGAAGGAGAGGAGCCCAAGGCGAAGAGAAGGGAGGAGCGGACGAGGGCGCTGCGGAGCAGGGAAATCATCAACCGAGGGCTCGCGGCAGTGGCGGACGCCGGCGAGAAGGTGAATCCCAGTGGCGGAGTGGAAATCTGGCGGCACCTCGCGGGAGAGGCCGTCGAGTTGGCGAGCTACTTGAATTGGGCTTGCGTCGGGAAGGTTCGAGGCATCGAAGGCAAGCCCTACGAGGTGAAGCACCAACTGCTCGCGCGACTCGAAGCGATGACGGGGGCCCAGGCGTTCGGCCTCCTCTGCCAGATACTCTCCAGCCGCTGGGCAAGCGCTCCCTCACTGGAGAAGCTGCCTCCTTCCCTCGACGGGACTGCCAAAGTCCTCAACGTTGACTTGGAGGCGCTGGCGAAGAGCGTGGATGCGGAGTCGACCGAGAAGGCTCGCCTCAAGGCGGAAGGAGCCGAGTGCCCGCGATGCAGCAAGCGGTCAAAGCGGTTCGTGCTGCTCCCAAACAAGGAGCGCATCTGCCACGTATGCAGCCGCACCCAGATGGATGAGCAGGCTCCAATTCAGAAGGCCGCCTGAGAGTGAGCCATGGTAGTGCCCGAGGGACGGGAGCTTCTGCGCTGCTGTCCCTCGGGTGAACTCCTTCGGGCCCGAGGAATTTGTGACAATTCTCCGCAAGACCATGCTGGCAATCGCCGGCGTTGACCACGTCTTCGAGGGTTTTACGACTGACGAAACGTGGAATGGCTGGGAGGCTCCGTACTTCGACCGAGATGAAGGTCTCAAAATTGCCAGCGTGATGACGGTGCTGGCATACGACTCAGCTCAGGACGCGTTCATCCTCGACTTGAGGAAGCTAGAGCCCCAAGAAGACGACTATCGCCCCGACATTTTTCCCGGGCAAAACACCGAAGAAGGTTGGCTCTACCCAGTCGGTAGTTGGTGCTGGTGTTGGATTGACGTTGACGACCAATCCGCCGCGTGAGTGCAAATACATGAACTACGCTCAACTGGTTACTGTCTTCGAGCGCTTCTGCGCGGCCATTCAAGTACCGGCCGCCTCTGGCAAAGATGCGGTGGGGCTGCACTTGGTGCAGATAGGACGGGAGTACGGCATCTACCTGCAGCGGGCGGACGGGACCACTCTCAATCTTTTCGTTGGGGGGTTTCGGCCAGGAGAGCTTGCGTGCCGCATGCGCTTTACGATGGCAGCGCTCTTCATCAGTCCTCTTCCCGGTGAAACGGTTCGTGCTCGCAAAGCGCGTGAAGCCTTGGGAGAAGCGGTGGCAGAACCTGGAGGTGCGCCAAGCTCCCCTCAAGGGTAGGCCCAGCGTCGTCCAGGCGGCTGTCGAGGGTGTGAGGATGAAGCCGGCGGGCGACGTCCACGGCCCCGCTCGACCCGCGCCAGGCGCGGGTGCCCGGCGGGCCCGGGCGTCGTCCACGCCGGGAAGGCGTCGGGGG
>NZ_VIFM01000487.1 GCF_006636215.1 Myxococcus llanfairpwllgwyngyllgogerychwyrndrobwllllantysiliogogogochensis | reverse complement strand
ACGTACGAAGACATCGAAGCGCTGCCGGTGGGGTGGGTGGGGGAGATTGTCGAGGACTTGCTGTATGCGTCGCCGCGCCCGGTGCCCAGGCATCTTCGGGTGGCGAGCCGACTGGGCGCCTTGCTGGCGATGCCCTTCGAACTGGTGCCGGGTGGACCAGGGGGTTGGTGGTTCCTGGATGGGCCGGAGCTGCACCTGGGGCGGGATGTGCTCGTCCCGGACCTGGCGGGCTGGCGTCGAGAGCGTGTTCCGGAGCCCCCTCATGATGTGCCCTGGCTGACGCAGGCGCCGGATTGGGTCTGCGAGGTGCTGTCTCCCTCGACGGAGAAGGCAGACCGGTTCCGCAAGCTCCCCGTCTATCACCGGGCAGGTGTGCGACATGCGTGGCTCATCGACCCCGCGCGGCGCTCGCTGGAAGTGTTTCACCATGGCGCCGGGGGATGGGCACCGGGAGCGCGCCATGAGGGGGACGTCATCGCGCGAGTGGAGCCGTTCGAAGCCGTGACCCTGGCGCTCGACCTGCTCTGGTTGCCCCGGCGCGAGGCGGAGCGCGGCGAGCGCACTCCGTCCACGCGTTGAGGGACTGGCTCAGGTGCCCACGTTGACGGCGGGGATTCCAAACGGCTCCGTGCTCGTGCGCCGCGCTTCGGCGGATGCCTCGGCTTCGGGCAGGGGGGCGACATGAATCAGCCCGCTGGCCATCAGCCGGTGCACCGAGCGCGACGCGGCCAGCTCACCCATGGCCGCGGTGCGCAGGGCCTGTCGGATGCTCCGGCTGCCGCGCAGCTTCGAGTACAGGTAGAGGTCATCCGCCGTGAGCTGCGATGGGGTGGGGCGGGGAATCGGCTCGAAGACGAGCCTGCCGTCCAGTGCGAAGAGCTCGTCGCTCAGGGCCAGTGTCAGCCGCACCTCGGCCTCGCGATACAGCGCGTGGGCCTCGGGCACGGGGCCTCGCTCCAGAATCTGGGCGGCCAGTGCCACCGCGTGGTCGTACTTCCCCGTCTCCAGGAAGCGCTTCACCAGGGTCAGGAGATCAGCCAGCTCCGCGGCCTCGCCCACCTTCGGGCCCTTGGCCATCCGGGGCGACAGTGCACCGCGACGGTACAGGTGCAGAATCCACCGTGCCGCGAACAGCGGGGCCTCCTTCGCCGTGGCCAGCATCTCGCTCAGGGTGGCGCCACCCGCCGCCAGCTCCAGCAGCTTGTCCTCCTCCTCGGAGAACGTCTCCACGGCGAACTCGCGGAACACCCTGAACGTGGCGTCCAGGTGCGGGAAGACGTCGCGGAACATCGTCCATTCGCGCAGCCGCGTCACCGCGTCCCGGTGCAGGCCGTTGAGCGAGAGCTTCAGTCCCACGGCTCGGGAGGTGGGGGGCAGCTTCGGCGTGAACTCCACCTCTCCCGACTCCCAGCCGTAGCAGTCGAAGAGGGCCTCGCGCGCCTTGTGCTCCATCGCCTCGATGAGCCGGGGCAGCTCCACGAAGCAGCGCTGCACCAGGAAGGTGCCGTACGGCGTGCCCGCGCCCTCCGCCGCCTCGAAGGCCGCCGCGGCCCGGGGCGCGTCCAGGATGCGCAGGTTCACCAGCACCTGGGCCAGGTGCTCCCGAGGGTCATTCGAACTCTCGCCCACCAGGAAGCCGTCCTTCACCTGGAAGCAGCGCTGGATGGCGCCTCGCTCCACCCTCAGCGTGCCCTCCACCCCGGCACCCGAGAACAGCGGCGGCATCACCATCTGCAGGCGATAGCTGGCGAGACTTCCCTTGAATGACTCCATGCCGGTTCGTCCTCCCGAGGTGAGGCTGCTCGCAGGTGAGGCGCTCAGGGTACCGCTCCACCCACCGTCGCTCAACCGCAAGCCCTTGGAATCCCTCAGGATTTATGTGCGGGTCGGAATTTTTCAGGCTGGAGCGCGGCGGGCATTCAGCAGGCAACGGACACCAGCACTCCTGAACGGAAGGTTGCAGGGGCGCGGCGGGTATGCGAACCACCCACGCTCACCCGATACCCGATCACCGACTTGGGTATCTGGACTTTGAACACTGACTCGCGATTCGGAACCCAGACATGCGGACCCTCTCAGGCGTGCAGTCCTCCGGAAAGCTGCACATCGGCAACTACTACGGCGCCATCCGCCAGTTCGTGCAGCTCCAGGATGTGAGCGAGGCGTACTACTTCATCGCCAACCTGCACGCGCTCACCACCGTGAGGGATGCGAAGCTCGCGCTGGAGCTCACGCGCGAAGCCGCCCTGGCCTACCTGGCGCTCGGAGTGGACCCGAAGAAGGCCGTCCTCTTCCGTCAGAGCGACGTGCGCGAGGTGCTGGAGCTCAACTGGATTCTGGGCACCGTGGTGCCTCACTCGCACCTGGAGCGGGCCCACAGCTACAAGGACAAGGTCGCCCGGGGCATCTCTCCGGACTTCGGCCTCTTCGCCTACCCGGTGCTGATGGCCGCGGACATCCTGCTCTACGGCACGGACACCGTCCCCGTGGGCAAGGACCAGATTCAGCACGTGGAGTTCGCCCGCGACTGGGCCGTGAAGTTCAACACCGAGTACGTGAAGGGCTATGACCCGGCGGACCCCGAGGGCAAGGAGCGCGGGCACACGCCCGGCATCCTCAAGCTGCCCTCCGCCCTCGTGCAGGAGTCCACCCAGACGGTGCCCGGTATCGACGGCAGGAAGATGTCCAAGTCGTACGGCAACACCATCGACCTGTTCGGCGAAGAGAAGGACATCAAGAAGCGCATCATGTCCATCAAGACGGACTCGACTCCCGTGGAGGCGCCCAAGCCGGTGCCCGGAACGGAGCGCTCGGCGGACGCATCCATCGTCAGCGAGGTCCCTCTCTATGACTTGCTCAAGCTGATGCTTCCGGAGTCCGAGTTCGCCGAGGTGGACGCTTCCTGGAGTGTCTCTTATACACAACT
>NZ_VIFM01000486.1 GCF_006636215.1 Myxococcus llanfairpwllgwyngyllgogerychwyrndrobwllllantysiliogogogochensis | reverse complement strand
CCCGTCCCCCACCCGCGATGACGATTTTCACGACGCCTTCCTCCCGGGCTCCGTTGCCGGCTCGTCGCCGTGCGCTCCGTGCAACACCTTCTCCAGATTCAGCGTCCGCTCATCCAACTGCGCCAGCATGTGCTCCGCCGTCGTCTCGGGGATGAGGCCGCTCCTGCGCGCGACCTGCAGCGCCGTGCGCTCCGCGTCGATGAGCCGACGCCGCATGGCGATGAGGTCCCTCGCACCCTGCGCGAGGTGATGGTCATTGAGCCGCCGCAGCTCGCGCTCCGCGCGGGCGATGCTCACCTGGTACTCGCTGCGCAGGTGGTCATACGCGGCCCGAGGCACCAATCCCTGCTCGTGCAGCGACGCCAGTTCCTGGTGCGCCGCGCGACTGGCGATGAGCTTGCCGCGCTGCTCGGACATGGCCAGCGCCACCTCGTCCTGCTGGAACAGGCCCAGCCACTTCAACGCGTGGGTGAGCACCAATCCCTGACCCACCAGCGACACCAGCGTCACGCCGAAGGCGATGGCCACCAGCTTCTCGCGGCCCGGCGTCGTCTCCGGAAGACCCAGCGCGAGTCCGATGGAGAGCGCGCCCTTGATGTTGCCCACGATGAAGACGTGCTGCCAGCGCGGCGGCACCGCCTCCGCCGGACGAATGAGCCGCAGGAGCAGGAAGGGCCCATAGATGGCCACCGCGCGCCCGCCCAACACACAGCCCACCGCGATGGCCGTCTCTGGCAGGTAGCCGCTGAGCGTCTCCGGCTTGGTGGTGAGCCCCACCGCCAGGAACAGGAAGGTGTTCACCCCGAACGTGGCGTACTCCCAGAAGGAGTGGATGGCGACCCGACTCTGCGGGGACACGTCCTTGCGCAGCCCGACACCGACGGCCAGTCCCGCGACGACGGCGGAGATGGCACCCGACAGGTGAATCTGCTCGGCGACCACGAACGAGGCCAGGGCCACGGCCGTCGTCACCATGATTTCGGCCAGCGGGTCCTCGGTGCGGCGGATGACGAAGGCGCCCAGCATGCCCACCGCGAGTCCCACCACCGCGCCACCCGCCGAGGCGAGCAACACACGCGCGGCCAACATCGGCAGCGACGGCGCCGCTGCTCCCGCCACCACGCTGGCGATGGCCGCGTAGGCCACCAGCGCCGTGCCGTCGTTGAAGAGGCTCTCGCCCTGGATGATGCCGGACAAGCGAGGCGGCACCGGGGCGCGACGGAACGCATAGAGGATGGAGACGGTGTCCGTCACGGCCAGCAGCGCGCCCAGAAGCAGCGCGGGCCAGATGGCCAGGTCCACCAGGTAGTGCAGCGCGGTGCCCGTGGCGCCAATGGCCAGCACCATGCCGACGGTGGACAGGATGAGGATGGGCAGGGCATTGGCGCGGATGCCATTGAGGTCCGCGGTGATGCCGCCCTCGAAGAGCAGCGCCGGCAGGCAGACGAGGAACACCACCTCCGGGTTGAGTGGCGGCACGCCGGGGAGCAGGTTGCCCACCGAGATGAGCAGGCCTCCCACCACGAGCGCCACGTTGTAGGGCATGTTCGCCCGCTTGGCGGCGATGGCCAGGACGATGGCAGCCACCATCAATCCAATGACGAGAGGCATCTCCAAGTGCACGGCGCGCAGTCTTCCAGAACGGAAGAGCGAGGTCACGACCCCATCTTGAGAGGCCGGCTGGCAGCGGGCTTCAGCGCCTCAGGCGGAGGATGAGGTCCTTCTTCGCCCCGCAGTCCCCACGGCCATCGCAGTTGCTCGTGGTGACGTACAGGTGGCCGTCCGGACCCATGCTCACCTCGCGCAGCCGGCCATACGTGTCGCGCAGGTAGACCTCGTGGAGGGTGACTCGGGCGGGGTTGTCAGCGGCGAACCGCACGCGGTGCAGGTGCCGCGAGCCCAGCGTGCCCACCAGCAGTGAGCCCGTCCATTCGGGGATGGCGGTGCCGGTGTAGAGGGCGGCGCCCCCGGGAGGCATCGCGTCCGCGAAGGTGAGCGAGGGCGTGA
Source organism: Myxococcus llanfairpwllgwyngyllgogerychwyrndrobwllllantysiliogogogochensis (assembly GCF_006636215.1). Classification (GTDB taxonomy): domain Bacteria; phylum Myxococcota; class Myxococcia; order Myxococcales; family Myxococcaceae; genus Myxococcus; species Myxococcus llanfairpwllgwyngyllgogerychwyrndrobwllllantysiliogogogochensis. The sequence goes on along the minus strand of NZ_VIFM01000486.1, from coordinate 953 downwards.
TTTGCCCCGCGTGAAGCTCGCACGAGTAGATGCCGGGCCAGCCCAGGTTGCTCCCAGGACGGGCGAGGCTCACCTCGTCGTGCCCCCGGCGCATCGTCTCGCCGCTCGGGCCGTGGTCCGTGACGTACAGCGTGGTGGCATCCTTCCAGTCCCAGCCCTGGAGGTTGCGGATGCCGGTGAGGAACGCGGGGGAGCCGGGGAAGGGGTTGTCCTGGGGGATTTGTCCTTCGGGAGTCAGGCGCAGGAGCTTGCCCGCCGGGTCATTGACGTTCTGCGAGCGGTCCGGCTCGCGGGCGTCACCGGTGCCCGCGTAGAGCATGCCGTCGGGGCCGAAGCGCAGCCGTCCTCCGTCGTGGTACGTCGCGGAGGGGATGCCGCCGAAGACGACGCGGTCGAACGTCGCGGTGGTGTGGTCCTCGGAGAGCGTCCACCGCTCCACGCGGTTCTCATCCTGGCCGCCCGCGTCGGTGGTGACGTACACGTAGAACTGGCGGTTCGTCGCGAAGTCCGGGTGCGCGGCGATGCCGAGCAGGCCGCCCTCCGCGGCGCGGGTGATGCGCACGGTGGCCACGGGCTGGGGCTGGAGCACGCCGGCCTTGAGCAGTCGCACGCGACCGGGTCGCTCGGTGACGAGCGCGTCTCCACCCGGCAGCCAGGCGATGCCCCAGGGGACCTCCAGGCCCTCGGCGACGACGTCCACGGTGATGGGCACGGCGCCATCAGGGCCCCAGTCGTCCGCGACGCGCACGCAGTCCTCGGGTGAGGCGGTGCCCTGGGATTGGCTCTTGCGACAGGCGGAGGCCGACACGGCGAGCACCACGAGGGCGGAGGCGAGCAGGCGAGAGGCGCGCATGGGGCGATTAATGTCCGCGGTCGGGTGGGGGCGCCAGCGTGACGGATGGCGGACGTGAGGGTGAGGACGCTCGGGGAGGCGTCCCTCGTCGGGAGGGTGG
>NZ_VIFM01000485.1 GCF_006636215.1 Myxococcus llanfairpwllgwyngyllgogerychwyrndrobwllllantysiliogogogochensis | reverse complement strand
GCAGCGACTGCGCGCTCAGCTAGAGCAGCGGCGCGTCCCTCGCATCATGGGTCGGCGCTTCCGAGCCAACCCGGACGGCTACCTCCGAGCCATCGAGGAGGAGCTCAGGTCATATTTGCCGGTGTAGTTTTTTTATGTCCGCTGATGGGCGAATCGCCCGGTGGCTGCCCCGTGGAGCGCGCTTCGCGTCGGCGGGTGTAGGCCGCTGAGCCGGCGACGAAGAGCAGCCCCGCCGTCATCGCGCTGAAGACCATGCTGGCCGAGCGTGTCGCCAGGATGCCCAGCAGCACACCGCCGCCGAGGAAGGCGAGCAGATCCACCCAGAGCGGGCGGCGCTGGGGGAGCACGAGCACGAGGACACAGGCCGTCAGGGGGATGCCGAACGCCACCTGTCGGATGATGGCGTCCGTGCTGGTGCGCACCGTCTCCCAGTTGTGCACGAGGATGGCGGCGAAGATGACCACCGTGCCCAGCGCGAGCACGAGCACGCCCGCGGCGGCGGCGTCCTTGGTGAGCCGGGCCTTCTCGTCGAACTGCTGCACGGCCAGATCGACCAGGTGCTCCAGCGCGCTGTTGAGGATCTCCGCGAAGAAGATGAGCAGCACGCAGAAGATGAGCGTCACCTTCTCCGCGAGCCCCAGGGCGATGCCGCTGCCCACCAGTCCCACCAGCATGGCGGAGGTGAGGTGCACGCGCATGTTGCGCTGGTGGACGACGGTGTGGATGAGGCCCGCCCATGCGTGGCCGAACGAGGCGAAGAGCCCCGAGCCGCGACGAGGAGGGAAGTGGGGAGGTGGCCGGGCAGGTACGGTCATCGGAACCTGAAGGGGCGGGCAGGCTAGCACTCACGGGTTCGATTGCCGTGGAGATGTGAATAGGTAAGGTCACTCGCCATGAGCACCAACTTCTTCCGGGCGCGTCCAGGTGGCGTGCTGCTGGCCTTCCTGTTGACGTCGTCCCTCGCGGGGGCCCAGGCCCCTGCCCCTGTTCAAGAGGAAGAAGCGAACGCTTGTGGGCTGGAGCCTCCCGGCGTGGTGTACCTCCCGGCGCCCTCTCCCCGCGCGCATGAGACGCGCAAGCTGAGCGCCACCGAGGCGCCCGTCGTGCGGCGGGAAGCTCGCGACGGGACGGTGCGTGCGTCGCTCGCGGGGGTGCCGCAGACCCGGACGCGGTCCGGAGCGCTGTCCGGGAAGGTCATCTACCTGAGCCCGGGCCACGGCTTCTACCGGGCCGCTCCCCTGGGGCGCTGGGCCACGCAGCGACCCAACACCTGGGCGGTGGTGGAGGACCTCATCTCCGCCGAGGTCGTGAACCAGTACCTGCTGCCCATGTTGATGGGCGCTGGCGCCACGGTGGTACCGGTGCGCGAGTCGGACCTCAACCCGCGCATGGTCATCGTCGACGAAGGGGGTGTGGGCTACTCGCAGGAAGGGGACGCCGGCCTGTTCCAGACCACCACGCAGAAGGGCTGGGGCACTCCCCCGACGCCCATGGGCAACGCGGTGGAGCCGTTCACGCTGGGTGCCACGCGCGTGCTCACCACCGCGACCACTCCCACGGCGTCGGCCACCTGGGCGCCGGTGGTGCCGGCGGATGGCCACTACAACGTCTATGTCTCCTATGGGGCGGACCCCGCTCGGACGACGAACGCACACTATGTGGTGCGCCACTCGGGAGGGGAGAGCCACTTCCGCGTCAACCAGCGCCGCCATGGCGGGACGTGGGTGTTGCTGGGCCGCTTCTTCTTCAAGTCCGGCGCGGGACCGGAGGCGGCCTCGGTGGTGTTGATGAACGACGCGGAGGAGGGGAGCACGGTGTCGCTGGACGCCGTGCGCTTCGGCGGCGGCAGTGGCGTCATCGGCGATGCGCAGATGGCCGCGCTGCCGCGCCCCCGCTACGAGGAGGCCGCGCGCTACCATGTGCAGTTCAGCGGTGCCCCGGCATCCGTGTACGCGCCCACCGGGGCCAACGCCCTGGCCAACGAGCGCAACGCGGACGTGACGGCGCGCGCGCGCTTCGCGGCGTGGCTGCACGAGGAGGGCGAGGATGCGGTCTACGTGGCCTGGCACACCAACGCTTCGACGACGGGAAACGTCGTCGGCACCGAGGCCTACGTGTACGGGCCGAACCCGGTGGACGGCACGCTCAACTTCACGGGCGTGCCTGGCAGTGACGTGCTGGCGCGAGCGCTGCTGGACGAACTGGGACGGGACGTCCGTCGAGAGGTGGACGCCAACTGGCGCGTGCGCAACCTGCGCTCCGCGAACCTGGGCGAGGTGAACCCCACGCACAACTCGGAGATGCCGTCCGTGCTGCTGGAGATCGCCTACCACGACGCCGTCGCCGACTCGAACCCCCTCAAGGAGCCGGCCTTCCGACGTGTCGCCGCGCGAGCCATCCTCCAGGGGCTCATCAAGTACTTCGCCACCCGCGACGGCGTGGCCATCCAGCTTCCTCCGGAGGCGCCGGGTGCGGTGGTGGCGCGCAACGCCTCGGCGGGCACGGTGGAGGTCCGCTGGGCCATCCCCGCGGCGAACCCGGACGAGGAGGGCCATGACGCGCCCACCACGTACCGCGTCTATCAGAGCGCGGATGGTCAGGGCTGGGACGAAGGGACCGAGGTGACGCAGACGACCTTCAGCCTGCCCCTCGCGGCGGGCACCGTGCGTTATTTCCGAGTCGCGGCGGTGAGCGCGGGCGGCGAGGGCTTCCCCTCCGCCATCGTCGGAGTTCGCGCGGGCGAGGCGCCGCCGGCGCTGGTCGTCAACGCGTTCGAGCGGCTGGACTCGGCGCTGGCATGTGGCGAGGCGCTGGACATCTATGACCTCCAGGCTCCGCTGCGGGTGCTGCTGGAGGCGATGAACGACGGCACGTACGTGCGTCGCCATGGCGATGCGATGAGCCAGTCCGGGCTCGCCTTCGACAGCGCGACGAGCGGCGCGGTGGCGGCGGGGCTGGTGTCCGTGGGAGCGGGGTATCGGGTGGTGGAC
>NZ_VIFM01000484.1 GCF_006636215.1 Myxococcus llanfairpwllgwyngyllgogerychwyrndrobwllllantysiliogogogochensis | reverse complement strand
GCCCCCGGGATTCCACCCACCCTTCGGGGGATTGACCGCCCGGAGTCAGCGGCCTCAGAACCGGGACTTCTACGGTCCCGGAAGAGTGCCGCCCCGGACGAAAAGCCCGGCCTACAGCGCCGTGGACTTCCCGGGCTCCAGGTCCATCACCTTCGCCGCGCCGCGCAGCTTCTTCAGCTCGCCCTTGAGCGCGTCCGGGTTGCCCTGGAGCAGCGGGAAGGTGCCGTAGTGCATGGGGACAATCGTCTGCGCCTTCAACAGCCGCGCCGCCTGCGCCGCCTCCGCGGGGCCCATGGTGAAGTGCCCGCCGATGGGCAGCATCGCCACGGTGGGCTTGAACTGGGTGGCGATGAGCTCCATGCCCGCGAAAGGACCGGTGTCACCCGCGTGGTACAGGGTGGGACCCTTCTCGATTTGAATCACGTACCCCAGCGGCGCGCCCGCGTAGTGCGACGGGCCCTTGGGGTCCGACTGGTAGCTGCTGGAGTGCACCGCCTGCACCAGGTGGATGGTGGCGTCCTTCACCTGGAACGTCCCGCCCGCGTTGGCGCCCACCGACTGCGCTTCCGGCAGGCCCAGCAGATTCACCAGCTCGAACGAGCCGAACACCTTCGCGCCCGTCTTCTGCGCCAGCGCCTTCGTCTCGCCCACGTGGTCGAAGTGTCCGTGGCTGACGAGGATGGCGTCGAGCGCCTCCGGCTGCGCGGTGTCCTTGGGCGCCTTGGGGTTGGTGAGCCACGGGTCGATGGCAATCACCGCTCCGCCCGGGGTGCGGATGACGAACGCCGCGTGGCCCCACCACGTCACCTCCGTCTTGCCCTTCGCCACGGCCGGAGCCTTCACCGCCTCCGCCTTCTTCGGCGCCGCCGCGCCCTGGGCCGGGGTGCCCTGCGCCGGAGCGCCCTGTGCTTGGGCCACCCCCGCGAACGTCACCAGCGCACCCACCGCGACTGCCACGAGCTCGTTCCGCATGGTTGTCCTCTCTCGGGTCGAAAAATCACGACGTGACGCCGGGGGCCCTCACGGCACGCCCCGGCCGAGCCGCCGCTTGGCACTGTCCGGGCGGCCATTCAAGGGCCTGGGTGAATCGCCTGCCCCTGGGGCGACAGATGCCTCGGCGGCCGGGTCGCCGCAATCTCGAAAACCGCAGGAGGTTCCTTCCCCGCCCGGGCCGTCCCCTGGGCTAACGTCGGGACAGCCGTGGACCACCGATTCCAAGTCAGCCTCCGCGGGGTCATCGACCTCCTGTCCCACCACCTCTACAGCTCCCCGGGCGTCTACCTCCGAGAGCTGCTCCAGAACGCCACCGACGCCATCCGCGCCCGGCAGCACCTGGAACCGGAACACCAAGGCACCGTCCGCCTCGAGTTGGTGGAGAAACAGGACGGCGGGCCTCCCACCCTCGTCTTCAGCGACGACGGCGTCGGACTGACGGAAGAAGAAATCCACCGCTTCCTGGCCACCATCGGCGAGTCCTCCAAGCGCGAGGCCCTGGAAGACCGGCGCAAGGACTTCATCGGCCAGTTCGGCATCGGCCTCCTGTCGTGCTTCATGGTCTGCGACGAGTTGCTGCTGGTGACTCGCTCCGCGCGCGGGGACGGACGCACGCTGGAGTGGCGCGGCCGGCACGACGGCACGTATGCCGTGCGGGTATCCGAGCACCCGCTGGAGCGGCCGGGCACCCAGGTGTTCCTCGTCGCTCGCGCGGACATGGTGGAGTGGTTCGCCCCGGAGCGGCTGCGCCAGCTCGGTCGTCACTACGGCGGCCTGCTGCCCTTCCCCATCCAGCTCACCGTGGGCGCGGAGCAGGAGCGGCTGGACCTGGATGGCGCGCCCTGGCGCCGCGACTACGAGAGCGCGAGCGAGCGGCGCAAGGCGATGCTGGAGTACGGGCGAGAGGTCTTCGAGACGGACTTCATCGACTGCATCCCGCTGCGCTCGCAGGCGGGAGACGTGGACGGGGTGGCCTTCGTGCTCCCGGCCTCTCCGCACTTCAACTCCAAGCAGAAGCACCGTGTGTACCTGAAGCACATGCTCTTGTCGGAGAGCGCGGAGAACCTGCTGCCGGAGTGGGCGTTCTTCGTGAAGTGCGTGGTGAACGCCAACGCGCTGCGCCCCACCGCCAGCCGCGAGTCCTTCTACGAGGACGGCGCGCTCGCCCAGGCGCGCGAGGCCCTGGGCCACGGGCTGCGCAAGTACCTGGTGGACCTGGCGCACGAGGACCCGCGCGCGCTGCAGCGGCTGATTGGCCTGCACGGGCTGAGCATCAAGGCCCTGGCGCTGGACGATGACGACTTCTACCGGCTGGTGATTGGCTGGCTGCCCTTCGAGACGTCGCTGGGGGTGACGACGCTGGCGGAGTACCGGCGCGCCTACCCGGTGGTGCGCTTCACGGCGACGCTGGACGGATTCCGTCAGGTGGCGCGCGTGGCGGGGGCGCAGGGGCTGTGCATCATCAACGCGGCGTACACGCACGACGCGGCGCTCCTGGAGAAGCTGCCGCACGTGGTGGAGGGCGCGCAGGTGGAACCCTTCTCCGCGGCGGACCTGCCGCAGAGCTTCGAGGAGCTGACGATGGACGAGCGCGACGCGGTCTTCCCGCTGTTGCGCACGGCCGAGCAGGTGCTGGCCCCGTTCCACTGCGGCGTGGTGGTGAAGAAGTTCTTCCCGGCGGAGGTGCCCACACTCTACAGCGCCGACGAGGAGGGCGCCTTCCGACGTGACGCCGAGCGCGCGCGGGACGAGTCCGACGACCTCTACGCGAGCGTGCTGGAGGGGGTCATGGCGGCGGCGGGCGGCGAGCCGGCGCAACTGTGCTTCAACCTGCACAACCCGGTGGTGCGGCGACTGGCGGCGGTGACGGACCGGAACATGATGAAGCTGTCGGTGGAGATGCTCTACGTGCAGGCGTTGCTGCTGGGTCAGCACCCGTTGAACGCGCAGGAGATGACGCTGCTCAACCAGGGGTTGCTGGGGCTCATCTCCGCGCAGCTCGGCACGGGGGGCTCGGGCGGCGGAGAGGGTGACGG
>NZ_VIFM01000483.1 GCF_006636215.1 Myxococcus llanfairpwllgwyngyllgogerychwyrndrobwllllantysiliogogogochensis | reverse complement strand
AGCGTCCCCCGGCCCCGCCCGCGAAATCCGAGGCGTCCGGCGTACCGCTCCATGCGCTCCTGGAGGGCCTGCCGGACGCCTTCTTCACGCTCGACGCGGCCTGGCGCTTCACCTACGTCAGCCCGCGCATGGCGGAGCTGCTGGACGGCGTCGCCGGGCCCGGAGATGACGTGCGCCGCGCGTGCCCCGGCCTCTTGAAGCTGCGCGACCACCTGCGCTTCGAGCAGCCCGCCACCCAGCAGGCCGCCACGCGCTTCGAGCACGAGTGGCCGGACCGGGAGCTGTGCTTCGACGTGCGCGCGCGCGCGGTGCCCGGGGGCCTGCTGGTGCACTGCCGCGACATCACCGGAGAGCACCGGGTGCGCGAGGAGCTGCGGCGCGCCAGCGAGGTGTTCCGCGCCATCCACGAGGGCACGACGGACGCCGTCTACACGAAGGATTTGGAGGGCCGCTACCAGCTCATCAACAACGCGGGCGCGCGCGCGGTGGGCTACGAAATCTCGCAGATGGTGGGCCGCACGGACCACGAGCTGTTCGCGCCCGAAGTGGCGCGCGTCAACGCCGCCAACGACAGGGAGGTGCTCGCCTTCGGCCGCACCGTCACCTACGAGGACGGGCAGCCGGGCGTCGAGGGCCCTCGCGTGTGGCTGTCCACCAAGGGCGTGCTGCGCGACGCGGACGGCAAGGTGGTGGGGCTGTTCGGCATCAGCCGCGACATCACCCAGCGCAAGTGGGCGGAAGAGGAGGCGCGCCGGCACTCCGAGTTCCAGGAGCAGCTGATGGGCATCGTCAGCCACGACATCCGCAGCCCGCTGGGCGCCATCATGAACTGGTCGCGCGTCATGGCGGAGTCCGGCACGGCCGAGGACGCCCGGCGCACCAGCCAGCGCATCGCCACCGCGGCGGTGCGCATTGAACGGCTCACCCGCCTGCTCCTGGACTTCACGCGCACGCGGCTGATGGGTGGCGTGGCGATTGAGCCCCGGCCGGTGGACCTCAAGGACCTGGTGGAGCGCGTGGCCCACGAGTTCCGCGTGGCCTATCCCGAGCGCGTCATCGAGGTGGAGCACAAGGGCAACACGCAGGGCATGTGGGACCCGGACAGGCTGGGCCAGGTGGCCTCGAATCTCCTGGAGAACGCGCTCAAGTTCGGCCCCGCGGACACCCCCGTGAAGCTGGTGGCGCGCGTGGCTCGGGCCAACAAGCTGGTGCTGGAGGTCCACAACGGCGGGCGCCCCATCCCCGCGCACCTGTTGCCCCACCTCTTCGAGCCCTTCCGCAGCGGCCCGCAGACGACGCGCACGCTGAAGATGAGCTACGGCCTGGGCCTCTACATCGTCCGGGAAATCGTCCAGGCGCACGGCGGCGGCATCGAGGTCAGCTCCACCGAGGAAGAGGGCACGACGTTCATGGTGACGCTGCCCCGCCGCTCGCTGCCGGCGCGGCCTCCCGGTCAGTCCCCCCCGCGCGTGCCCCGCTCCGAGCCCAAGTAGCGATTCAGAAGCGCCGCCAGCTCCGAGCCCGCGAAGGGCTTGGTGAGGTAGTCGGTGCAGCCGCTCTCGAAGCCCGCCTGCACGCAGTCCGGCTCCATGCGCGTGCTGCACAGGATGATGGGCGTGTGGCGGGTGGGCTCGCGCCCGCGCAGCGCCCGGCACGTCTCCAGGCCGTCCAGGTTCGGCATCAGGATGTCGAGCACGACCAGGTCCGGCGCCTCGTCCCGCACGCGCTCCAGCGCCTCCAGCCCGTCGCGGGCGATGAGCGTCTCGAAGCCGCGCTCCACCATCATCATCTGGTGCAGCATCAGCACCGTGTGCGAGTCATCGACGAGGAGGACCTTCTTGCGTCGCATGGCGAAGCGCCTCCCGGGCCCGCGCCTTCAGGGCGAGGCCGTGGCCTGACAGAGCTGGCGCAGGTGCATCAAGCGCGGCGGGCCCATGCCCATGAACCGCACACCCATGCCATGGGGACAACACAGCCCGTCGCGCGGCGCGAAGGGGTTGGCCCACGCCACCACGCCGTGGGATTCCAGCCGCTCGCCCGTGGTGGGCAGGTGGATGCGCAACGTCACCGCCGCCCCGGGCCGCGCCGGCACCAGCGTGCGCACGAAGAGGCCCCCCGGGCTCAGCGCGAAGGACACGCCCGACGTCCAGGCCAGCCCCTGGGGCCCTCCCTCGCCGAACTCCACCGGGCAGCAGAAGGGCACCCGCTCCTCCACCCGCAGCGACGCGCCCTCGCGCCCCAGCATCGCGTGGATGCGCGGCAGCAGCGTCGCCGCGCGCCCGCTCTCCGCGGGTGTCACCGTCAGCGAGGGCACGCCCTCCAGCAACGCGCGAGCGGCCGTGCCCGAGCGCGCCCACACCCCGCCCCGGGCCCCATCACCGACGGCGATGAGCAGGTGGGGGGCGGAGCCGTGCTCCTCCACCCGCGCTGCGGCGCCCTCCACCGTGGCGCTGTACAGCAGGTGGTGGCCACTGACTTCCAACAGCGAGCCCAGCCCCGCCCACGTGCGCGCGCCTCCCGCGCCTCCGGCGAGCAGCACCACGCGCGGGCTGTAACGCTCGCTCGTGACAGGCGGGGGACGGGCGCCCAGAAGCGTGGCCAGCCGCGCGCGCACCGCCGCCTCGCCCACCGGCGCCAGCAGGCAGTCCTCCACGCCCTCCGCGTCCGCGGCCTCCAGCACCTCGGCGGGCGTCTCCGGCTCCGCCACCAGCACCACCGGCGCACCGGACGCACCCACGCGGGACTTGAGGCCGCCCAGTCCTCCGGGGCCGCGCTCGCTCACCTGGCGCCAGTGCACCAGCACCAACCGGGGCCGCGCTCGCGACAGCTCCAGGCTCACCGCGCCAGGCGCCGAGGCCTGCACCGGCTCACAGCCCAGTGCCCGGGCCGCGCGCGACAGTGCCAGCCACGCCTCCCCGGCCACGCCGACCCACAGCACCCTGGGCGAGGGCGGCGCCTCGAGGGTCGTTGGACGGACTGGGCCTGGGGCCATCCTCATGTGGTGCCTCCATGTCCGCATCCCCCCCAGC
>NZ_VIFM01000482.1 GCF_006636215.1 Myxococcus llanfairpwllgwyngyllgogerychwyrndrobwllllantysiliogogogochensis | reverse complement strand
CCCCTGGCGTCATCCCCTGGGGTAGCGTTGCCCCCTCCTGCACCTGTCGAGAAAGAAAGCTCTCCCGTGAAGCGCGCTCCCGTTCCGATGCCCCCTCCCGCCGAGTCCACCTCCAGGAAGCCGAAGGCCCTGGCCTCCCGTCCGAGCTGGCCCCCATCGCCGTGGACCGGGTTCCTCAAGACGTGCGCGGGCGCGACTGCTGCCGCTGCACTCTCCCTCGGCTGCCCCGGCGCCCAGGTTCGGCCTGAGTCCGGTGATTGCCCCTCCGATGCACGCGACGCCATGTTCAACAGGGCGAACAAGCGGGGGCTGCGTTTGGAACCGGGCGACGGAATGGTTCTGACCTTGGACAATCGACAGCCCGGCGCTCAAAGCGAACCGGGCGTCTACTCCGATGGCCCTGTGACTGGCGTCGTGCGCATCAGTCGCTTGAAGGGACTTCCAGAAGGAACCCTGCTCTCGGGCTACCTCTGGACAGGCGGAGAATTCCTCGTGGGGCGCTACACAGAGGCGCACCTCCCCGATGGCCGCACTGTGCCGGTGTGCATCGTCTTGGGGAAGCGGGGGTACGTTGAAAAGGAAGAGGAGTCCAAGCCCGGGGCCGTAGTGGTGGGGCGAAGTCGCACTGCCTATCCCGTCGAGCGCTGGCCCTAGTTTCCCTCGGAGAGCGTAAAGGGAGTTTGCAATTCAGGCCCTTTCCGGTTCACTCAGGGTGAATGATGATTCTATCTTTTTAGACCTGTCAGGTCGTTCAGGTCTGGAAGGGCCGGCAGTACCTTGAGTCTGCCTTTGCGCGAATCCCTCTCGCGCGGGCACTCGGAGCTTCCCGCCCATGTTCAATCCGTCTGACTCTCGGCCTGCCGGGAGCGTTGTCCTATTCACGAACGGCGACACCTCTTACGAGTTCTTCAGGGACTTGGGAGAGGGCCGCGTTGGTGAGCGAATCCTCCTCGCGCAGACCCGCACGCCCAAGGGCCTGGGGGAATGCGTGGTGCTCAAGTGCCTGCCCCTGCCGAAAGCAGCGGAGGTGACGGAGAAGTACCAGCGCACCCGGATTCGCCTGGAGGAAGAGGTCCGGCTCGCCCAGTATCTTCACCATCCGAGCATCGCGTGCGTCCATGGCCTCTTCGAGTCGGAGATGGGCCTGTGCGTGGCGATGGAGAACGTCGAAGGGCTGTCACTCAACACGCTGTTGGCCGTTGCCCAGGCGCGCGGCCGCTACTTCTCCGAGGCATTCATTCTCTACGTGGGCGCGGAGGTCGCGGCGGCCCTGGCCTACGCCCACACGCTCGCTGATGACGCGGGCTTCGCGCTCGGCATCGTCAACCGGGACGTGAACCCCGCGCGCATCCGCCTGGGGCCACACGGCGAAGTGCGACTGACGGATTTTGGCGTGGCCCTCTCTCGTCTCTTGGGACGGTTGGCCACGTCCCTGCCGCGTCCCCAAGGGGAAGTCCTCTACTCGGCACCCGAGGTGTTGCTGGGCGAGGTGGTGGACGCCCGCGCGGACCTGTTCTCCCTGGGGCTGACGTTGCTGGAGTTCGCCACGGGGCGCCACCTCTACGACCCTGGCCACGTCCGCATCGAAGAGGTGGAGGCGCGGTTGTCGAAAGAGGCGCGACAGCAGGCGCTCGCGGCCTCGGTGGCCTCGGTGGTGACGGAGCTGCCAGCGTTCGCGGAGGACGCCATCTGGTGCGCCATGGCCTACGGCTCTGAGGATGTCGAGCAGGCGGCGCAAGGGCTCTCGGTGCCGCTCAGGGACATCCTGCACACCTTGCTGCGCCGCAACCCCGCCGAGCGCTTCGGGACGGCGGCCGAGTTGGAGCTTGTCCTGCGCTCACAGTTGGCGCGGCTGGGCGGGTACACGCGCGAGGAGGCATTGCAGGAGGCCCAGCATGCGCTCGGGGAGGCCAGCGAGGGACTCTGGGACTTCGAGTTGCCGAGCGACGAAGGCGGCATCACGCCCCCTGTCACTGAGGTGTGGAGTCGCTCCGAGCCCACGACGGATTCAGCCTCACCCCGGGGCGCGCGGCGAGCGTCGTTTGGCTCGCGCAACCCGGATGAAGTGCCAACGGAGCCCGGTGCCGGTCCGCGCCGTCGCACGTTGACGAAGCAGCCGACCGCGTAGCGGCGGCACCTCTTCCCCTCACCACCGCTGATTCACCACCGGCACGGCGCGAGCCGCTCAAGCCGACCGGGAGACGTGTGTTCTTCGTGCCTCATTCCGGGGCACGCACAGGAGGCGTGTATGCACAGGAAGCGAAATTGTCTGGCCGCGCTGCTGTTCGCGCTGCTGCTACCCATGACGGGATGGGCCTCGGAGCCTCCAGTTTCCGAGGAAGCTCCGTCAGTCCCTCCCCCCGAACCAGCCGCTCGCGAGTGGCACTACTGGATGCGCCTGGAGGCCACGACGCTGGCGCTTCTGCCTCGCGCTGGCGTGGGCGATGACGAAGGCTTCATCCAGGTTGAACCCACCTTCATCCTCGACGGCGGCCCCGAGTTCGGCTTCAACCTGGGGGCTCCGATTCGTTTCCGGATGTGGGGTGGGAATGACGGCGGGGCGCTCGTGCGTCGCGAGGACTGGGACACGCTCTCGGACTGGGGGCAGCTCATTCGCGGCCTCCTGTTGGGTTCGGACGACGCGCCCGTGGGCGTCTGGTTCGGCCCGCTGGAGGGACACAAGCTCCTCTCCGGGCATCTGGTCCGCCGCTACTCCAACCGGACCAATCCGAACTACCACCCGGCCGGAGGCATCTTCACTGGCACGGCTGGCCCGCTCTACACCCAAGCCTTCGCGTCAGACGTGCTGGGGGCGCGGTTGGTGGGGGCGGAGTTCTCCCTGGACGTAGAGCACATCTTCTTCGGCCAGCCCGAGAAGGGAGGGCGGTACACGCTGGCCCTGTCCGCTGTCCATGACTGGGGGCGAGCGGGAGGTCACGCGCCTTCGATGACGCTCGCGCACCTGGATGCGATGGCGATCGTGGTGGCGCGCTCCGACCTTGAGGCCCACTTGCTTGCCGGGTGGGGCGGTCGTCCTGGTGAGGGTGGCGCGTGGGGAG
>NZ_VIFM01000481.1 GCF_006636215.1 Myxococcus llanfairpwllgwyngyllgogerychwyrndrobwllllantysiliogogogochensis | reverse complement strand
CGCCGTGCCGGCGGTGGGCCGGGGCGTGGGCGTGGGGCGCGGCGTGGGCGCCGGAGGGGCGGATTCCAAGGGGGACGGAGTCTGGGCGGCGCTGCCGGGCGTCGAGGCCGGCCGCCGGATGACTTCGACCGCGGGAACCACCCGCCGTGTCTTCCGATCGTTCACAGTCGTACGTTACCTGATGCGAGGAGCCCGAGCATGCCCGGCTTCACGGCTGGAGGGAGGCTGAGAGGTCCACTTTCCACCCAGACGGCTCTCGGACCATCCGGACCTCGTGGGTGCTGCCTGACGAGCGAACGAGCACGGTCGCCTCGTCGCCCGCCTCCCGGACCAGGGAGACCTCCGTAACATCCGGAGGAGGGGGGACATTCGCGAAGAAGAGGCCCAGGGGCTCGGGTTTCACCGCGCCCCCGGAGGCGTCACTCACCGCCTGGGCCCGCTTCGTCAGGGCCGTCTGGGTGGGCTGGGACAATGCGCCCCAGGCCGCGCGCAACTCGCCGCGCTTCACCAAACGGTGGAAGGACGTATACGCATCTTGCGGTGTGCCGAAGCGGGGCTGGTTGCAGCCGGCCACGCCCACCAGGAGCAGGGCCAGCAACCAGGGCATCGTCGCGGTCAGGCGCATGGACGTGGGGTTTAGGTCAAAGCGGCGCCGGGGGAAAGCCTTGGGTGCGTCCGTCTCACGGAACGTGTTGCTGGACACGGTTGCGCCCCGCTCCCTTGGCCGCGTAGAGCCCCGCATCCGCCGCGCGAAGAAGCTCCTCCGCGCTCCCCAGGTCTTCCGAGGGCACCGTCGCCACGCCGAGCGACGCCGTCAGTCGCACCTCCTGCCGCTTCCCGTCCACGCCCACGTGCTCCACCCGCAGGCCGGCGATGGCCTCGCGCACGCGCTCGCACACCTTGAGCGCGTCCGCCGTCGCCGTCTCCGGCAACAACGCGATGAACTCCTCCCCGCCATAACGCGCCAGCACGTCCACCTCGCGCAGCCGCGAGCGCGTCGTCTGCGCCACCGCCTTGAGCACCTGGTCCCCGAAGGGGTGGCCGAAGGTGTCGTTGATGCGCTTGAAGTGGTCGATGTCCAGCATCACCAGCGACAGGGGGGACTGGTAGCGCCGCGAGCGTGCGAACTCGTCGCTCAGGCGCTCCTCGAAGCAGCGCCGGTTGAACAGCCCCGTGAGCGCGTCCGTCCGGCTGAGCGCCAGGAGCTCCTCGCGTCGCCGCGCCAGCTCCTTGTTGGCCTTGTCCAGCTCCCGGTTCTTCTCCACCAGCGCGTCCTGGAGCGCCTTGAGCCGCAGCATCGACTTCACCCGCGCCGACAGCTCCAACATGTCGAAGGGCTTCACCAGGTAGTCGTCCGCCCCCAGCTCCAGCCCCTCCACCTTTCCCGCCGCCTGCCGCGCCGTCATCAGAATCACCGGGATGAAGCCGAAGCCTTCCTCCCCGGAGTTCGCCTTGATGATGCGGCACACCTCCACGCCGCCCAGTCCCGGCATCTCCACGTCCATCAAGATGAGGTCCGGCCTCGCCTCGCGAATGGCCGACAGCGCCTGTGTGCCGTCATGGGCTTCCTTGAAGACGTACCCCCGCGGCGCCAGCCCCTCGCGCACATGCGCCACGTGCGATGGATCGTCATCGACGATGAGCACCGTCCGGCCGCTCAGCTCGCCGCCTGCCCCAGTCCGCCGGGCTACCTCCGGCGTCCTCTTCCTGTCACCCTCCGCCATGCGGTTGCGCCCCCAGTGCAATCATCCCGCGCTGCCAGAATGCCTGTGATTGTCTCCCGCCGACTCCAGGAAGCCAAGGGGTAGGGTAAGTCCCCGTCTTTCGGAGGCTCAGGCGGGTTTGACGAGGCGGGCCCGGTACACCGGCTCTCCCGAGGTGAGATACCGCCGCTCACGCGTCGAGGGCACCTCCTCCGGGTCATACGGATGGAAAACACCGGAACCCAAGGGGTTGTGGAAACCCACGGATTCCAGGATGGAGAGCATGTTGTGGGCGCGGTCCTCGACGTCGGTGCGCATGTCGAAGCGGCCGCCGGGGGCGAGCCTGGTGAGCAGGAGGGCGGCGAAGTCCGGCTGCACGACGGCGCGCTTGGCGTGGGCGCGCTTCCACCAGGGGTCGGGGAACTGGAGGTGGATGGCGGAGAGCGAGCCGGCCGCGAAGATGCGGGGGACGGCGAAGCGGGCGTCGGACTCGACGACGCGCAGGTTCTTCATCCCGGCCTTCTGGGCGCGCTCCTGGGTGTCGCGCGCGTACTTCTTGCGCCACTCGAAGGCGACGAAGCGGATGGTGGGGTTGCGGCGGCAGTACTCCAGCGCGTGGCCCCCGGCGCCGGAGCCGATTTCGAGCTCCAGGGGGCCCGGGAAGCCGAACTCGGCGTCCCAGTCCGGAGGGGTCTCCTGGGCGATGAGGTGGAGGCCGACGGGGTCTGGCAGCAAGCGGGGGCGTGGCATGAGGAGGGCGCTCCAACCACGGCCGAGCGGGGTCTGGCCAGGGAAAAACACTGGTATAGGGGAGGGATGAAGGTCTTCCAGTCGGTGGCGGAGGCGGGCCGGGCGCTGATCGGCCGAGCGCTCGCCCTGGGCAACTTCGACGGGGTGCACGTGGGCCACCAGGCCCTCTTCGCGGAGGCGCGCAAGCACGCTTCCCCCGCGGCGTTCACCTTCAACCCCCACCCGGGCAAGGTGCTCCAGCCAGACCTTGCGCCCAAGCTGATTACCTTGCTGCCCCGCCGCCTGGAGCTGCTCGCCGACCTGGGGCTGGAGGCCACGGTGGTGCAGGCCTTCTCGCGTGACTATGCGCGCACGGGCCCCGCGGACTTCGAGGCCACGCTCTTCGACGCGCTCGGCGTGGCGCACGTGGTGGTGGGCAGCGACTTCACCTACGGCGTGGCGCGCGCGGGCAACGTGGAGACGCTGCGCGAGGCGGCGTCCCGGCGGGGTGCCCGCGTCCATGTGGTGACGCCCGTCACGGTGGACGGGGTGGTGGCCTCGTCCTCACGGGTGCGTGAGTACATCCTCGAGGGGCGCGTGTCCGCCGCGTGCCGGCTCCTGGGTCGCCCGTTCGATCTGGACGGGATGGTCGTGGCG
>NZ_VIFM01000480.1 GCF_006636215.1 Myxococcus llanfairpwllgwyngyllgogerychwyrndrobwllllantysiliogogogochensis | reverse complement strand
GTGTATAAGAGACAGGGTGCAGTACGCGGATTACGCGAGGTGGCAGCGGGAGTGGCTGAAGGGGGAGGTGCTGGAGAAGCAGTTGGCGTGGTGGAAGGAGGAGCTCGCGGGAGCGCCGCTGGTGCTGGAGCTGCCGACGGACTGCCCGCGGCCCGCGGTGCAGACGTTCGCCGGAGCCTTGAAGTGGATGGCCCCGCTCGAGGCGTTGGAGGGCCCCCTGCGCGAGCTGAGTCGGAAGGAAGGGGTGACGCTGTACATGACGCTGCTGGCGGGGTTCCAGGCGTTGCTGTCGCGCTACAGCGGACAGCGGGACATCGTCGTCGGTTCTCCCTTCGCGGGACGCGGCTCCAGGGACCTGGAGGGGATGATCGGCTTCTTCGCGAACATGCTGGCGCTGCGAGCACGCGTCGAGGATGTGTCGTTCCAGGAGTTGCTCAAGCGGGTGCGGCGCACGTGCCTGGGTGCGTTCGCGCACGAGGAGCTGCCGCTCGAACAACTGGTGGACGCGCTCCAGCCGGGGAGGGACTTGAGTCGCTCGCCCCTCTTCCAGGTGGCCTTCGTACTCCAAGGCGCGCCGGCCTCGGCGTTGGCGCTCGAAGGCGCGGACGTCTCGGACCTTCCGCTGGAGCCGGGCGTGTCGAAGTTCGACCTCACCCTGTTCGCGCGGGAGACGCCCCGAGGGCTGGTGACGTACTGGGAATACAACACGGACCTCTTCGATGAAGAGACGGTGACGGAACTGGCGGAGCGCTACGTCCGGTTGCTCGAGTCGGTGGTGGCTCATCCCGAGCAGCGCGTCTCGGAGCTGCCCCTGCTGAGCGCCAGCGAACGTGAGCAGCTCCTGGTGGCGTGGAATGACACGCGGACGGAGTATCCCCGCGAGGCGAGCATCCACGAGGTGTTCGAGGCGCAGGTGGCGCGCACGCCCGACGCCGTCGCGGTGGAGTTCGAGGGCGCGCACCTGACCTATGCCGAGCTGAATCGGCGGGCCTGGCAGCTCGCGCGGCTGCTGCGGCAGCGGGGTGTGGTGGCCGGAAGTCGCGTGGGGCTGTTCACGCGGCGCTCGCTGGAGATGGTGGTGGCGACGCTTGGCATCCTCAAGGCCGGCGGGGCGTATGTGCCGCTGGACCCGTCGTATCCCGTCGAGCGGCTGGCCTTCATGTGCGAGGACGCGGGGCTCCAGGTGCTGCTGGTCCAGCCCTCGTTGCGCTCGCGGCTCCCCGCCATGGCCGTGGACATCCTGCCGCTGGAGTTTTCATCGGAGCCGGCTGGCTCGGAGGACGACGAGGCGCCGGGCGTGCCCGTCCCACCGGAGGCGCTGGCGTACGTGATGTACACCTCCGGCTCCACGGGAAGGCCGAAGGGCGTGTGCATTCCACACCGGGCCGTGGTGCGACTGGTGAAGGGCTCTCACTTCGCCGAGCTGGGAGCAGGGGAGGTCTTCCTCCAACTGGCGCCCATCTCGTTCGATGCGGCCACGCTGGAGCTGTGGGGCCCGTTGCTCAACGGAGGACGGCTGGTCGTCTTCTCCGAGCACTCGCCTTCGATTGAGGAATTGGAGGGCGCGCTGTCGCGCCATGGCGTCACCGCGCTGTGGCTCACCTCCGCGTTCTTCGAGCAGGTGATGGCCACCCGGCCCGAGTCCCTGGCGAGCGTGCGTCAGGTCCTCACGGGAGGTGACGTGGTGTCGCCCGGAGCCGTCCGCGCGCGGCTGGCGCGGGGTGGAAGCGTGGTCAACGGCTATGGCCCCACGGAGAACACCACCTTCACCACCACCCATCGGCTCACGGACCCGGCGCGAGTCGGCACGTCGGTGTCCATCGGTCGGCCCATCTCCAACACGAGCGTCTACGTGCTGGACGCGGCCCTGGAGCTGGTGCCGGTGGGCGTGTGGGGCGAGCTGTACACAGGGGGCGATGGACTGGCGTGGGGCTATCTCCGCCGGCCCGAGCTGACCGCGGAGCGCTTCGTGCCGCATCCCTTCAGCGCGGAGCCGGGAGCCCGGCTGTACCGCACGGGAGATCGGGTGCGCTTCCTGCGCGACGGGACGCTCGAGTTCGCCAGCAGGCTGGACGGTCAGGTGAAGCTCCGAGGCTTTCGCATCGAGTTGAGCGAGGTGGAGGCCGCGCTCGCCGCGCATCCCGAGGTGCGTGAGGTGGCGGTGCTGGCCCGGGACGATGGGCCCGGAGGTCGGTGGCTCGTCGCGTACTTCGTGCCCTCCGTGGGAGTGGCGCTGACGCCCCAGGCGATGCGCACGCACGCGCAGGCACGGCTGCCCGAGTACATGGTGCCCTCGGCTTTCGTCCCGCTGCCGGCCTTCCCCCTGACAGTGAACGGGAAGCTGGACAGGACGGCGCTGCCATCACCGCGAGCGGAGGACGCGCGAGGTGAGTACGTGGCACCGCGCACGGCGATGGAGCAGGTGGTGGCCGATGTGCTGGCGCCGTTGTTGGGCCTCTCGCGGATGGGCGTGGAGGACCACTTCTTCGAACTGGGGGGACACTCCCTGCTGGCGACACGGGCTGTGTCGCGGTTGCGCGAGGTGCTTGGCCGCGAGCTGCCCGTGCGAGTCCTGTTCGAGTCTCCCACCGTGACGCGGCTCGCGGAGCGACTGGAGGAAAACCATGGCGCGCAGCCGCCACCCCTGACGCACCAGCCGCATGGTGGCGTGGTGGAGCAGTCCTTCGCGCAGCAGCGGCTCTGGCTCACCTCGCAGCTCGACGCGGGAGGGATTTCCTACAACGTCCCCTTCGCGCGACGGCTGAGCGGCCGGCTGGATGTGCAGGCACTGGAGGACGCGTTCCGCGAGGTGGTGAGGCGACACGAGTCACTGCGGACGACGTTCGGAGAAGTGGACGGCGGGCCGGTGCAGCGAATCCACGAGGCGGTGGAGTTCAGCCTGCGAGTGGAGGAGGTGGAGGAAGGGGGCGTGCTGGCGCGAGTGGAGGAGGAGGCGCGCCATCTGTTCGACCTGGAGCGGGGGCCGCTGCTGAGGGCGAAGGTGCTGAGGGTGGGGGAGGCGGAGCACGTGTTGGTGTGGGTGGTGCATCACATCGTGTTCGACGGATGGTCGGTGGGAGTGCTGGAGCGGGAGTTGAGCGAAGCGTACGG